>JAVBOQ010000159.1:0-9447 GCA_031550455.1 Eubacteriales bacterium
GTCGCTTGGAAGGATGACGATTGTTCGGTCTTCCGGGTTTACAAGCAGCAAAATATATTCCGGATCGCCTATGAAATGGAGCGTTCTCTTGTAGATCCGTATCCTGTCTTTTTTCAAGTCAATCAATATGGCCGGGCGGGCGGCGCTGTCACGCATGACCATTCTCCTCCTTGTTGCGCGATTCCTGTGTATTGGCTATTGGTTCTGCCGTTGGTTCGTTGTTCACGCTAAACACCGTGTACCCCTTAAAAATATTGACTTGCAACCGTTTTCGGTGTTCCTCAACCGACAGTCCGAATTGATTTTTCCACTCTACGGGGAATACGGGCGTCCGGGATGTTTCAGGCTTACCGCCATCGACTACAAAGCGCTGGAAAATATCCATAGCGGTGAGGTCGAATATAAACAGATAATCAACGCCGCTGCGGATCAATTTCCCAAGCAGCTTATAGCGGTAATCAGGGTTCCAGCCCATTAAATCGAGAATCATGGCGAAGAAAACCCGGCAGGTGATCTGCTTCGGTTTCCTTTTTTCGCCCATGCTACACCAAACAAAAGAATCCTTTTCATCTTCGCTGCTGGGACGGACGACGAGCTTATGTTCATTCTGATTCACAAGAATCTGCACATAGTCCACGTCGGGGAGTCGGTTCAAACAAGCGGTATTCAAAGAAACCTTATAATTGTTGAATGTAATCGAAGGCTCACGGAGGTGCGCGAAAAACTCGCCGCGAACCACTTGGTATCCATCGTAGCTGAAGGATTCGTCCTGTACAACTTCCTCGGGCTGCGATGCCGCTACGGATTTGCCGTCCGCAGTTTCTTCAGCATCAGTCGTCTTGTATTCCGTGTCCATCCTCGGCGCCCCCTTGCTCCATATCGGCAATGATTTGTTTAATGCTGCTCGCAATGATTTCCGTGCAGGTTACGTTGATATCCGGTTTGTCATTGTAGGATTGGCCTTCCACCGCGACATTCCACATACCGTCCTTGTCGATGGCCGCCAGTTCACGCGCCTGTGAATGCCGGTAAAAGTTATTGCCGAAGTTTCCCGCCCATGACGGAGGAAACGCCACAACTGTGTTCCTGGGGTTTACGTTGACAGGAAGGTTATTGTCGTTAAAACAGCTTTCGGTTGCCATGTCGGGAATAAATATCTCGGTATCTCTCATGTCAAAAATGACGACAGATTCATTGTCCTTTTGCCTGCGCACGCCACGAACACGATATCGCAATTCGGGATTCCAGCCGAATATTTCATGTAACGTACGCAAATATGCCGCGCCGCTGATGTCGCGCGGATTGTAATTCACCTCGTTGATTTTCGCCCATCTGACGGCGTTTCTGCACGCTTTGGCGCAGGGACGCACCGCAAGCAGTTGCTCGCGGGGATGAATCAACATTTCCATATAAAGCTCTTTCTTGAATTTTCGAATGCATTCTGTGCTGAACCAGATATTGTCGGTCGAAAACGTAACGCACAATTTTCGGGCTGTGTCGAAGAATTGGGACCGAGTAACCTCAAACCCGCGCAAGTCAAAATCACCGGACTGCGCCTCCACCTCCAGGGACTTGGGTTCCGTTTTGTCTGTTTCATCATATACGCTTTCACAAGCCGTACGATAATCGTCGGCGCTGAACGCCGCCCAGCGGGGATTGATCGAGACAAAACCTTTCAACGCGCCCTCTGTGATAACTTTCAGTTCTGGCAATATTCCCTTGTTTCCGTACTTGGCGTTGCTTATAAGCCGTTGAACCGCAATGAAATCATCCCGCGAGACGATGGCTTCATGGTTACCTTTTCTTGTATACTGGTTGTGATTGTTTCGGTTTTTCCGTGCCAAGTGGTCAAGATAACTTGGCGTCCACGTCTTGCGGGCGAGGATGTCGCCGCAATGACGCTCGTTTTGCAAGATTTGCAATATAGAACCGGGCGCCCATTCGGTGTTACCTTTCTTTGTTCTCCGCGATAAAGAGGTAAGCGTTTCCGCTATTTGTCGGCAGGTATATCCGTACAGGTACATGAAGAAAATCAGCCGAACGGTTTTAGCTTCTTCCGCGTTGATCACGAGGCTGCCGTCCTCGTCCTGGTCATAACCAAGCAACGGTGGCGTCAGAAATATCCCGCGCCGGAAGCGTTTTTCGATGGAGTCGTTGGCGACCCTGCTTTTTCTATGCGACTCTTCCTGCGCCAATGTGGACATGAACGAAAGGCTCATCTCGCTGCTGTCATTCAACGTATAGATGCTTTCCATTTCGAAGAAAATGCCAACGGGCGGCCGTATGGCGGCCAGTTGCCGAACATACCCGATACAGTCAACAACATTGCGGGCGAAACGGGAAACGCTCTTCGTCACGACTAAATCAATTTTACCGGCTTTGCAATCGGCAATCATTCTCACAAATGCGTCGCGGTGTTTCAGCGATGTTCCGGAAATCCCTTCATCGGCATAAATATTAACCAGCCTCCAGCTTCTATGCCGACTTAGCATTTCCGTGTAGTGACCTTTTTGAAGCTCGAATGATGATGTTTGCCGTGGATCGTCGGTGGATACACGGACGTAAAAAGCCACCCGCTTTTCGTTGTCGTCCTCAAAAAAGTTTTCCTGCGGAGTCGCCGGGATAACATCAACATCATCAGGAATCGCGCCTTGATATTTCGCGCGTATTTTTACTTTTCGTGTTTCGGTATCTTTTTGCGGCGGTTGATTGTCCGGCATTGCACATCCCCCTGAAAAAGTAGAATACCGGTATGATACGGAGGGTTCCGCGCAAAGAAAACTCACTGAAGGTAAACCGCTTTACCGCCGGTTAATGTTCTCAAACAATATTTTTTGGTTCCTCGAAATGAGGATGAAGGCAACTGTTCTCCCGCAGACTTTTCTTGGTTACGGTCGCCACTTCGAAGATGATACGCCTTTCGTAGCTATTGCAGTCATTGATAAGACAAATCAAATCACAACAGTACGCTGCTGCGTCGTTGGTTTGGTTGCCGCTGAGCAAAGCGTCCACCGTGACGCCGAGCGCGTTGGCGATCAAAATCAGCGTGGAAAGGCTTGCCTTTTTCGCGGCGGTTTCGATCAGACTTATGTACGGTACAGACATATCGATCTGCTCCGCGAGCTCTGCCTGGGACATATTTTTCGCGTTGCGGATTTCCTTAATCCTCCGGCCGATGTGCTTGAAGTTTACGGACACAAAATAATCCTCCTATTGTGTATGGTTTTTCATTACACAACGGGGACTGTTCTTGGTTCGCAGCGGAAATTCCGCGATTGACAGCATTTTGCCGATGCGGTATACTGCACAAGGTTATCAATCCGCAAAGACGAAAGGGGTGTGTTGTTGGATGTCGGTCAGGTTGGTGGCAACATCATAACCGCATAACTGGCGCGGAGCGATCCGAAGGGCGAGGCCCTTTGTTTGCGTGCGCGCCGCACACAGTACCCTATCGTTCATCTGCTTACGCGGGATGCGATTTCGGTCGCATCCTTTGTTTTTCCTGAAAAGGTGAAACGCCGCGGCGGGCAGTCTCGACAGAGGCTGCTGCGTTCGCGGCGTTTCCGCGCCCATACGGACTGAATTGGTACAAGGAGGAAAGGCATTGATTCCACTGGAGGATTTCGGTCTCTTGGATTGTCCGGACATGCCGGACGGGCTCATCCCGGCACGGATCATCGAGGAACAGCGCGGCCAGTACAGGGCGGTCACAGACGGCGGCGAGGTCGACGCGGTGCTGTCCGGCGCGTTCTATCACCAGACGGCGCACTCCGGCGGGTACCCCGCCGTCGGCGATTTCGTGCTGCTTCGGCAGAACCCGGCAGGCCGCGCCACGATCGCGCAACTGCTCCCGCGCAGGAGCAAATTCGCCCGCGCCGATTTGTCCGGCCACGCTGCGGGCTATGTCAAGACGATCCACGAACAGGTCGTCGCGGCGAATTTTGACTATGTGTTCATTTTGTCGTCGCTGAACCGCGATTTCAAGGTCAAGCGGATCCTGCGCTACCTGACGCAGGCCCGGCCTTCCGGCGGCACGCCGGTTGTCGTGCTGACGAAGGCGGATCTTTGCGAATCGTTCGAAACGCGGCTTGAAGAAGTGCGTCTCGCCGCGCCGGACGTTGACATGTTCGCGGTCAGCAGCGTCACCGGGTTCGGATTTGACCGCGTCGCGCCGTACATCGCGCCGGGCAAGACGATCGTGTTTCTCGGCATGTCCGGCGTGGGCAAGTCGTCCCTGTTAAACGCGCTGGCGGGCGAATCGCTGATGCATGTCGCCGCCATCCGCGAAGACGACGCGCGCGGCCGCCACACGACGACGCACCGGCAACTGCTGCGCCTGCCCTCCGGCGCGATGATCATCGACACGCCGGGCATGCGCGAGCTGGGCCTGATCGACGCGGACGAAGGCATCGGGCTGCAATTCGCGGACATCGAAGCGCTGATCGCCGCGTGCAGGTTCGGCGACTGCAAACACGGAACGGAACCGGGCTGCGCGGTGCGAAAGGCGCTGGAAACCGGCGGATTGCCGCCCGACCGCTGGGAACAGTACCTGGACCAGCGGCGCGAAGCGCGGTTCGTCGAGGCCCGGCGGATGACGTCGCAGGAGCGGCGACAGGCGGGCAAAGCATTTTCAAAAATGATCAGAAGCAGGAACAAGGAGAGTTGGTAAGATAAAAACGGGTAGGGCAAAGGAGAACGGTTTGACAGGAAAGGGGGCGGGATGCCGCGCCGGGAGGCTTCGCCTCCCGGCGCTTTTCCTTGCTCACCTGCCCCCGCCCGTCCACAGTCCCGGCTGCTGCGCGTCGCGGACGACCTGACGCAGCGCGCCGCGCATCTGCGGCTGCGAGGGCACCTGAAACGGCGGGTTGGTCATCGTCAGTGCGGGCGCCGGCGCGTGTTGGCCGCGCGCGGCCGACCGCATCAGCATTTTGAGCGCTTCGCCGTTGCTGAACGGCGCGCGCGCGGGTCTCTCCAGCCGCGGCATTTCGTTCCGCGCGGCGGAAGGCGCGCTGATCGGCGAATGCTCGGTGCTGACCCATTGAAGATCCTTGGGGATGCCGCGCGACCGGTTGCGCAGGCGTTCGAGCGAGTAACTGCCCACCGGACGCCGCGCGGGCTGCATCGCGGGATCGTTCTGTGACAGCTCCGGCTGCGCGGCAAGGTGCGCCTCGGGAAACGGTTCGGCGGCGGGCGTCATGACCGCGTCGGACGGCAGCTCTGCAGGATGGTATGTATCGACTTGGCTCATAGATTTCCCTCCCTACGGCTTTCTACCGCCGCCGCAAGACACGGCCGTGGTAGTACGCTGCATCCTATGCGCCGTTGCAAGGGACGGTGAATGCGCGGAGCGGGAACGCCGGGACTCCGTCCCGGACCCTGCCAAAGGGGCTAAGCCCCTTTGGAAACCCTGCCCTTTCGCCTCACGGCGGAAAGCAAACAAATAACTACCAACCCCAAGAAGGGATTCTTAAGGGCCTAAGGCCCTTAAGCGGGATTCCAAAGGGCAGAGCCCTTTGGCGTCCCTCCCCCCGTTCCTCATCCCTCCACCTTCACACCCAGCAGCGCCGCGATGCCGATCGCCTGCGCCGCCGACACGGTCGCGCCCTCGAGTTCGCGCCGGTCGCCAAGGACGATGCCGTCGAGCTCGTTCGTTGTCAGGTCCATGCCGCAAAGCCGCGTTTGAAACAGCTCGGCGCGGTGCAGTTTACACCGCTCCCAGACCACGCCGTCGAACTTCGCGTACCCGAACGACGCGCTGCTCAGGTCGCAACCGCGAAACGCGGCGTTCGTCAGCTTCGCCATGCCGAAATTGACGAAATCCATCCGGCAGTTGTCAAACACAGCGTGGCGGAGCGCGGCGTCCGGCAGGTACAGGCCGGTCATCCGGCAGTCGGTGAACGTCGCGCGCTGGATCGTCGCGCCGTCAAGACGCATGCCGGACAGGTCGCAGCCGCGAAACGCGCAGTCGAGGAACTCAAACGCGGACACGTCGTTCTCGCCGAACGCGCAGCGCTCAAAGAAACAGCCGCGAAACACGGCCCTGCGCGCGCGCAGCGACAGTATCGCGGCTGAAACAAACTTTTTGTCCTCAACGTCGTCCATCGCGGCGATCGCGGCCGCGACGCCGTCCGTCAGCGCGGTGAGCGTTTCCGGCTCATCCGGCAGGTTGGGCGGGAGAATCTTCGGCGGCAGGTTCGCCTTCCGCTGCGGTTTTGCGGGCACGGAAATCACTCCTCAGCCTCGGCCGGCCGGCGCACCGGATGCATTCCGGGCCGTTCGGCCTGGCGCACATTTTGCATTCGGCGCACGCCTCGGTTGGTTTGACGCGGCACAGCGACACGCGGTTGAACAGCGCGTATATCGCGCCGAGCGGGCAGAGGTACTTGCAGAACGGGCGGTAGATCAGCACCGACAACACGATTAAGACGATCAGCAGCGCCATCTTCCACGCGTACAACCAGCCGACCGCCGCGCGGATGACATCCACCATCAAAACCAGCGGCACGCCGCCCTCCAGCGTGCCGGCCGGGCACAGCCACTTGCAGAACCATGGCATGCCCATGCCGATCGGGTTGACGGCGAACATCGGCAGGATGATCACAAACAGCGCGAGGATCCCATATTTCAGATACCGCAGCAGCCTGTCCAGCCGAAATGTGCGGATTTTTTTCGGAAAAGGAATCTTATGCAGCAGGTCCTGCACCAGCCCGAACGGGCACAAAAACCCGCAGACGAACCGGCCCAACAGCCCGCCCACCACCGTCAGGAACCCGAACACATACAGCGAAACCTGAAACTTCCGGTCGCCGATCACGGCCTGCAGCGCGCCGATCGGGCACGCGGCGCGCGCGCCCGGGCAGGAATAGCAGTTCAGCCCCGGCACGCACACCGATTTCAGATTGCCCGTATATATTTTCCCGGTGGCAAAGCCCGCGAAAAAGCTGTTCGTCGCGGCCGCCCACAGCAGTTGGAACGCGTGTCGCGCCGCCTGCGCGCGATGCTTCTTAGCCAATGCCGATGCACTCCATACAGATCCTGACCGCCTTTTTCAAAACGGTCGCGGCCTCCCCGCGCAGCACGCCAAACGCCATCATCGCGCAGCCCGCGGCGATCAGCGCGATCGGGAAAAACCTGTTTTTTGCCACGGACTTAAGCACCGTAGTGCGCCTCCACAACCTTCAGCCACTGTTCCTCGGTGCGGCTTCCGACGATCTCTTCGAGGACGTTGCCGTCCTTGTCGACGACGAGCGTCGTCGGGATCGCCTGCGCGTACATGGCGAGCAGCATCAGGTACATGTCCGGTTTCAGCGTCACGTAGGTCGCCTTCATGTTCTCAAACAGCGTCTTGCCGCCGTCGATCGCGTCCGCGTCGTCCAGAAGGCCGCCGCTTACGGCGTCCATCTCGATCATCCGCGCCACCATCGCCAGCCAACGGTCGCGGTCGGACGCGTACAGGTCGCCCGTATCCTTAAATTCCGCGTCCAGGGTGATCTGCTTCTCCGGGTTCAGATCCAGCTCGCTGACGACCGCGTCGAGCTGCACGCCGACCACCTGCGCACGGCCGCCCGACCGTTCCGCGATCTTCGCCAGGCCAGGCAGCTCCGATACGCACGGCCCGCACCAGGTCGCCCAGAGGTTGAGCAGCGTCACCTCGGCGTTTTGAAAAATCGCTTCGGTGACTTCCTCGCCGGTCAGCGTGTTGATTGCCTTGAACGCCCCGACCGGCACGGTCAGCTTCTCGGTCGCGGTCTCCGCGGCGGCAAGGCCGACAGAGAGCACAAGGAGAAGGGAAAGGGAAACCGCGAAGAATGATTTGACGGAATGATTCATGGAAATCCTCCTTTTCATGGCAAGGGGTCACCAGAGACTCCGCCCCTGGCCCCTGCCTTTTCGCCTCGTTACGGGAAGGAAACAGACGTACCGTCCCCGCACCCCAAGAAGGGGTTTCCAAAGGGACACTGTCCCTTTGGCGGGATTCCAAAGGGCAGAGCCCTTTGGGCAACACCGCACAATCGCGCACGCTCTTTACGCGGTGTTGCCTTTGGCGTTCCCCTCGCCCCTACTTCATCGTCTCTTGCTTGACCTTGTGATCCACCACATGCCGCCTCGCGAGCTCCCGGCGAACCTCGTCGGGCGTGATGCCCATCTCGGCCATCAGCACCAGCAGATGATACGCGACATCGGCGATTTCAAACACCGTTTCCGTACGGTCGTTCTTCATCGCGCCGATCAGCACCTCGGCGCACTCCTCGCCGACCTTTTTGAGGATCTTTTCTTTGCCTTTTTCGAACAGGTAGGTGGTATACGAGCCTTCCTTAGGCGCGGCCTTGCGCCCCTGCACAAGGTCGAACAGCGCGTCCATCGTAAACGGCGCGCCGCCCTCGTCGGCGATCGCATTGTGGAAACAGCTTTCCGCGCCGGTATGGCACGCCGGGCCTTCCCGGCGCACCTCGACAAGCAGCGCGTCGCCGTCGCAGTCGGCCGTCACGCGGACGACGTGCTGCACGTTGCCGCTCGTCTCGCCCTTGCGCCAGAGCGCCTGCCGCGAGCGCGAGAAGAAGCACGTGCGCTTCTCCGCAAGCGTGATGTCGAGGCTTTCCCGGTTCATGTACGCGACCGTCAGCACGCGGCCCGTGTCGGCGTCCTGCACGACCGCCGGGATCAGCCCGTCCGCGTCAAATTTCAGGTTCATGGGCAGTATCCTCCTGTTTGGGGGGTCTTGAGGGACGGACACCAAGGAGCTCTGCCCCTTGGATCCCCGCTTAAGGGCCATTGGCCCTTAAGAATCCCTTCCTTGGGCTTTGTATCGATCACCCCGCCCGCCGTGAGGCGAAATAGCAGGGTTTCCAAAGGGGCTTAGCCCCTTTGGCGGAGGTCAAGGAGGCGGAGCCTCCTTGCGTTCCCCCACTCATACCCTTTCTCTACCGTACTAAAACCCCGTTCTGCTTCAAATACGCCTTCAAATCCGGAATCGCGACTTCCTTCAGATGAAAAATGGACGCCGCAAGCCCCGCGTCGACGGCCGGGCATTTGGTGAACAGCTCGACAAAGTGGGCCATGTTGCCCGCGCCGCCGCTCGCGATCACGGGTACCGACACGCGGTCGCAGACCGCTTGCAACATTTCCAGATCAAACCCGCCGCGCACGCCGTCGGTGTCGATGCTGTTGACGACCAGCTCGCCCGCGCCGCGCCGGACGCCCTGCTCGGCCCAGTCGAGCGCGTCGATGCCGGTATCCTCGCGCCCGCCTCTGGCGAACAGCCGGAACTGTCCGTCCACACGGCGCACGTCCATGGACAGCACGACGCACTGGTTGCCGTACCTGCGCGCGGCGGCCTCGATCAGCGACGGATCAGCGATCGCGCCGGAATTGACGCTGACCTTGTCCGCGCCGCACTTTAAGACGCGGTCGAAATCGTCGACGGTGCGGATGTTGCCGCCAACGGTC
>JAVBOQ010000050.1:0-6093 GCA_031550455.1 Eubacteriales bacterium
CGGCGTCACACGCAAGGAGGCCGGCGCGTTCCTCGCGCGGTACTTCGAAAGGTATCCCGGGGTCAAGCGGTTCATGGACGCCGCGGTCGCCGACGGCACAGCGCTCGGCTACGCGCGGACGCTGCTGGGCCGCCGCCGCCCGCTGCCGGAGCTCGCCAACGCAAGCTACAACATCCGGTCGTTCGGCGAGCGCGCCGCGATGTACCCGCCGGTGCAGGGCGCGGCCGCCGACCTGATCAAGGTCGCGATGGTGCGCGTGCATGAGGGCCTGGCGGAAGGCGGGTTCGCCGCGCGGCTGATCCTGCAGGTACACGACGAACTGATCGTCGAAGCGCCCGCCGCCGAGGCCGGCCGCGTCGCCGCGCTGCTGAAGCAGTGCATGGAAGGCGTCATGGCGCTCAAAGTGCCGCTGGTCGCGGATGTGCATACGGGGAAGACGTGGTTTGAGGCGAAGTAGAGGGAGGGGACGCTGGGGCTTTCAGCCCCAGACCCTGACCAAAGGGACAGTGTCCCTTTGGAAACCCCATTCGGGGGTTGGGTCAAAAGTGGCTTTTCTTTGGTTCTTTCTTTTCTCCTGAAAAGAAAGAACACGTCCCCCTTCTTCCCCTCACCACCACCGAAAGGACTGATCCCATGCCCTCCCGCCCCAACGTCCTCCTCCTCCTCGCCGACCAATGGCGCGGCGACTGCCTCGGCGTTGACGGCCACCCGGACGTGCGCACGCCGTTTCTGGACACGCTGGCCGGCGACGGCGTCCGGTTTGACCGGGCGTACTCGGCGGTGCCGTCGTGCATCGCCGCGCGCGCGGCGATCCTGACCGGCATGTCGCAGCGGCGGCACGGGCGCGTCGGCTACCGCGATCTGACGCGCTGGGACTACGCGGAGACGCTGCCCGGCTGTTTCACGCGCGCCGGGTACCAGACGCACTGCGCAGGCAAGATGCATGTGCATCCGCCGCGCGCGCGGCTCGGTTTCGAGAGCGTCGACCTGCACGACGGGTTCCTGCAATGCTACCAGTCGAACGAAACGCCGTATTATCAGCACCAGAACGTGGCGGACGACTACTGCCATTTTTTGCAGGGGCTCGGGCACAAGGCGATCGGCGATTCGGGCCTGGAATGCAACGGCTGGCCCGCGCGGCCCTGGCCGTACGACGAGGCGCTGCACCCGACGCGCTGGACAGCCGACCGCGCGATCGATTTCCTGCGCCGCCGCGACCGCGACTGCCCGTTCTTCCTGACCGTATCGTTCGTCCGGCCGCACCCGCCGCTGGACGCGCCGGAAGCGTACTGGACGCCTTACCGGAGCATGAACCTGCGCCCGCCCAAGACCGGCGGCGACTGGGAAGCCCCGCCCGGCGCGACGCGGTTCGACGGGCTGTTCGGCTTTCCGGACGCGGAATACGCCAAGCAGGCGCAGCAAGGATACTACGCATGCGTCACGCAGGTCGACCACCAGATCGGGCGGATCCTCAAGGCGCTCGAAGCGGACGGCGTCCGGGGCGACACGGTCGTTCTGTTCGCCGGCGACCACGGCGAGCTGCTCGGCGACCACAACCTGTTCCGCAAGGCAATGCCGTACGAGGGCAGCGCGCGTGTGCCGATGCTGCTGGCCGGGCCGGGCGTGCCGAAGGGCCGCGTCGTGTCCGAAGTCATGGAATTGCGCGACATCATGCCGACGCTGCTGAACCTTTGCGGCGTCGCCATACCCGACGGCGTCGACGGCCAGAGCGCCGTGCCGCTGTTTGACGGCGGCGCGGACTGGCGCGCGGCGCTGCACGGCGAGCACGCGTTCGGCGCGCTTTCCAACCACTATGTCGTCACGAAAAAGGACAAGTTCATCTGGTACTCACAGTCCGGCCGCGAACAGTACTTTGACCTTGAACGCGATCCGGACGAGACGCACGACGCGATCGGCGACGAAAGCGCCAGTGCGCGCGTCGAAGCGCTGCGCGCGCGGCTGATCGAGGAACTGCTTGGCCGCGAGGAAGGGTATACAGACGGGCGGCGGCTCATCACAGGGCGGGAAACGAAAGACATATTAACAAAAAAGACGAGGTAACCGATGCGCGTACATGTGCTGGCCTGCCGCGTTTTGACGCGGGAACTTTCACATCTGGCCGCGACGAGCGGCAACATCATTGACATCACATGGCTTCCGCAGGGCTTGCACGATACGCCGTCGCTGCTGCGCGATACGCTGCAGCAAGCGCTTGACCGCGTCTACGCGGAGGTCGCAAACGGCACGCTGAAACACAGACCGGACGCGATCGCGCTCGGGTACGGCCTGTGCTCAAACGGCGTCGTCGGGCTCAAAAACGGCGACCTGCCGCTGGTGATCCCACGGTGCGACGACTGTATCGCGCTGTTTCTCGGGTCGCAGCGGCGCTACCTTTCATTGTTCGAGCAGAACACGGGCACGTTCTGGTTAAACGGCGGCTGGATCGAAACCTGCTACAGCACGACCGAAGAGCGCCATGCGCACGAGCGAGCGCTGCGCGACCGGTACGCGGAGGACTACGGCGAGGAAAACGCCGATTTTTTGATCGAACAGGAATACGCCTGGAAGAAGCATTATACCACGTGCGCGTTCATCCGCTCGCCGGTGCGCGACGACCCGGCGCACCTCGGCATCGCTCGGGACATGGCGGCGGAAAACGGCTGGACAACCAAAGCGTACGACGGCGATATGTCGTTTCTAGAAAAGCTCGTCTCGGGCCCATGGGATGAAGAGGCGTTTCTCGTGTGCCCGCCGGGCGGGATTGTGGAAGCCGCGTACGACGGGCAAAAGATTGTGGCAGGAAAAGAAAACAAAGAGGAAGCGCGGTAAGCATGGCGCCAAGGGAAACCCGGAACCCCAAAGAGACTTTTCTTTGGTTCTTTCTTTTCTTCCGAAAAGAAAGAACACGTTCCCCCGTCTCTCTCCCTAAAAATCAATAAACTCCCGGAATCTCGGCAGAATCCCAATGCCGTCCGGGTAATGCGCGGCGAACTGCGGCACCGCGTGGCTGGGGAACGAGTTGCCCTCGATGAACACCGGCCCGTCCGCGGTGACCGCGACGTCCCAGGCGACAAAACGGAGCTCGGGTACCTTGCGCATCGCGGAAAGGCACATGTCGCAGGCCTCTTTCCAATAGGGAAGCTGGTAGCCCCGGATCGTCACGCCGGTGATCGGGTGTTTTTCGAACCGGTTGCCCTTTTTGTCCGCGCCGACGCCCTTCAGGCGGCCGGTATCGAGGTCGATCGGCGCGGCCATGCCGCCCTGGTCGACGTTGTCGACGACGCTGCCGTTGCCGATGCGCAGGTTCGCATAGACGATGCCCTCTTTCTTGTCGCCGAGCATCGTGGCGATCCGCATCGTGTTGACCGAGGTGGGGCACAGCGCAGACAGCGCCGGGTGCTGGATCACAAGATCCTCGAGCAGCCCGATGCCCTGCGCGCGCAGCGCCTCGAGAGACGGCAGCGCGCCCTTTTTGAATTTCTGAATGCCGACGCCGCTCGAGCCGTCGATCGGTTTGCCGATCACGTCGCCGCGCCCGTCCGCCCAGGCCGCGAGGCTTTCCGGCGTCGCGGCGCGCAGATCAATCCAGCCGCGCCTGACCTCGTCCGCGAACAGCGTGTTAAACTCCGCCTTGTCGTCGAAAAAATGCCAGTACGCCTTGTCGTTCATCTTCGCGACGATCCGGTTTGACACCGCGCGCGTGATCACCGTCGCCCGCTGTTCGGGCGTCAGCCGGTACATCTCCGCGATCTTGTAGTCCACATAGCCCGCGCCGTAGCGGGTCGCGCAGCGCGCCATGTCCGACAGCAGCCACGCGGTCGGCTTCCCGGTTTTCTTGTGCAGCATCCGCGCCGTGCGCAGCATCGCCCGCCAGTCCATCCGGCGAAGGCGGGACGCGAGGTACGACAGTTTGTTCATGGAAGCACCGAGTGGAGACGCAAGGAGACTCCGCCTCCTTGACCTCCGCCAAAGGGGCTTGGCCCCTTTGGAAACCCTTCCTCCGCCCTTCGGGCGGGTTGATAACAAAGCGAAACCGCTTCACGCCGTACGGCGCAAAGGGGACGCACATTAGCCATCGGCTTTTTGACGCCCATTACCTCCACCTGACCACGTACACCGTCGCCAGCGCGATCTGCAAAACGAGCATCAATGGCACGGCGACCGTGAACTTCCTGTGCTGCGTCTTATGCCGGAATGTCTGCATGCCGAGCCAGCCGCCGGGCGCGCCGAGGCACGCGCACCAAAGTAACAGCGTCGCCTCGCTGACGCGCCACGCGCCGCGCTTTGACTTCCATTTGTCGACGCCCATCAGAACGAACGCGCCAACGTTCGTGACCGCCGAAAGGCCGAGGATCGCCCAATCGAGCGGGTTCACGGCTTGCCTCCTTCGCCGCCGCGCACAAGCCGCACGTTCGCCGCGCCGAAGCATCCGGACAGCGTCTGCATCAGGTCGCCGTCCGGGTCGCACCAATAGCATTCCGGCGCGCGCAGCGTAATATTCTCGGAATCGACGCGGAACAGCACCGGCGACTGTCCGCGCTGCGACGCGAGCATCGGCAGCGCCTCGTTCATCGCGTCGCGGTTTGAGACGCGCAGGTACAGCTTCGGCGGCGCTGCGGCGGGCGGTTCCGGCGGCCTCGAAACCGCTTCCCCGCGTGCGTTCTTTTCAAGCGGGTACACTTCTTCGACGACCAGCTTCGGCCCTTCGTCCTCGCGGATGGACAATCGCCCGGCCAGCACGACCGCCTTGTCCGGCGTCAGCTCGCCTGACAATTTTTCCCATGCGCGCGGGAACACCAGCCCCTCGATTTGCCCGGTCAGATCCTCGAGGATCACGAAACCCATGATCGCGCCCGCCTTGGTCGCCTTCGAGCGCGTGTCGGTCAGGATGCCGCCGAGGCGCACGCGCCGCCCGTCGAACGACAGCCCGCCGTCTTCGGCGTCCTTGAGCTCGTCGACGAACGCGGTCGAGAAAGTCATCGCTTCGAGCGTTTCGCGGTATTCGTCGAGCGGGTGACCGGAGATGTAGACGCCGGTCATCTCTTTTTCCATCGTCAGCAGCGCGCGCGGCGTGTATGGCTTCAGATCCGGCAGCATCGGCGCGGCGCTGTCCAGCGGATCGTCCGCCAACCCGCCGAAAAGCGACACCTGGCCGGACACGTTGCGCTTTCGCACCTGCGCCGCGCCGTCCATCGCCTTTTCGTACACATACAAAAGCTGCGCGCGGTGCGCGCCGGTCGCGTCGAACGCCCCGGCGCGGATCAGGCTCTCGACCGCGCGCTTGCCGAGCCGTTCGTCGGTGGCGCGGCGCGCGAAATCAAAGATGTCCCGGAACGGCCCGCCGACGGTTCTTTCCGCGACGATCGCGTCGACCGCGTGCGCGCCGGTCCCCTTGATCGCGCCGAGACCGAACCGGATGCCCTGCCTGCCGGTTTTCGGATCGGTGTCGACGCTGAACTTGCGCCGGCTCTTGTTGACGTCCGGCGGTAGCACAGGAATGCCGTGTTTGCGGCAATACTGGATGTACAGCGCGATCTTTTCCGCCGCGCCGAGCACGCTGTTCATCAGCGCGGCCATGAACGGCACGGGATGGTGCAGCTTCAGCCACGCGGTCTGCACGGCGATGATCGCGTAGCCCGCGGCGTGGGACTTGTTAAACGCGTAGGACGCGAAGGCGCTCATCTCGTCGAACAGGCGCGCGGCGGTTTCTTCGGGCACGCCGTTTCGCACCGCGCCGGGGACGACGACCTCGCCGTGTTCGACCAGCCCGTGGATGAAATACACGCGCTCCAGCGCCATCACGTCCCTTTTTTTCTTGGACATCGCCTTGCGGACAAGGTCGCTTCTGCCCATCGAATAGCCGCCCAGGTCGCGGACGATCTGCATCACCTGCTCCTGGTACACCATGCAGCCGTACGTCACGTCGAGGATTGGCCGCAGCATTTCGTGCAGATAGCGCACCTTCGTCGGGTCGTTCTTGCCCTCGATGTAGCGCGGGATCGACTCCATCGGGCCGGGCCGATACAGCGAGATCGCCGCGATGATGTCCTCGAACCTGTCCGGCTTCATGTTCGACAGGAACGTGCGCATGCC
>JAVBOQ010000124.1:0-9685 GCA_031550455.1 Eubacteriales bacterium
ATCCCCGCTTAAGGGCCATTGGCCCTTAAGAACCTTCCTGGGGCTTGTGCATGAACCCGAGCGGCTCACCGGGAAGTTCGAGAGGCTGAGGCTTCTCGAACTTCCATCTAAAATCGTGTTTTTTTGGTGCCTCCAACCATAGGTTACGCGTTTGCCGCGCTCACAATCCGGCCATCCGCCGGAGCTCCGCAGCCCGGTCGGTTTTCTCCCAGGGCAGGTCGAGGTCGTCGCGGCCGAAATGGCCGTACGCGGCGGTCTGCCTGTAGATCGGGCGGCGCAGGTCAAGCATGCGGATGATCGCGGCCGGGCGCAGGTCGAACGCCTCGCGAACGGTGGCTTCGATGACCGATTCGGGCACTTCCGCCGTGCCGAACGTCTCCGCGCGCAACGACAGCGGCCGCGCGACGCCGATTGCGTACGACAGCGCGATCTCGCAGCGTTTCGCGAGGCCCGCGGCGACGATGTTCTTCGCGACGTAGCGCGCGGCGTACGCGGCGCTCCGGTCGACCTTCGTCGGGTCCTTGCCGGAGAACGCGCCGCCGCCGTGGCGGGCGACGCCACCGTAGCTGTCGACGATGATCTTGCGGCCGGTCAGCCCGGAGTCTCCGCCCGGCCCGCCGATGACAAACCGGCCGGTCGGGTTGACCAGGAACCGCGTGTTCCTGTCGATCAGGTGCGCCGGAACGGATTTTTTGATCACTTCCTCAATGATGCCCTCGCGCAGCGTCGCGTACGGCACCTCCGGGTTGTGCTGGGCCGATACCAGCGCGGCCTCGACGCGCACCGGCTTTCCGTCCTGAAACTCGATCGTCATCTGCGACTTGCCGTCCGGGCGCAGCCAGGGCAGCGCGCCGGTCTTGCGGACCTCCGCCAGCCGCCGCGCCGTGCGGTGCGCCAGGGCGATCGACAGCGGCATCTTTTCCGGCGTTTCGTCGCAGGCGAACCCGAACATCAGGCCCTGGTCGCCCGCGCCGAGGTCGTCGGTCGTTTCGCCTTCGCGCGTTTCGAGCGCGGCGTTGACGCCCTGCGCGATGTCGGGCGACTGTTCGTGTACCGACGTCAGCACCGCGCAGGTGGCGCCGTCGAAACCGTATTTCGCGCGGTCATAGCCGATGTCCAGCACCACGCCGCGCGCGATTTCGTCGATCGGCACATAGGTATTGGTCGTGATTTCGCCCATCACCAGCACAAGGCCGGTCGTCGCGGCCGTTTCGCAGGCGACGCGCGCCGTCGGATCCTTCGCGAGAATCGCGTCGAGCACCGCGTCGGAGATCTGGTCGCATAGCTTGTCCGGGTGTCCTTCGGTGACGGATTCGGATGTAAAGTAGGTTTTCACAGGGTAGTTCCTCCTTTGCGCAAAAAACCCTCTGCTTCGCAGAGGGCATCGCGGCTTGTAGTATCTCCGCCTCATCTGCCGGCGCTGTGCGCCGTGGGAAGTAGCACCGCACGCGTTCGCGCCGGTTGCCGGGTTTCATCGGGCCCAATCCCTCCACCGCTCTGGATGAGTGACATATGAAGTTTTGATCCGCGAAAAGAATAGCACGCGGCGGGCGCGATGTCAACAAAAAAACCGATCCGCGCAGAACCGTTTTGCGTATACTCCGCGCCGGGCTGGCAAAGCTAACCTCGAATACGCTTGAAACGGGGTGTGCGAATGTCCTTTGGCATGATTGCGCTGCTGGTGCTGTCGCTGCTGGTGATCTTCGGCGTCGGCCAGCGCGTGCTGGACCGGTTGCATTTGAGCGACAAAATGGCGGTCGCCGCGATGGCGGCCATTTTCATCGGCGGGCTGATTCCGGCGATCCCGATTGGCAATGTCCGCATCGGCGTAGGCGGGTGTCTGGTTCCGCTTGCGCTGTGCGTGTGGGTGCTGATCAAGGCCGACACAAAGCTGGAGGTGTTCCGGGCACTGTTCGGCGCGCTTTTGACGGCGGCCGCGGTCTGGCTGATCAGCCTGCTGATGCCGGCCGATCCGGAGAGCATCGTCATCGACCCGAACTACGCCTATGGCATTGCCGCGGGCGTCATTGCCTATGTGCTGAGCCGCTCGCGCCGCGCGGCGTTCGTCTGCGCGGTCGTCGGCATGCTGCTGGCGGACGTGCTGGTCGGCGTGTACAACGCGGCGAACGGCGTGGACGCCGTGCTGAACCTCGGCACAGCCGGAGCGTTCGACGCGGTTGTGCTGTCAGGCCTGATCGCGGTGCTGCTTGCCGAATTCGTCGGCGAACTGATCGAGCGCGCCGTGCGCGGCCGCCGGAAGGAGGGCGCGCGGTGAAAAAGAGAATCGCGTTCCTGCTACTGGCCGGTCTTTTGGTGGCGATTCCGCTCCGCGCGCCTGCGGACGGCGAGTCGGACGGCGTGTACACGGTCTTCTTCAACGGCGATGAGGTGCTGTTCCGCATCACGGGCGCGGTGGAACCGGGCGACGAGTACATCAGTGCCGACAACCAGCGCTATGAAATCGAGTCGGTCGACGAGGCCGCAAAAACCGCGCGCGCCGCGCACAAAGGCGCGCAGCAGATGCCGGACGTTAACTGGCTGGACGCGCCGGCGGCGGTCGTGGTATCCGGCGCGGGCGGAGAGAGCGACAAGCTGATCGCGATGTATTCGACGCACAGCGACGAGAGCTACATTCCCTCCGACGGCTCGGAGAGCGCGGAGAACGGCCACGGCGGCATCTATGACGTTTGCGAGACGCTGAAAAAGGCGCTCGAAGAGCAGGGCATCCAGGTCGTTCTGGACGAATCGAAGCACGTACCGCACGACGCGGGCGCGTACCGCAGGTCAAGGCAGACCGCCGTCGAGCTGATGAAAAAGATGCCGGACGCGCTCATTGACGTGCATCGCGACGGCATTCCCGACCCGGACGAGTACAAGGTGACGATCGACGGCGACGCGGCCAGCAAGGTGCGCCTGCTCGTCGGCCGGTCGAACCAGAACAGCGCCGCGAACAAGGATTTCGCGCTGCAAATCAAGGCCGTCGCCGACAAGCAGTACCCGAAGCTGATCAAGGATATTTTCATCGGCAAAGGCACGTACAACCAGGATCTGATGAGCAACGCGATCCTGCTGGAGTTCGGCACCCACACGCTCGACAAGGACCGCGCGATGGCCTCGGCTTCGCTGATGGGCGGTGTCCTGCACGACACGCTGTACGGCGGCGTCAGCGGCGCGGCCGGCGGCGCGGAGCGCAAGGCGGACAGCAAAGGCGCGGGCACGGGCATCTTCTGGGTCGTTCTGGTCGTCGCGTTCGGCATCGGCGCGTTCGCGCTGCTGCAGACCGGCGGCGGCAAGGCCGCGTGGGAAAAGGTCAAGCGCGGCGCGAGCGAAGCGACGCTCGGGATGATCGGGAAGAAAAAGGAGTGACAACTGGCGGCGGGCTGCTTCGCAGGGCAAACGCATGACCAGAACAGCGACCCGCCGTGAGGCGAAAAAGCAGGGATTCCAAAGGGGCTTAGCCCCTTTGGCAGGGCCCGGGACAGAGTCCCGGCGTTCCTTCCCCTGCTTCTTCAGCAAAACCCCGCGCCGGCTCGCGGGGTTTTTTGCCAGCGCGAATCATTGCAAGTGATTTCGCGCTGGTTTTTTTGCGCCTTTGCTTGCCCCTTTCCGCCGTTTGATGTATCCTGTCCGTGAGGTGCAAAACCATGCCAACTTATGCCATTTTGCCGCATCCCGGCGTTTCGTCGGTGTTCTTTGACGCGTCGGAATGCCTGTCGCTGGCGGAACTGACGCTGTGCCTTCGGCGGTTGTCCACATCCTGCGCCGTGCCGCGCGCGGAAACGGTCGCGGGCGCGCGCTGGTATCTGTTCGACGCGGCGGCGCGGCTGCCCGACGCGGACATCCGGCGGCTGTCCGCGCTGTCGTGCCTGTACGCGCTGTTTGAGGCCGAGGGCGAGCTGTTTCGGCCCGTAGCGCCGCTGCGCGACGCGCCGTTTGGCGAAAGCCTCAGCGCGATCCTCAAATACACCGGCAAGACGAACGCGCTGTTCACGCGGCTGATGCTGCACATCGCGACGCTGTCGCTCGAAACCGTTCCGGCGGGGCGGCCGCGGCTGCTCGACCCGGTCGCCGGAAAGGGCACGACCCTGTTCGAAGCGCTGATGCGCGGCTACGACGCCGCGGGCGTTGAAATCGTGAAGCGCGCGGCGCTTGAGGCCGCGAATTATTTCCAAAAATACCTTGAAACCGAAAAATGGAAGCACAAGCTGAAAAACGAGACGATGTTCGGCGCGCAGGCGTGGCGGTTCGCGTTCGCGCGCGACAAGGAAGGGCTGCGCGACGCGCCGGGCGAATGGCTGATGGTCGCGGGCGATTCGAAGATGGCCGACCGTCTCTTTGGCAAGAACGCGTTCGACATCGTCGCGGGCGACCTGCCGTACGGCGTGGCGCACGGCAACATCGCGGGCGGCGACCTCGCGAGAAGCCCGAAAGCGCTGCTGTCCGCGTGCCTGCCCGCGTGGCGGACGACGTTAAAGCCGGGCGGCGTGCTGGCGCTGTCCTGGAACATTCTGGTTTTTCCCGCGTCCGAAATGCGGGCGCTTCTTGCGCAGAGCGGCTTTGCGCCGCTGACGGACGCGCCGTACGATCAACTGGCGCACCGGGTGGACGCGTCGATCGTCCGCGACATCGCGGTCGCGGTCAGGCGGTGAAGGGACGCGAAGCGCCAAACCCATTTAGCGCCTTCTTCGCGCCTTTTCATTTGACGCGTTTCCATTCAGATGGTATACTGGCCATAACGGTTCCGACCAACAGTGGAGGAATGCTCGGATGCAAAATCAATTGGATCTTGCGGTGGAAGCGCTCCGGGACGACGTCGTCGGCACGCTCCGGCGATGGATACGGATTCCCAGCGTCAAGGCCGCGCCGCTGCCCGGCGCGCCGTTCGGCGCGGCGGTGCGGGACGCGCTGAACGAGGCGCTCGGCGACGCGAAGCGCCTGGGCTGCCGCGTGCGCGACTTTGACGGATACATCGGAGACGCGGAGATCGGCGAAGGGCCCGAGACGATGGGCATGCTGGCGCACCTGGACGTCGTCCCCGCGGGCGACGGCTGGGCGGTCGATCCGTTCGGCGCGGACATCGCCGAGGGCAAGCTGTACGGCCGCGGCACGACGGACGACAAAGGCCCGGCGGTCGCCGCGCTGTTCGCGATGCGCGCGCTTTTGGACGCGGGCTACACACCGAAAAAAAAGATCCGGCTGATCCTCGGCTGCGACGAAGAAAGCGGCTGGGACGACATCCGGCACTACAAGCAACACGAGAAAATGCCCGACTTCGGCTTTTCGCCGGACGCCGAATACCCGGTGATCAACACCGAAAAGGGCATTGAGCAGATTCGGCTCTCGGCCGAAATCGCGGGCGAAGCAGGTGCCGCGGTTCCGGTCTATTCGGCGCGCGCGGGCGAGCGGGCGAACGTGATCCCGGGGCTTGCGACCGCCGAAATCGGCTGCGCGGACGTCCCCGCGCTGAACGCCGCGCTGCGCGCGACCGGGCTTTCGGTCACCGCGGAGGCGCTGCCGGGCGACCGGGCGCTGCTGACCTCGGTCGGCGTCGCGGGCCACGCGGCGATGCCGTCGCTTGGCAAAAACGCGGCCGGACAGCTCTTGCTGGCGCTCGACGCGATCGGCGCGGGCGGCGGCAGCCGCGCGTTCATCGAGTGCCTCGCGCGGGGCATCGGCCTTGACTACACCGGCAAGGGCCTCGGCGTCGACGGCGCGGACGCGATTTCCGGCCCGCTGACGATGAACCTGGGCATTCTGCGCATTGAAAACGGCCGCGCGGAAGCGGTGATCGACATCCGCCATCCGGTGCTGATGCACCACGAAATGATCGCGAAAATCATCGGCATGCGCGTCCGCGAGGCGGGCGTCGCCGTCGAAGTCGTCGGCTACAAAGCGCCGCTGCACGTCCCCGCGGAAAGCTGGATCGTCCGCGAACTTTTGTCGGTGTACCAGGCGCAGACCGGGCTTCCCGCGTACACGATCGCCATGGGCGGTGGCACGTACGCGCGCTCGATGGACAACTGCGTCGCGTTCGGCGTCAATTTTCCCGGCGAAGAAGAACTGGCGCATCAGGCGGGCGAGCACATCGGCATCGACAAGCTGATGCTGAACGTCCGCATTTTCGCACACGCGCTCGCGCGGCTCGCGTGCTGACATGATCCAGATCTATTTCCTCAAGAAGAACTTCGACGCGCAGAAGGCCGAGCGCTGGTTCCGCGAACGGCGGACACCGGTGCAGATGATCGACTTGACGCGCGCGAAGCTCGGCGCGAAGGAACTGGAATCCGTCCGGGCGCGCGTCGGCCTGACGGCGCTGATCGACACGGAGTCGCTGGCCTGGAAGGAATGCCCGGCGCGGTTCTCCGCCGGCGAGGCCGCGGTTTTCGACGCGCTGCTTGCGGATCCCCGGCGGATCCGGTTGCCCATCGTACGCAACGGGAAGCTCGCGACGGTCGGCTATGCGCCGGACGAGTGGGCGGCCTGGCTTGCATAGACCCGTTTGACCGATCCAAATAACCGGGCAATCCCCGGGGAGGTGCTATTCATGAAACGAGCCCTGATCGCGCTGCTCATCATCGCTCTCTTGCTGCCGGGCGCTTCGATTGCCGCCGGCACGACCGTCAAACCGCTGGTCACCGCGCCGGTCGCGGGCGAACAAGAGGCGGCCGGCGCGCCGGCCACGACCGTCAAGCCGCTGGTCACCGTGCCGGGTACTGACGAAAAAACGAAGAACGGCGACCCGAAGGCGCCCGAACAGGAGGCGTGGCTCCTCATTGAGGAGGCGGCCGACGCATACGACGAGGGAGCCTACGGGGACTGCATCGAACTGGCCAGGAAGGCCGCGGCGCTGACGCCGGACAACGCGGATATCTTAACAAGCGCCGCGATGCTGATCTATGACGCCGACACCGAAATGCTCCATGACGAAGAAATCATGCAGTTGCTGCGCACCGCGCTGCGCACCGCGGGCGGCCAAACGCGCACCGCCGCGGTGAAGCTGCTCAGCGGCATCCTGTCCACATACGATCGGTACGACGAGGCGATCGCGCTGGTGCAGGACGAGCTGGACCGCGCGGCGGACTTTGAACAGCTCAGGTACCAGAAGGCGGAGCTCCTGTACTACGCGGAGCGGTACGACGAGGCGCTCGCGACGCTGGACGAGCTGCTCGAGGACTCGCCGCAGAACTTTGACGCCATGTACCTGCGCGGGATGCTGATGCTCGACACCTACCGCTTCGACGAGGCGCTCAAGACATATACCCAGATTGACAAGGGCTGGCCGGAGACGATGGACGGCCTGTACGGCATGTACTACACGTACAAGGCGTCCGGCGACTTCAACCGGGCGTCCCGGCTCATCGACACGATGCTGCAATCCGGCGGCTCGGATACGCTCTGGTATGACCGCGCCGCGCTGGCGCTCTGGAACATGTTTGACCCGAAGCGGGCGGTTGAGGAAGCCAAATCGCTGATCCGGCGCGACCCGGAATCCGTCGACTATCTGGGTCTGATGGCCGGCGCGCTGATGATGCTCGAACGGTATGACGAGGCGATGGACGTCATCGCGAAGATCGCGCCGCTCGACGAAACGTACGCGGACATGCTGCACGGCCTCATCCTGATGGACAAGGCCGAATGGCAGGACGCCGGCAACACCTTCTCCGCGCTCGCTGAAGAGGCGCCGGATTACACCTACGCCTACGTCCAGGCGGCCGACGTCCGGCTGGACGGATTCGGCGATGTCAAAGGCGCGAAGGCGTGGCTCGCCAAGGCGTTCGCGCTGTCCGGCGAATATACGATGGCGGACCAGTACATCTCGCTCGGCCGCGCGTACAGCCGCGAGGGCAACCTGCTGGAGGCTGCCCGCGCGTTCACGAAGGGCGACGAAATGACGTACGACGATCCGCGGGCGCTGCACTACGTCGCGCTTGTCTACGCGGACGCAGGCCGCCTGGACGGGCTTGCGGAGACGGTCGGGACAATGGAGCGCAAATACCCGGGCTGGTATGACACGATGGCGGCGCGCGTGCTGCTGGAGGATATGTCCGGCCGCTATGCCGAGGCCGTCGCCGCGTTTGACGCGCTCAAGGCCAAATACGGGTTCATGGCGGGCAACCTGGCCTTCTGGGAAGGCGGACTGCGCGCGCAGGCCGGGCTTGAGGGCGGATCGGCCATGATCCTCAAATGGATCGAATCGAACGTGAAGAACGCGACCGGCGACGATTGGGCGTCCTACGCGTACGCGCTGATCTTCGAGGGCGACCTCGCGGCCGCGGAAGAGGCGATCGGCAAGGCCGACGCGTACATCGCGGAGCACGACGGCGATCCGTCTGCCGATTTGATACAGGACCGCATCTCCACCGAGTCGACGCGCGCGTTCCTGAAAATGAAGCAGGGCGACGACACAGGCTGCATCGAGGCGCTGAAGGCCGCCATCGACGCCGGGATGCCCGCCTCGGCGCTGATGCTGCACGCGCAGTTCCAGCCCATCGCCGGCACGCCGGAGTTCATCGCGCTGGGCGGCGAGTACGAGACGCTCAAGGACTGGGATCTCTCGGTCGGGCCCGTGATTCCGGAGTGAGGGAGACACCCTTGCCCCAAAGAAGGGATTCCAAAGGGCAGAGCCCTTTGGCGTCCCTTCTCGTTACCACAATTTCCGCGGCAATGGAACGATTTTTGAAGTGAAAATCGTTCCATTATTGTCATGCAGACAAGGAGGGACTATGTTTACATCGATTTCTCATGAAGCCGCCGCCGCGCTGATCGCGGCGCAGCTTTCGAACGGCGGCGCTTTTCTGTGCGTCGGCGGCGAAACGCCCAATGTGATGACCATCGGCTGGGGCGGACTGACCTATTTCTGGCAGCGGGATGTGATGCTCGCGCCGGTCCGGCCGCAAAGGTTCACCCACGACATCCTGCGCCGGGAAAAGGCGTTCACCGTCTGCGTGCCCGCCCAAGGGACGATGCAAGACGCGCTCCGGCAGGCCGGAACGCTGACCGGACGCGACGGCGACAAGTTCAGGGCGATCGGCGTCGCGCCTTTGGCCGCCCGGACGGTTTCCGCGCCGGTGATCCCAGGCTGCGCGCTGGTGCTCGAGTGCCGTCTGCTGTCCGAAAACGCGTTCACGCGCGAAGGGACGGAAAAAGCGCTCGCCGACCGCGTGTACCCGGCGGGCGACTACCATACGCTTTTCTTTGGCGAAATCACCGCCTGTTACGCGGGGGATGAAACATGAACCGACGCTTACAACGCGCGTGCCTGATGCTGCTGGCCGCGCTGCTGTGCCTGTCCGGCGCGGCGTCCGCCGAAAGCTGGCATTTCCTCGGCGCGGGCGTGGCGTTCGCGCCGCCCGAGGGCTGGACGGTGCTCGCGCCCGAGACACTGGAAGGGCAGACCGCGCTGCTTCAATCCCTCGGCGCGGACGAGGACGCGCTGCTGGCCGACTGGGCGGCCAACGGCGGCGTGTTCACCGCGTTCCTGCCGGACGGCATACAGGTAGACCTTTCCGTGATCGAGACCGACGAGGCCGCGGCGTTTGGCGACGCGGCCAGGATGACCGCCGAGCAGTCCGAGGCGTTTTTGGCATCGTACCGCCTCGGGCCGTTTGAAGATGTGCGGTTCGATCCGGACAACCCGGGCTGTGTCCGCGCCGAGTGGACCCTTTTCGCCAGTGGCGCACCGGTT
>JAVBOQ010000296.1:0-3320 GCA_031550455.1 Eubacteriales bacterium
GTTCGGAAGGCACATCCCGGCAATAAAGGAGGCTGCGTATGGATTCCTATGTATGCGTGCTCTGCGGCTGGACGTACGACCCGGCGGTCGGCGATCCTGACAACGGCGTTGAACCCGGCACCAAATTCGAAGACCTGCCCGACGATTTCGCCTGCCCGCTCTGCGGCGCCGGCAAGGATCAGTTCGAAAAGGCGTAACAGAGGGACGACGGGGCCAAGGGGCTCCGCCCCTTGGATCCCCGCTTAAGGGCCATCGGCCCTTAAGAAACCCTTCTTTGCCGCACGGCAAGGGAGGGATTCTTTTGTATCTGCGTTTTTAACAAACTCTAATCTCGACATACATTGACAGGCGAGGTAACGCATGATAGCATATACCTTGGAGAAGGGAGGTCGAGCGCTTGTCCATCGCTTCGGACCTGATTCGCGGCCATACCGACACGATCATCCTGGCGCACCTGTTTGGCCGGGACGGCTATGGTTACCAGATCAACAAATCGCTGCAGGGAAAGACCGCCGGGCAGTTTGAAATGAAAGAAGCCACGCTGTACACCGCGTTTCGCCGCCTGGAGGAGGCCGGGTGCATCACCTCGTACTGGGGCGACGAGCGCAGCGGCGCGCGCAGGCGGTATTACGCGATTACGCCGCGCGGCAGGCGGGAATACGCGCGGATGAAAGCCGAATGGGATTTGGCCAAGGATCTGATCGACACCTTGATCGCCGGGGAGGATGAACCAGATGCAGATTAGGTTTATCAGGTTGATAGACGATCTCTTCAAGGACGCGCCGCATTCGCTTCAGACGCTTGAACTGAAGGAAGAAATGGTGCAGAACCTGATGGAGAAGTATAACGATCTGCGCGCCGAGGGCAAGAGCGAGGAGGACGCGTTCCGCATCGCCTCGGCGAGCATCGGCGACGTGGAGGAACTGGTTGCGGAGCTGACCAAGGGAGAACCCGGCGCGAAGCGCGCCGCAAAAAGGGCGGAAAGATCCGCGCGGCGCGAGCCCGCTGCCACGGCGGAACCCGCCGGGGCGGAGTTTGTCGTCGACAGCCTGGGCGACGACTGCGAGGCGGACACGTTTGCGGACGGCGGGCCGGCGTACCGCCCGGCGGACGCGATGGCGGCTGCGTGGCGGCGTCTGGTCTGGGTCGCGGCGGCGGGCGTCGCCTGCGTCGGCGCATCGGCGATCGGCTACGTGGCGCGGACGGGCGGGCCTGCCGGGGCGATGATGCTGGCGCTGATCACGGCCGGCGCGGCGCTCATGGTGTTCGCGGCGGTGCTTCGCAGCCGCCTGCCGGACTGCGTGCCCGCGCAAGGCAAGACCAAAACGCCGCTGGCCAGCCTGGAGAGCGGGTTCTGGCTGCTTGCGACCGCGTTTTTCTTCCTGCTCAGCTTCAGAACGGGCGCGTGGCACCTCAGTTGGGTCGTGTTCGTCTACGCCTCCGCGGTCATCAACCTGATCAAGGCCGCCGCTTCTCCCGAAAGAAAGCAGGTCAAGGGCCTGATCAACGGCGCGATGTGGTCGTTCATCACCGGCGCGTATTTCATCGTCAGCTTTCACAGCGGCGCGTGGCACATCACCTGGCTTCTGTTCCTGGTGGGCACCGCGTTTGGCAAGATGATTTTGAGCGTTTTCAAGGGCTTTGGGAAGTAGGTGACGAAGATGGAGCATGTGATTCGCAAAACGCTGGTCTGGGCCGTGGTCACGGTCATGCTCGCCGCCGCGACGGTCGCGGGCATGCAGGACGGCGGATTCCTGGATTTCGGGGATTTCACAGCCTTCGGCGGCGCGTTGTTTCGTTCTTACACATATGACAACGCGTCTTCGTACAGGCCGGCGAACGTGCCGGCGCCTTCCGCGGAGCGGATCGACCGGATCGACATCCATTGGGAAAGCGGCTCCGTGACCGTGCGCGCGTACGACGGCGACCGGATCACGTTTCGGGAGACCGCGTCGCGTACGCTGACGGAGAATCAGATGCTGCACTACCGTGTGCAGGACGGCGTGCTGTCCATCCGGCCCAGCGCGTCGGTCAGAAGCCTGTTCGGGTCGTTCTCAGTGCCGTCCAAAGCGCTGGAGGTGCTGGTACCGAAGAACGCGGTGCTCGCGTCGGTCGGCGTTGAATGCGTGTCCGCGGACATCCTCATCGAGGACGTTAACGTCTCGCTCGGCGATATTTCCACGGAGAATGTCTCGGGCGCAACCACGGTGCGCGGCGCGCTGGCGCGGTTGCTGGACGCCGAGGCGGTCAGCGGGCGATTGAACGCGGAAGGCGCGTTTGACAAGGTGACGCTCGAAGGCGTGTCCGGCGCGATGGCGATCAAGGCGCTTTCGATGCCGACGGCGCTGTCCGCGGAAACTGTCAGCGGCCAGATCACCGTGACCGTGCCCGAAAACGGCGGCTTCACGGCCAACTTTGACACGGTCAGCGGCAGCCTGCGCTGCAGTTTTGCCGAGATACGGAATCACCGCAGCATCCTCTACGGGGACGGCAAAGCCCGGTTTACATTTGAGTCGATCAGCGGCTCGGTGATGGTTGACAAGTTTTCGCCGCCCGCGCCCACCGAAAGCGCGCAGCCGGAGGGTGGCGGCGACCCGGTGCCGTCCAGCGGGCGGAAGTTCTGACCCGCTTGACGGCGGGCCGCCTTCGCGGTATGCTATGCGCAAACAGCAAAAGAAGGCGATTTAATGCGTTTCATTACGATACACAACGGCTACCTCAGCGCGACCATCAACGAGTTCGGCGCGGAGATCATCAGCCTGCAGGACGAAATGGGCAAGGAGCGGATCTGGCAGGGCGACGGCATACATTGGCCGAAGCACGCGCCGATCCTGTTTCCGGTCGCGGGCGGGCTGAAGGGCGGCGAATACCGGCTGGGCGGCCGGGCGTACGCGCTTTCCAGGCACGGTTTCGCGCGCGAGCGCATGTTTGAGGTCGAGGCAAAGACCGCGGAATCGGTAACGTTTGCGCTCAAAGGCGACGCCGCGCGCGACGCGAACTATTCGTTCGAGTACGTTTTCCGCGCGCGGTACACGCTCGACGGCCTGTCGCTGATCGCCGAGACGATCGTTGAAAACAACGGCGGCGCGCCGATGTACTACAGCGCGGGCGCGCACGAGGCCTACGCCTGCCCCGAGGGTATCGAGGCGTACGACCTGATCTTTGAAAAGGCCGAGCCGATCCGCCGCGCGCGGTTCACGGGCGGGCTGCTCAGCGGCGATACGGTGCTCGTGCCGTCGTCGGGCGGCGTGCTGCCGGTGACGCCGGATCTGTTTGTCGAGGATACGCTGGTGCTCAACGAGATGGCGTCGCGGAGCGTC
>JAVBOQ010000164.1:0-4307 GCA_031550455.1 Eubacteriales bacterium
ATCCCGTCTTTTTCGCCTCACGGCGGGATGGATCATGCGACATGCTTCACCCTGAAGAAGGGATTCTTAAGGGCCTAAGGCCCGGAAGCGGAGGATCCAAGGAGGCAGCGCCTCCTTGGCGTTCCCCTTCCCCAATCCTCACCCCACACGGAGGCCCGATGCTCAAGAACCTGCGCCCGCGCGTCGCAGACGCGCTATGGCCCGCGCTGATCGGCGCGGCGCTCTCCCTGGGGCTCATACTGCCGGTGTTGCACGCCTTTTCGGTGCAGGGCGCGGACAGCGCGGCCCTGTGGTGCGTCGCGACGGCCGCGGTATGCGCCGCGGCCGGTCTTGGCGGGAAAACGCGCTGGATCGCGTTCTGCCTGGGCGGAATCGCGCTGGCCGCCGCGCTGCTGCCAAACGGCGGGCTTTCGCGGTACCTGGCGCTGTTTCAGGCGATCGTCAACGCCGCAATGGGCGGTACGGAGTCGATCCTTTCCTACGGGCAACAGATCGCGCTGCTGTCCGGCGTGCTGCTGACGCTGGCCGGCGTGTCGATGGCAAAGCAGAGCGCGGGCTTTTATCCCGGGCTGTCGCTGACGATGGTCACCGTGCTCGTCGTATGGTTTTCCGGCAAGGCGGAATCGATCTGGCTGTTCACACCGGCGCTGTGCGCCCTGGGCGCGCTGTTCGCGCGGTCGTCCGACCCGCAGACGCCGGCCGGCAGCACGGTCGCAGCGTCGATTCTGGCCGTCCTGATCGCGGTCTGCGTGACGCCGCTTATGCATTTTCGGTCGCCCGCGCTTGAAGGTTTCGCCGAACGGGTGCGCACGTTCATCGCGGACACGCTGTTTTTCACCGAACCGCGCCGCGTGTATTCGATTCAGGTCGACGGGTACAAGCCGCTCGACGACCAGCTTGGCGGCCCGGCAGAAGTGACCAGCCGCCCGGTGATGACCGTCGAAACGCCGCGCACGGTGCTTCTTCGCGGCGTGGTGTTCAACGATTACAACGGCCTGAGCTGGAATGACACGCTCGCCTCGCGCCGCTATCTGTTCGCGGATCCCAGGTACGCGGGCACGCGCGCCGGGCTGTTTGACGAAAAGCGGCCCGAGGACGCCATTCGGCAAAGCCCGATGTTTGACACGTTCCCGGTCAAAATCACGATGCAGGTCGACAGCGCGTCGACGCTGTTCGTGCCGCTGCGCACCAAGTCGCTGAACATGCCGATGGATCTGGTGCCCTACTTCAGCGCCTCCAGCGAGGTATTCGTCACGCGTGACCTGAAAGCCGGCGACAGCTACGCGCTGACCTGCGCGGCGGTCAGCCCCGACGATCCCGCGCTGCCCGCGCTGCTTGAGCGCGCGGCGCAGACGGAGCGCCGCGACCTGCCGAATTACCTGAACGTTCCGGACGCGGTCGCGCCCGATGTGCGCGAGATCGCCAAGCGCCTCTCGGAAGGCGCGGACTCACCGCTTGAAATCGCCAAGACGATCCGCAACTACCTTTTGACAAACTATTCGTACACATTGATCCCTTCCATGCCGCCCAAAAACCAGGACTTCGTGTCCCACTTTCTTTTGATCGGCAAGAAGGGTTACTGCACCTATTTCGCGTCCTCAATGGCGATCCTTTGCAGGCTGGCCGGATTGCCGACGCGGTACGTCGAGGGCTACCTCGCGGAGCCCTCCGGCGGCGTCGCGCTGGTGACCAGCATGCAGGCGCACGCGTGGGCCGAGGTGTATTTCGACGGGTTTGGGTGGATCGCGTTTGACGCGACGCCGGGCCAGGGTCCCGGCGGCGACGGCCAGAACAACAACCAGCCGCAGGATACGCCGGACGCGCCCGATGAGCAGGATGAACAGGACGACCAGCCGCAGGGCGGCGAGCCTTCGCCCGAACCGACCGGCCAGCCGGACGGCCCGGGCAATGAAGCCGAGCCTTCGCCGTCGCCGAATCCTTCCGACGCGCCCGACCAGCAGGACGAACCGCAGACGGACAACCCATCGGACGGCGACGAGCCGGACGGGCGCGGCGGCGGCAATGCCTGGTGGGTGATTCTGCTGCTGATCGCGCTTTCGGCCGCCGGCGCGCTGCGCGAATGGATCACGAGGCCCGACACGGTCGTCCGGCGCGCGGCGAAAACGGACGGTGACCGGCTGCTGGTGTGGTACCGCGCGCTGCTCGGGCTGCTGACCGCCCGGGGCCTGCCGCCCAAGCCCAGCGAGTCGCCGATCCAGTTCGCGGCGCGCGTTGGCGGCACGCTGCCGGAATCCTGCGGGTTTACGGGCATCGCGGACGCGGTGACGCTGCTTGGGTACGGCCGTTTCGGCTCGAACCCGGCGCAGACGGACGACGCGCGCGCGTGCTACCGCGCGGTGTGGCAGTCATCCTCGTGGCGGGTTCGGCTGAAATGGTTCGGGCGGAGGATGGTCAAGGGCGTGGGGAGCATTCGGCAGGTGCCGTAGGGATGATATGAGGGAACGTCTTCTTTCTTTTCGGAAGAAAAGAAATAAGCAAAGAAAAGTCTTTTCGCCTCACGGCGGGAAGGCTTTTTATTATGAAAAAACCCCTCCCTTGCCCGCTGGCAAAGAAGGGATTCCAAAGGGGCGACGGCCCTTTGGCGGAGGTCCGGGAGGCGGAGCCTCCTGGCGTTCCCGCCGCCTCAGACCTCCGGCACTTTGATCTCGATCTCGCGGCCGAGCTTCGCGGACTTCGCGATGCCGTCGAGGATCGCCTGGTTGTATACGATCTGGCTGGTCGGGACGGGCGCTTCGCCGTTTGTCAGCACCGCGTCGAGGAACGAGCGGATCTTGCGGTCAAACAGGCCCGGGCCGCGGCTCTCGATGACCGGGATAACCGTTTCGACGCGCTCGCCCGCGACGTCCGAATACAGCGTCATCGGGCCGCCGACAGTGCCGTTCCAGCACTCGGTCGACGGGATGCGCAGCGCGCCCTTTTTGCCGAGGATGACCGTGTCGCCGGGCGTGTCAAGGTGCATCGCCCACGCGATTCTGAAATCGAGGATGATGCCGCCCTCCAGGCGGATGAACGCAGCCGCGAAATCGTCAACGTTAAAGCGCGCGGCGTCCGCGGGCTTTTGATAGTCGGTCGACGTGCCGAAGAAGTCGGACGTGTAACCCGTAACGGTCAGCGGCTTCGGATAGCCGATCGCGTTGAGCACCATGTCGAGCGAATAGCAGCCGATGTCGCCGAGCGCGCCGATGCCGGCGGTCTTTTGCTCGATGAACGTGCTGTTCGGGATGCCGCGGCGGCGGCCGCCGCCGGTCTGGATGTAGTAGATCTCGCCGAGCGCGCCGCTGTCGACGATCTTCTTGATCATCTTCATGTTCTCGTCCATGCGCGGCTGGAAGCCGACGGACAGGATCTTGCCCGACTTCTTCTCGGCGCGCATCATCTCGATCGCCTCGTCGAGCGTGACGCTCATCGGCTTTTCGAGCAGCACGTGGACGCCCGCGTTCAGCGAGTCGATCGTGCAAACCGCGTGCGCCATGTTGTATGTGCAGACGGAGACCGCGTCGAGCTTCTCGGCCTTGAGCATCGCCGTATGATCCGGGTACAGGCGCGCGCCTTCGACGCCGTAGCGCTTGGCGAACTTCGCGGCCTTACCGTCGATCAAGTCGGCCAGCGCGACGACCTCAACGTCGGGCTGCCGCTTGTAGCTCTCGATGTGCGCCTCGGCGATCCAGCCGGTGCCGATGATGCCGATTTTCAGCTTGCGGCCGGTTTCGGCCTTTTCGTCAACCGTGGATTGCTTGAAATTGGACAGAACCTCGTCTCCGATGGGCATGTGGCATTTCTCCTTTGTTCGTATGTTTTCGGTTTGATTGCGAAATTTATAACCCGAGCTTGCGCAGCGTGCCGATGCTCAGCGCGGCGTCCTCCAGCGGCGTTCTCTGAACAGACAGATCCTGCTCAACGACGAACCACAGCGCGCCCGATTCGATGGCGGCCTCGACGATGCCCGGAATGTCCTGGCAGCCGTACCCGACCGGGCGGAATTCGAACGTGCTGACCTTCTTGTCTTCTTTTTCGTCGATGCCGATCAGCGCGTACGGCATCCGGTCGCCCTTTTGGCCAACATAGTCCTTCAGGTGCACGACCGGGCAGCGGCCCTGATACTTCCGGATGTAGGCCGCCGGATCCTGTCCCGCGAACTTGATCCAGCAGCAGTCCAGCTCGGTCTTGAGGAACCGGATCGGCACCGCGTCATAGAGGAAGTCCAGCCCGAACTGGCCCGACAAATCGATGAACTCAAAGTCATGGTTGTGGTACAGAAGCTGGATGCCCGCCTCGGCGCACAGCTT
>JAVBOQ010000163.1:0-3184 GCA_031550455.1 Eubacteriales bacterium
ATTCGCTCTTCAAAATCTACACGGCTCATCAAACGAGTGTATTCGCGGTCAAAAACATACTCAATAACGATCATCTTTTCTTCCGTACGCATCACGGATAGCTCCATCGAGGCGATCGGCAGCGGTGTGTTCGTCTGCCAAAATAGCAGGTCGCCCGCGAACGCGAGAAGATAGACCGCCGCCAGCGCGATCGCCAGCCCGATCAGCAGCCGCCCGAACCGAATGGTCCGAATCATCCGTCCGAACGCCTTGCGGAACGTGATGTCATCCGTTTCGGAGGACGGCTTCATCGCCACCGGCGTTTTGCTTTGCACATAACCCCCAACGTCCGTGCCGGGCGCGCACGCCCCGACATGCGTTTCCACCGCCTCGCGGCTCTCGCCGCTGCACAGGTTTTCCGCCGCCAGCGGCATCAGGTCCCGCACGATTTCACATTTCATCTCCCGGGTTTCGATCGTTTCCAGGTGTTCATTTATCTCCCGATTTTCACTCATGCTGATCACGTATCCTTTCCTGCAGTCGCGTCTTGGCGCGGTAGAACGTCGTGCGCGCCCATACCTCGGTGCGGCCGAACAGCGCGCCGATCTGCCCGTGCGACAGCTCGCCGAACACGCGCAGCGTGAACACCTCGCGGTACGGCTCGTCCAGCTCGTGCAGATGCCGGTGAATTTGCAGCGCCATCTCGCGGTCGGAAAGCGCGTCCGCGATTGTTTCGGATAGCCCGTCCGAAACCTCGGGCAGCGTCTCCAGCGGCAGCGCGGTTCGTTTTCGGCGGCCCGAGAAGTACACGTTCTTCGCGATGCGGCAAAGCCACGTCGTCACGTCGCTGCCGCCGCGAAAGTCACGGTACCCGGCCATCGCCTTGACGAATGTTTCCTGCGCGATCTCCTCCGCCGTGTGCTCGTCGCGGCACAGCGACAGCGCGAAACGGTACACCGGCCGATAGCACCGCTCGTAGATCGCCTCGAATTTCAACGCAGCTCACCGCCTTCGTATGTTAGACGCGGGGGCGGGGAAAACGTGACAAGGAAAACGTAGAAAAAAAGGAGGTGAGGACGCCAAAGGGCGCTGCCCTTTGGAATCCTGCTTAAGGGCCATTGGCCCTTAAGAATCCCCTCTTGGGGGAAACACCTGACCGCGCTCGACTGAAAAGGGAAAGATTTCCGCTTATCCAAAACCCTCCCTTGCCCTGAGGCAAAGGAGGGTTTCCACAGGGCAATGCCCTTGGCGTTCTTTCCATCATATCACTCCATCCTCGGCCTCGCGGCCTGATCGCCGAGCTTTTTGATGATCGCCTGATAGGCCTTTTTCATGTTGATGTAGATGGTGTCCGTCATGCCGTCCGGGATCGCGGCGCTGCCCGCCGGAACGACGCGGTAGCGGTTGACGCCCTCCTTGTCCTTCCAGCGCATGATCCATGTGGGCATGTACCACGCGTCCTGGATGGAGGCGCGGTTTGATTGCGTGTTCCATTCGATTTGCAGCCGCAGAACCACGCCGGTGATGTCGCCCGTGTCGCGCGTGTCGTCGATCAGGAAGTTACCGAGCGAATAGGCGATGAACACCTCACGCGTGCCGCCGTACGCGTCCGTGACGGCGCGCCGCTCCATTTCGTGTACGGTCGTCGGGTTCGTGCCGAGGATGATGTCCGCGCCGGCCGCCACCAGCGCGTCCGCCGCGGCGCGCGTGTCGCGCGACGGTTTCGTATCGGAGCGGCCGCCCCAGTGCGCCATCACGACGATCAGGTTCGCCCCGCGCGCGCGGAGCGTCGTGATGTCCGCCGTCGCGGCGGCAAGGTCGAGCAGCCGCGTGGCGTTCGCGATTTCCGATTCACTCGCGGCTTTTTTGCCGGCCGCGCTGATGCCCTCGACGTACGACAGCACGCCGACCTTGACGCCCGACACCTCGATGATCTGCGGCGCTTGCCGCTCCTCGAGCGTCTGATACGCGCCGACCTGCTCCGCGTGAAGGCTGCTGAGGATGCCACGGGTCGCGGTGACGCCTTTCATCCCGTTGTCGAACAGCCGATCCGTGCCCAGGTTGAACAGGTTGATCCCAGCGCCTTGCAGCGCGCCGACAATTTCGGAAGGCGCGCAATAAGTGTCGAACGAGCCGCTGTCGCGCGTCAGGCCGGTGCGCAGCGTGACGATGGACAGCGCTGCGTCGGACAGCGCGGAGGCGACCGGCGCGAGCATCGGGTCAAAGCCAAACGCGCCGGTTTCGTCGCGCGCGGCCTTTTGCAGATCCGAGCCGAGCGTGAGCTGGCCGACCGCAGCCAGCGTCAGCACCTGCGTCGGCGGAAGTGTCGGCGCGGGCGTCGCGGTCGGCGCGATTGCGATCGCCGGGATTTCGTTCTGCACCGGCGCGGTTTCCTGCGGTGTGACGCCTGACGCGGACGGGTCGGTGGTGTTGGAAGGCTCGGTGTTCGTGATGGACCGCGCCAGCATGGTGATCGGCTCGGTCAGCATCTTCGGGTCGATCGAGATCTGTGAAATGCCGCCGGAGATTCGGGAAAAGATGACCAGCGCGGTCAGAATCGTCGCCGCGCTGATGCTCAGCATCGAGATTGTCCCGACGGAAACGCCGCGCTTTTGCCGCTTGATCGCCATGCGGTCCCTCCTTCCCGGTGATTGTGTCCATATATAGACGCTTTACGGATTCGACTCCATCCCGGTATCGTATCCGGCGTTGCCAATGATTTCGGCAAGCGCCGCGCAGTCGATCCGGCCGTCGTAAAAATCGGCTGCCGCGCGCAGCAGCGAGCCCGCGCGGCGCACCGCCGCGCCGTACAGGTCGGACAGCCCTTCGTCGCGCGGTATGTCCGGCTGCGCCGGCGCGCGCCAGGGCAGGCGCCGTTCGTTCGTCAGGTCGGCCTTTGGCACAAACCGCGGCGTGATCTGCGAGGTGATCAGACCCGGTCGGCCGATCAGCCGCTCCACGAGCCACATCAGCGCGTATTTTACGCCCGCCGGGCTGTGTGTCAGCCGGTTGGCGCGGGCGGTGTCCGAAAGCGCGGTCAGGATCTGCGATTCCGAAGGCGCTTCATCGCCGAACGTCTCGGCAACCGCGGCGGCCCACAGGCGCGCGACGGCGGGCCAGACAGCGCGTGTCTCCTCCGCGCAGGGCATCGCGACCGGCGTGCCGCGATGGCCGTCCGCGCGGTAGTAGATCGAATCCCATCGCT
>JAVBOQ010000134.1:0-9779 GCA_031550455.1 Eubacteriales bacterium
GTCGCAGACCCGCGTGCGCAAGAACGAAACGCTGTACCAGGAGTTCATGCTGATGCAGGCAAACGTCGGCGCCGGCAGGATCTATTACGATCCGACGACATTCATGCCCCCGAACGCCGACTTTATCGCCAACGCCCCGACACTGAACAATCTCGTCAACGACACGTTCATTCAGATGATCGTCGGCTCCCGCTCCATCGACACCTGGGACGCGTTCGTGCAGGAGTACAACGACATGGGCGGCAAGGACATGGAAGCTATGCTGAACGTCTGGTGGGACGCCAACAAGGCGGAGCTTCAGGACAAGATCTCGCACTGAGCGGCAGGGAACGCCGGTACATACGCGTAAACCAATAGAAAAGAACCGAAGAGGCGGCCGGGGAAGATTCCCCGGCTGCCTCTTCGCTATGCCTCGCTTGACCCCTCTATACGAAGGAAGCGTGTCCGTTCCCGGTCATAATCGGACAGCGGCCGCATCCATTCGTCGGACGAGTGCGCAGCGACGTAGATTTCGTCCGGCGCGACGGCGACGATCACCGGCGAATGATAAAAATCGCCGTTTGCGTGGCCAAGCTGCACCAGGTCGCCGGGCATCGCCTGCGCGGCCGTAATCAGCCGCGCATGCGGGCCGACGCCTCTGTTTCCGACAAGAAAGTTGTACAGCAGATCGACGTCCGTCCAGGACGGCGTGCGCCGGTACCCGGTTTCATAGTACCAGCCGTCCTGCCCGAAACGCATCTCGCCGCAGCCCGCGTACAGGCACTGCGACGCAAAGTTCGTGCAGTCGCCGCCCAGCAGTTCAAAGTCGAGATAGCGCGGGTTGCGGCGCAGCGCCCACGTTTCAGCGTATCGAACCGCGGCCTCGCGGTTGTAAACACTCAAAAAAACACCCTCCCTTTCGGGAGAGGGTATGCGCGCGCGCTGCGCGATAGGACAGGGCGGGTTTATGCGGGATGGCCGCTTCTTTGCCGGACAGCGGCTGGGTTTCATTCGCTACTCAGCCGAAAAGGGGGCTTTTCAAGGCCCATTCCGAGGTTCCGCCGCGCACGCGACCGCCGCCGCAGCCGCCCGCACCGACACGGTTCGGCCCGTGCGCAGCGCCTCCGCGTCCGCCTCGCGGAGCGTCGGCAGGAACCGCCGGATCGCCTCACCGCCCTGCGCCGCCGCGAGCAGCGCGCCGCGCATCAGCGGGATGTCCAAATCCTTGCAGCCGACGGGCGGCCTTCGCAGAATCGAACGCAGCAGCGCGGCCGTTTCGAAGTCGGTTCCGTCTGCCGCCGCCGCAGGCTGCCCGTCCGGCAGCGCCGCGTACGCCGCCTCGGGCAGATCAATCCACAAAAGTCCGTCCGCCTCGAAGCACCGCGCGCCGGATTTTTCAGCCAGCTTCACGAAATCGCGGCCGCCCGGCCGCCTTGGCGCATCCGACACGAGCAGCGCGCGGCCCGACCGGTCCCACCTGAGAAAGCCGGGCGGCATGAGCGCCTCGATCGCGCGCCGGAGTGCCAGCGCGGGGTTTCCGGTCACCTGCATGGCCGGAAGCGGATGTCGAGCTTGCGCATCGCGGTGTCCCCTCCGGGCGTCATCTCCGTCGAAAGCGTTACCTGATATGTCAGCCGGATATAGCCGACCGCCCCGCGCCGTTTTGCCTGCACCTCGGACGAATAGATGCGCAGACGGAACGCCCCTGCCGGGGTCTTGTAGTCGCCTTCAAACATTTCGCCCGCGCGGTAGATGACCGTTGACGCGACCGCGCCGAGCCGGTGCACGACGACCTGGCCGGGCGTGCATTCGATCAGCGTCGTCGTCGACAGCATTTCGTTCGGTTCCGTTTCTTCGTATTGCAACGTCCAGCCGTGCGGCGCTTCGCCGAGCAGTCCGCGGGTCGTCAGCGTGATCCTTTCGCCCGGCGCGTTTCCGGCGCCGATCACCGTCACCAGCACGGGCAGTTCATCCATCGGACGCGCCTCCTTCCGGCAGCAGCGACGAAAGTTCCGGTTCAAACGCCACGCCCAGGCGCGGGTCGGTTCCGGCCGCGCGCGTCCTCGCGATGCAGCGGTGTGTGAACCCCACAGCGCGCGCGGCCGCGTCCCGAAGCCCGTGACCCTGAAGCAGCGCGCCGAGCAGCGCGGCCCCGAACACATCGCCGGTGCCGCACCAGACGCCCGGCACGCGCGGTTTTTCCAAAATGGCAAACATGCCGTCCGCCACGTCGTAGGCGGCCGCGCCGATCGTCCCTTCGGCGGTCGAAACGCCGGTGAGCACGACGCGCCCCGCGCCGAGGGCCGACAGGCGGCCGCAAAGCGATTTGACCGCCTCCGCCGGCATCGCGCCTTCGCGGTACGGGTCGCCGAGCAGGAACGCGGCCTCGGTCATGTTCGGCGTGATGACGTCGGCCTTGCGGCACAGCGCGCGCATGCCTTCGACGCGCGCCGGCGTCAGCGTGCTGTACAGCCTTCCCTCGTCGCCCATCACCGGGTCGACGACGCGCAGCGCGCCGCGCCCGAACGTGTCAAACAGGCCGGACACGATCCCCGCCTGCCGGTCGGACGCGAGCCAGCCGGAATACAGCGCGTCGAACGTCAGTCCAAGCGCGCGCCAGTGCGCGGCGAACGCGGGAAGGTCGTCGGTCATGTCGCGGTAGGTGAACCCGGGCAGCGCCGTGTGCGCCGACAGGATCGCGGTTGGCATCGCCGCGACTTCAAAACCCATCGCGGACAGGATCGGCAGCACAACGGTCAGCGAACATTTGCCGACGCCGGACAGATCGTGGACGGCAAGCACGCGCGGAGGGTGGTTCATCGGTCGGCCTCCTCGGAGGGTATTTTGGCTGATATACGAAAAAGCAGGGTTTCCGAAGGGATTTTGTCCCTTTGGCAGGACACGGAAGAAGTCCCGGGGTTCCCCGTACCCGACGTTGCGCCCTATCGCATCTCCCCGCGCAGAAACGCGGCCGCCTTTTCGCCCGCGCGCAGCCCGTCGACGGCGGCGGACAGGATGCCGCCCGCGTAGCCCGCGCCTTCGCCCGCGGGAAACAGCCCGCGGATGTTCGCCTGCCCGGTTTCGTCGCGCGGGATGCGCACCGGGGACGAAGAACGCGTTTCGACGCCGGTCAACAGCGCGTCCGGCGCCGCGAACCCGCGCAATTGCCGGTCAAACAGCGGCAGCGCCTCGCGCAGCGCGTCGGCCGCAAACGTTGGCAGACACGCGCGAAGATCCGCCATCGCGACGCCGGGCCGGTATGTCGGAACCGTCGCGCCGACAGCTTTGGACGGTCTGCACGCGAGAAAATCCTGAACCCGCTGAGCTGGCGCGCGATAACTCGATCCAGCCGCCGCGAACGCGCGCTGTTCCCACGCGCGCTGAAACGCCATACCGGCCAGCGGATCGCGGCTCCCGCCGTAATCCTCGGGCAGCACGTCGACAAGCACCGCGCTGTTCGCGTTGACGCCGTCCCGCGCAAACGCGGACATGCCGTTGGTGACGACGCCGCCGGGTTCCGACGCGGCCGCGACGACCACGCCGCCCGGGCACATGCAGAAAGTATAAACGCCGCGCCCGGACGCGGTCTTCATGGACAACCTGTAGTCCGCCGCGCCGAGCGCCGGATGCCCCGCGAACGCGCCGTACTGCGCGCGGTCGATCATCGCCTGCGGATGCTCAATGCGCGCGCCGATCGAGAACGGCTTCGCCACCATCGCGACGCCGTCCAGGCAAAGCCGCTCAAACGTGTCGCGTGCGCTGTGCCCGATCGCCAGCACGGCGGCGTCCGCGTCGATCTGCCCGCCGTTTGCCAGCGTCACGCCGCGCAGCGCGCCGCCTTCGACATGAAATTGCGCCACGCGCGCGCCAAACCGCACCTCGCCGCCGAGCGAGACAATCCGCTCGCGCAGGCCGCGCAGCGTTTCGGGCAGCCGGTCTGTGCCGATGTGCGGCTTCGCCTGCCAGAGGATTTCTTCCGGCGCGCCGCACAGAAAGAGCGTTTTCAACACGGCGGCGCAGCGCGGGTCCTTGATGCCGGTGTTCAGCTTGCCGTCGGAAAACGTGCCCGCGCCGCCTTCGCCGAACTGCACGTTGCAATCCGGGTCGAGCGCGCCTCCCTGCCAGAACGCTTCGACGGCGGCCTTGCGGCGAACCGCGTCCTGCCCGCGCTCCAGCAGCACGGGGCATAGCCCCGCGGCGGCCAGGTGCAGCGCCGCAAACAGACCGGCCGGGCCCGCACCGATGACGACGGGGCGCCCGGCGGAGTTGCCGGAGGGCCATTGGCCATTCGGATTCCCATCTTGGGGCAATGCGACGGGTTCCACCTGTTCCCAGACGGGCGGCGCGTCCGGCGGGGCGATCGACGCCTGCGGATGGCGGCATCCGGCAAGGATCGCCCGCTCGTCTCCATGGACACTGACGTCCAGCGTTAACGCGAGGCGCACATCCGCCTTTTTGCGCGCGTCGACGGACCTGCGCGACAGGCGGCACCCGGCAATCGCCCCGGGCGAAACGCCAAGCGCGGCGGCCGCGATGCCTGGATAGTCGCCGGGCGCGACGGACAGCGGCGCGGACAGCGCGGGCAATCGGATCATCGGTACCTCCATGATGTGGCAACGTGGCGTATCAGACAGTTTGCCCGCGATTCGCGCAAAATTCCGCGATGACTTTTTCGGCGCACTCCGCGCCAAACCAACCTTCGCCCGCGTCCACGCGGGGATATACCCGCGAAAGCGCGGTGCGTTCAGCCTCGGGCAGTTCCGAGAGATCGGTTTCCGCGCGATCCGCCGGGACGGCGACGAGCTTGTGATCCTGATCGTTCCTCAAAAAGACGCCGACCACCCGGACCGGGATCTCGTCGCCCGGCGCGCAATCCGCGCCTGTCATCACGAAGACGTCCAGATGCGGGCCGGGCGGCTCGCCGGTTCCCTTCAGCCAGCCGTAAGGGTACGTGAAGCCGCGCTCCAGAAAGATGCAGCCGTATGCCGTCTCGAAGAACGTCCGCGTAACAGGATCAAAGGCGACGCGCTTTCGATGATCCTTTGTCTGCTCAATCACCGCGTATGCCGTGCGCGCTTTGTTCATCCTTTTGCAGCCTCCGCGCCCGCGGCCCATCCCGACGCCCACGCCCACATCAGATTGTACCCGCCGCAGTCGCCATCCACGTCGAGCGCCTCGCCGCAGGCGAACAGGCCCGGTACAAGCCTCGATTCGAGCGTTTCCGGGTCGAATTGATCCATCCGCGCGCCACCCGCCGTCACCTGCGCCTGCGCCATCGGCGCGACGCCGACGACCGGCAGCCGCCAGTCGGACAGCAGCGGCGTCAGCCGCGCGGCGGTCTCCGCGCCGACCGGCGTATCCGGCGCGATTTGGGCGACGCGCAGCAGACACATCGCCACGCGCGGATGCAAAAGCCCGACGAAGAAATGTTCCGCCGCCTCGCCGCGTAGCATCTCCGCGCGGCGCGAGGTTTCGGCGCGCGCGGCGTCCGGCGCCATCAAAAGGATCGACAGCGAAACGTGCCGCCCGGCTGCGAACGATTCCGCGGCGGCGCGCGCAAGCTGCATCGCCGCGACACCGGACACCGAAACGTCGGAAAACAGCGCTTCTCCCGTTTCCGCCCGAACCGGGTTCCCGTCCGCAAGCAGCGTCAGCGCGGCCCGGACGCGCACGCCTTTGAGCCCGCGTATGCCCTCCGGCGGGACGGCCAGCGGCGCGAGCGCCGGAAACACCGGCGTGATCGCGTGGCCGAGCGAAGCCAGCAGGCGATGGGCGGCACCGTCCGCGCCGTACACGGGCGAGGCCGCGCCGCCCGCCGCGACGATCACGCGCGCCGCGCGGAGGCGGCCGCCGTCGGATGTTTCCAGCAGGAACCCGCCGCGTTCGCGCGACACGCGGACGACGGCCGCGCCGCAGCGCGTCTCCACGTTAAGCCGCCCGCACGCGGCGCGCAGCGTGTCCAGCACGGCGTTCGACTGTCCGCTGAAGGGATAGACGCGGCCTTCGTCCTCCTCGCGGCAGACAAGGCCGATCGCCGCGAACGTCTCGACCGCCCAGGCGGGCGAAAACCGTTTGAGCAGCGAAAGCGCGCCGGGCGCGCCGCCGCCGTGATAACGCGCGGGGTCGACCGACGCGTTCAACAGGTTGCAACGGCCGTTCCCGGTCGCCAGGAGCTTCCGGCCCACACGCGCCTCTTTTTCAAGCAGCACAACCGAACGCGGGCGCACGCGGCCGGCCGCGATGGCGGCCATCAAGCCGGATGCGCCCGCGCCGATGATCGCGGTATGGAAACCGTCAGGCATCGGGCGCAGCGGTCGCGGAAGGCTCCGCGTCCGCCTCCGGGTTGACGGGTTCCGCGTCGCCGCCCGTTTCGGCCGGCGCTTCACCGCTCTTTTCAAGCTGCTCGTCAAGCTCCTGCTGCGTGTACGGGATCATGCGGAAGATGGATTCGCCATACCCGGGCAGTTCCTTGAGCATCGTCGCGTCCTTGATGTACACACTGTGCGCGCTGGCGAGGCGCAGCAGCAACGGATCCTTGTACGCCATCGCGATATAACCGATGTCGGAGCGGCCGAGCGAGTCGGTCAGCGGGTTTGTCAGATTGTACGCCTGTATCATCGCGGCGCGGCGCGGGCTGTACAGATCATAGCTGCCGGCAAACAGGTTCTTGTCCGCGCCGCGAACCGGCGCGACGAGCGTCTCCGGCTGGAACCGCTCGTAAGGGTTGTCGCCGATGAACAGCGTATCCGGGTTCTGTTCGGTATAGGCTATGAACTGGCTGGCGATATACACCGTCGACGGGTCGCCGCTGATCGAGCGGTTCGCCGTGTAGTAAAACAGCCCGGCCATGCCGCCCGCGAACGCCGCGAGCACCGCCGCCGACACCAACCACCGCAGCCAGCGCGACACAAGCACGCGGCGGAACCATACCTTCGCTTCCTCGCCGTCGAAGTGATAAAACAGGATCAGCGTCGCCAGCAAGTAGTACGGCGCGATCTCGGAAAAGCTGTCGCGGAATTTCATCAGCGACAGGATGTGCCCGCCGAAAGCGATCAGCGCGGCCAGCACGGCGATCAGCCCATTGCCCCGGCAGGTGACGATCAGCCCGAGCGCGCAGGCGATGAAAACCAGAATCAGCAGTAAAAACTGCGGCTTTTGCAACGTTTCAAACAGTTCGGAAAAAACAAAGCCGGGATCGAACGAAATAAACTCCGCTTCTTTCGCAAGTGTATGCAGCACCTCGGGATCGACAATCGTCGAATCCGTCGCGTTGCGGCCAAAGAAGAACGCCGCGTCGTTGAGCGACCAGCCGACGCTGTCAAACACGTTCGGCGGAATCTCGGCCTGCGCCTCGCCCATGTGCGGAATCATCGAGTCGCCTTCCTCGTGGGCGTGCCCGTCGCCTTCCTCATGAACGTGCGCCTCCTCTTCGGGCGCGCCGACGCCGTAGGCCGTCATCAGCCGGTTGCTCTCGCCGACAAGGCTGGAATGCTGCAACCGATCATACAGCGCATAATCGCTCCGGTACGCGGAAAGCGCTTCCGACGAATACATCAGCGCGGAGTAGCCGAACAGCGCGGCCAGCAACACCGCCATCGCGGGCAGACCGATCAGCAACCCGCGCAGCCGCTTTTCTTTCAGGGCGCTGGGCAGGAAGCAAACAGCGATCGCGATCGTCACGATGAGAGCAATGCCGATCGTCAGCATCGAACCGAACAGGAACAGCACTGCGCCCAGCGCGAGCGCACCGGCCTTTCGCGGTTTTTCGGTCAGCGCGTCCATCAGCAGCAGCGCGCCGACGCCGGTCGCGAGCGTGGAAACGACGCTGGAAATCATCACGTTCGTCAAAAGCAGCGTCAACGGGCTGATCGCGATTGCCACCGGCAGCAGCCCGCCGCGTTTTTTGGCGGCCAGGCTGATCGCGCCCGCGACCGACAGGCACAGCAGCGCCAACAGCGTGCATCCATACCAGTTGACCGCCGGGATAACCGAATAGAGCAGCATCAGAATCTGCGAAAGCAGCGGGTTCAGCTCCTGCACGCGCCAATCGGGCGAGCCGTATGCGCCGGCCAGCACGCGGTTCACCTGCATATCTTCTATCCGAAGCAGCGTACTGCCGGAAATGACCAGCGTCGCTATGACCAGCGCCGCCGCGATGAGCAGCGGGATCACCGCGCGGCGAACCAGAGAGGACAGCGACCGGGTTTCGTTCATAACCTTTCTCCTATCATCTGCGGTATTTTGTGAACGCGGGCAAAGACATCGCCGATTCAACGGCGTTTTGCGCGGATTGCGCCCGTTCGTCGGCGGACAGGGAGGTTTCCCTATCCAAAGAAAGCCAAATGAAAAATTCAAGCGTGCCGTTATTGCCGGTGACGGGACTGTGCGTTAGCCCGCGAACCGCGTATCCCTCGGCGTCAAACGCGCCCGCAAGCGATACCAGCAGCGGGACATACGCGCCGTCCGGCACCTCGCCGGTGCGCCGTGCCGTCGCGTCGTCGATCTCAAACAGCGGTTTGACCAGACAGATCAAGTCGCCGCGGTTCCGCAACGCGCGCGCGAACAGCGGCACCGCTTTGCGCAGCGACAGGTACGACAGGTCGACCGTCCCTACGGTCGGCGGCGGATCCAGCGCGGAGAGCAGCGTGTCGCCGATGTTTGTCCGCTCGAGGTTGACGACCGAAGGATGCAGCCGGAGGCTACCGGCCAGTTGGCCGAAGCCGACGTCGACCGCGTATACGCGCGCGGCGCCGCGCTGCACGAGGCAGTCGGTGAAACCGCCGGTCGACGCGCCGGCGTCGAGGCACACGCGCCCTGAGACGTCAACGCCAAACGCAGCCAGCGCGCCTTCCAGCTTCATGCCACCCTTCGCAACGTACTTTTGCGAAAGGCCGCGCATTTCCACCTGCGCGTCCCGCGCGATGAGGTCGCCCGCGCGCAGGATCGGTTGTCCGGCCGCGCGCACCTTGCCGGCCAGGATCCACCGTTCCGCCTCCTCGCGCGACGCGACAAGCCCGTCCCCCACGAGCCGCTGCCAGGCAGGTTCTTTCCGCGTTTCGTCTCGCCTCCCGTTATCGCGTACATTATAGCATTCCGTGGCGAAAAAGCAAAGCGGGGATGCGCAAACAGAAAAAGCCCACAACGGGCGGGCAAGGGAGAATAGGCTTATGCGGGCATCAGTGCCGGTTCCTGGCGCGGGTCTGCCTACATAGGATTTCATTTGGTCTTGCTTCCTACCGCGATAAACTCTTCATGACAGAAAAACCGCCCGGCATGTGCCGGGCGGTTTCTGCTTTTTTGCGAAAGATCAGGACGCGAACTGGGTCGCCGGGTGCGGAAGGGCCCAATCCGTGAGCTTGTGCGCGGTCTTGGACTCGAAGTGGTAGTTGTTGCGGTACACGATGTCCCACAGACGATACGCGCAAGCATCGTTGGTGTGCGAGCAGGCGACAGAGCTGGTGTTGGTAATTTCGACGTCACTGAAAAAGGCTGCAACGGACTCATAGCCCGAAACGGTGTAGCTCTGATTGCCCGTGGTCGCATTAACAGTGGATATGATGCTCACACCCGAAGCGCGCGAATCCATCATGCCGCCAGCAACGATTCCCGGATAGTCAACGCCGAACTTGGTCCAGCCCATGTTCATGTTGGCGATCCAGCCATGCTCCTCAACGTAGCCGGATCCGATCCAGCCGCCGTTCAGGGTGTCCCAAAACACGTTGGTGATGGCGGCGACCTGCTTGTAGCAGCAGGCGGCGGCGACGGACTCGTTCATCGACATACGATTCATGGAAACGATA
>JAVBOQ010000176.1:0-17939 GCA_031550455.1 Eubacteriales bacterium
GCCATGCGCGTGGCCGCAAACCCTGAAATGAAGTGCATGCCCTGAATGTTCATCATGTCCCGCGCCTGCGCCTCGGTCGTCGCCTGGAACAGGTATGGCCGCCACGCGGCGGTTTCTTCGTCGGTCAAAAGATCGGGCCTTGGTACAAACGGCCGCGTCAGCAGCCGCTGGCTCACGATCGCCATCATGAAGAAACAGTCCAGCCGAAGCGTCACCAGCGAGCGGACACCTTCGTCAATCGCGCACCACGCGTCCAAAAGCGCACCGGCCTGCTCTTCCCCGACGATCTCGGCGGCCACGCCGCGAAGCAGCGCCATCCGCTCGCTCGGGTCATACGCGCACCGCTGGTCATACCGGCGCAAGATGCGCAGGTACTCGTCGAATTCAGTCTCATGGACGATGACTTCCATCCGCTCGCCGGCCCCTTGGCAGGCCGCGTCGTACCGCCTGAGGAAATCCAGCGTCAGCGGGATGCGGCGCAGCGGGCGCACCTGCTCGGCGTACCCATACGCCACATGCGACACCGGCGCGGAGCCGTCGCGCGCGCGTGAATTGACGATCTGCCCTTCCTTGAGCAGCGCATACACCGCGTTCATCGCGCTTTCCGATTCCTTATACCCGCCGATGTTGCTCGTTAAGTCGACCAGCACCTCTCGCCCGGCCCGCTTCGCGGCCTCCTGAAACACGTCGAGGAACCCGAGCAGCCGCTGCTGCAGCGGGCGATGCCGGCACGCGGCCGGGCCGTTCGCGCCGTTGTACAGCCCGGCGGTCCAGCAAAGCCCGGCTCCGCTGTCGTTCGTGATGATCTGCATGTACCCGATGTCCAGCTTTGCAAACAGCGTGTCCAGCGCCGCCGCGTACAGCGAGAGCACCTCCGGCTCATCGACACACGGGGAAAAATACATGTCCCTGGACCTGCGCGGGTGGTCGCAGCGCGGCCCGCGCCAGCGCGGATGGTCAAGATACGCGCGCTCCGGCAGGTAAAACGGCTCGGTCAGAAACAGCGCGGCCCGAAGCCCATACCGGCGGAGCACCTCGGCGCGCTCAGAGAGCAGCCGCAGGTTCTCGTCAGCGCGCCGCTGCGACAGATACGGCCGCAACGCTTCCGGCAAGGCAATCTTGAACAGGTTCGTCAGCAGCATGCCCCAGTTCGGGTACGGATCGCCGGGATGGTCTGTCCAGTCGGCGTGCTGCTTTGGAATTTCGCCGATGTACACGTACTTCGCGCCGGCAGACACGGCGCGCTGCACTTCCTTTTCAAAATCTTCCAGCGGCTGCGGCGCGTACGCGCGCTCCGCGAAAAATTGCAGCATAATCTCCTTGTGCGCCATCGGTGCTTTCCTCCCTGTATCACACGGTATACTCGTCTTCATGGCTGCCCCAGCTCCAGACACCCTGCTCCCTCGTGTAATCGAGCTGCAGGTTCGCGTAAGGCCGCGAGGTGAACAGCGTTTTGCCCTCCCGGTCGACGCGGGTGGCCTCGACAAACCCGAACCGCCCGCGCCCGGCCTGCTCAGCCGTCAAAAGCAGCGTCGCGTCGCTTTCGTATGGGCCGTGCCGAACGGCGCCGTGCGCAAAATCGTAGGCCGGGCGATGGTTTCTGTCATGGACGCCGCATCCCGGCTCATGCCGCCAGCCGATCCAGTACTGTGCGCCGCCGTCCTTGAGCCGGACGGTAAACCCGCAGTCCCCGGCCTCCACCGCCAGCGAATCGGCGCACGCCAGCGCGCCCGCGCGCGCGGCCTCGCTTTCGACCGGCATCAGCAGCGTCACGAACACCGCGGTTTCATTGGCGCGGAAAAAGCGGCTCGCGTACCGTGACAGGCCGTATTCCGTCTGATAGTTCCGCCGCAGCGCCTCCGTCGCGCACGGAAAGCCGCGCTCGCCGAAGGCCACCAGCAGCTTCGCCGCGTGATCCTTCGCGCGGCTCTTGTCGTCCCAGAACATCGAAAGGTTTTCCCCGGCGCAGGCGTCAAACCAGTACAGGCCGTCCCTTTCCTTCTCGACACGCTCGGAAAAGAACAGCGGGCCGCAGGTCAGCGCTTGCTCCCGCAGGCTGGTGACGGTATCGAGCACGACAAAGCACCCGGCGTCCCGCAGAAAGACGACGCCGCGATCCACGCGCGCCTGCCGCGCCTCGTCCACGGCAAACGTGCGGAGCGCGTCCGCGAACGCGAACCGCTCGAAGAAAAGCTTCTCGCTGCGCACCGGCTCATAGTCGCCCAGATCCAGCGCGTACGCGATCAGCCCGTCTTTTGACAGCGTTCGGCCGTTTCGGACCACCACGCGGTTGTGGTAAAAATCCGCGCGGTAATGCGCGTCCATTGTGAACCCGTCGCGATAGCCGCCGTCGCGCAGCAGCGTCGCGCCGTACGCGCACAGCGCGTTGATCGCTTGCTCGTCCGCGTGGCCGTGATGCGGCTTTTCGGCATGCACAGGGATTGAGTTTTGCAGGTATCCGCGCGCCAGCCGCCCGTACGGGCCCACGTCCCGGTAGTTGTAGAACAGATACAGGCCGCGCGTTTCGTCCGCGTCGCGGAAAACCACTTTTTTAGATACCAAATCCTCCAGCGCCTCGCCGCTCTTTGGCGGAATCGGCGCTTCGGCCAGCGTATCGTCCGCCCAGCACGCGAGGTTGACGAGGCCGCGCTCGGCCTGCGACCCGTTCGTGACGTTCCGCGTTTCCGTCACATGCGAAAGCATCCGCGCGGCCGCCCATTGCAGCGCCTCCCCGCGGAAACGGCGCGCGCACCGCGCGACGACCGCCGCGGCCAGCATCGCGAAATTGCCGGAATCATACTGCGCGTCGCCGAATTCCGGCAGTCCGCCGTCCGGCGTCATCACACCCGCGTAAAACGCAGCGTAATGATGCGTCGCGACGTCCAGCCGCAGGTCGTTATCGCCGGTCAGTTCGGCGTACTCGCACACGCAGTTCAGCCAGATCAACTGGTAACCGCATGCGTCCTCGATGCTCCAGCCGCCGAGGCTCCGGCGCATCATCCGGTCCGCGTAGCGCGCGCACGCGTCCGCCAGGTCGCTTTGCGGAAACAGCTTCGCGTACAGCGCGAGCAGCACGGCCCGCAAGGCGCAGCGGTTGTGCGCGCCCCACTCCATTTCGTGGAACGCGGTGGCCACGTGCGGGCGCGCAAGCCGTTCGATCCGCGCCCATTCGTCCTCGCGCAGCGCGTCCGCCTGCCGTAGGCGGTACAGGCCTTTCAGCAGCGGCGCGAACGTGAAGCACTGTTCCAAAATCGGGGTCTTTTCCGGATCCGCGGCGACGCCCGACTGCTTCAGCGCCTCGACGAACAGATTCCCGCTTTTTTGAAACCGCGCGCCGCGCCGCGCCAGCTCGTCCTGTGTTTCGCACAGGCGCCAGACGCATTCCCGGGCAAGCGCCAAATCCTCTGGCCTCTTTTCAAGCGCGTACAGCGTCGCCGCCATATCGCCGACATGGCCGATCCAGTTGATGCCGTTGTTGTCTCCGGTCTGAAGGAACGCTTCCCGCGCTTCCTCATAGCCCGGATTGTTTTGCGCGTACTGCGCCCGGCAGAATTCCCGCAGGAAATCAATGGCTTTTTGGGCAAGCATCGTCCTTCACTCCTTTGGCGGCGCGCATTTTACCGCACGCGCAGCGACAGCCGCCGGTTTATCGGGCTTGGCGCGGTGCAATAGGCGTTCATGTGCGCCTTGCTGACGGGCAACGCGCCCCAGAGGCCGTCGACCAGCCGGTTTTCGCCGAAGCAGGGGCCGAGCCGGATCTCTCCGTCCACGCCGCCCGCGACGATATCGCCTTCCCGAACGACAAGGCGCGCGCCCGGGTTCCACAGCAGCACCGCGCTTTGCGTCTCAAGCTGCACGCCGCCCGCGAAATTCCATTCCAGCCGGACCGGCACATCGTCGCAGCCGCCTGTCTGAACGTCAAGCTCCAACCCATCCTCGCACGGCGTGACCGCGACGTCGATCGAAAGCGTCAACTCACGCACCGTCTTTCGCCGCGTGTGGTCCATCTTCCACCAGTCGGATGTTTCGACCGGCGGTTCCAGCGGAAGCCTGTAGTTCCCGCGCCCCTCCCACCGCATGCGCCACGTGTCGCCATCCCGCACAAGCGTTTCGGGCACAAAATGCCGGCAATCGAAAAAGTGGACGCCGATGCGCAGAAACATCGACACATCGCGCGTCTTGACCCACAAAAAGTCTGCGCTGCCGCGAATGCAGGTGGCGCTGAACGCGTCGGTCACAAGCCGCGCCATGCCGCTTTGCGTTAAAAACGCCGCGCCGCGCCACGGCTCACCGGCGGGCGGCAGCGGAAGCGTCTTGAGCTCCGGATACCGTCCATAGTACAAAAGATCGTCCGGAGCCTCGCGAAGACCCGCCGTCCACGCCTCGTACAGGCGGGCCGCCTCCGAAAGCAGCGCTGCTTCGCCGGTAAGCCGCCACATCGCCAGAAACTGGCCGAAATAGCGCTCGGCGTACACGCGCGCGCCGTGATCCTGCCGCGTCGAGTATTCGGTAAAAATGCTGCCGTCTGGCTCAAAAAGGCTGCGCAGCAGCACAAGGTTTCGGCGCACCGGCTCGAGAAGATCCGGGCGGTTCATGTGCCCGGCAATCAGCATCAGCGCGTTGTTGTTGATGTAGTCATAGCCGCCGGCCGAGCGCTCCGCGTACTGGCCGTCCTCGTTGCAGTCCATGCCTTCCGCCAGGAAGGCGTGCGCGCGGGTGAGCAGCTCCGGCCGGTTCAGCCTCCGGGCCGCGCGGGCCAGCGCCGCCGAAATGACCCACCGGTGGTTCGGCGTATGGAACCCGCCGTCCATCACCCCGTCCGCCAGCCGGTTTTCGAGCGACAGCATCGCGTCCCGCAGCGCTTCCTTTCCGGGGACATCGCCGGCGCTCTCCATCGCGTCCAGCGCGTCTTCATAGCGCAGGATCGCGAACGCGGAATCGGGCGCGGAATGGAAATTGGCCAGGTACAGATCCACCGTGCCGTCCGGCCTGAGGTTCCGCAGCGTGAAATCCAGCATCGACCGCAGCGCCCGCAGCAGGTTCGCGTCGCCATAATAGCGGCTCTCCGGCGTCAGGTAGACCAGCAGCGGCGCGAGCTGCGCGCCCGAAAGCTTGTGCGCGATGCCGGCGCGGATGTCGAAAACGGCTCCCGCGGCCTTCCCCTCCGTGACCAGGTGGCGAAGCTGGATATCCGTCTCCCGCTCGGCGCGGCGCAGCACCGACAGATAATGTGCCTGCATGTGCCCCTCCGTGACAAGGGGCTGCCGAGGCAGCCCCTTGCGGTTTCGTATTGTCGGTTATTCGCCGTACATGATCTTCAGCGCTTCGGTGATCTCCGTGTCGTACGCGTCGCCGCCCAGCTTGTTCCAGCCGTCGACGTAGTTTTTGTACTCGGCCTCAAAGTCGCTCGCGACGATCACTTTGGCCGCGCCCTGGAAGATATAGTCCTGCAGCGTGGCGCTGTTGGACAGCGTGTTCGGGCGCGGTTCTGTGATGACGGTGTACGGCGTGCCATACGTGGACGACCATATCATCGCCTCCTGGAACTTCAGCCCCTCTTCGCCCGGGTACATGACCGGCAGCATGTCGGTCGTGATCCAGCAGTTGGTCGCCTTGGCGATCGACAGGTCGCCGCCGATCCACATCAGGTCGGTCGCGTTGTACGCCGTGTCGATGTAGGAGATCGCGCCGTCCACCATGTTGTGGTGCTCGCCCGCGAAGCCGTGGCCAAGCACAAACGAGATGTCCGAAGACGCCATCCACTCCAGGTACGCAAGCGCGGCCTCCGGCACCTTGCTCGACGCCGGGATCATGCAGAGCAGACCGCCCAGCCGCTGTCCCTGCATCAGGATTTCGCCCTTGGTGTTGGCGAACGGCTTAACCGGCACCCAGTTGGCTTCCGGCACCGCCTTGCGCGTCTGCGCGTTGATGTTGGTCGGCGCGTTCGGCGTCTGCGGGTTGACGTTGACAAGGCCTGCAAAGCCGGAATACACCTGCTGGTCATACCGCGCGCCGTTGGTGTCCGTCGCGAATTCCGCGTCGATCAGCCCTTCCTTGTAGAGGCGGTTTAAGAAGGCGTAGCCGTCCTTCGCGTAGCCGTTGTCCACCGGCGAGTGGAACGCGCCGTCCTCGTAGTTGCCCGTGGGCAGGCACTTGAGGTACGGGCCGTCGAACTCGACGCCGTGCATCGTCAGGAAATCAAGATAGAAGCCCTGGGTTCCGGCGACGCCCGGCGCGGGCAGCGCGTAGGGCACCACCTTGTCCTTGCCGACGTTGCCGGGATCCTTTTCCTTGAACGCCTTGAGCATGTCGTACAGCTCCTGCGGGCTGGTCGGCGCCTGCATGCCAAGCGTGTCCAGCCAGTCCTGACGGACGTACAGCAGCGTGCAGCCGCCCCAGGTGGGCTGCAGCGTCGGAACCGCGTACTGCTTACCCTTGTAGACGCCCCAAGGCAGCGATGTTTCAAACGTTTGCTTCAGCGTGCTGCCCTCGGCCTCCAGATACGGCGTCACGTCGAGGATGCCGCCCATGTCGGCGTAGCTGTACATCGTGTCGAAATCGTACGTGAAGACGATGTCCGGCGCGCTCTGCGAGGCCATCCAGATGTTCAGCTTGGTGGTCTCCTCCGCGCGGGGACAGGCCACAAACTCAACCTCGACGTTGATCTCCTCAAGCGCCCTCTTTTTGATGTAGTCGGTCCACTTGTTTTCAATGGCCGTTCCCTGGCCCTCCGGCGCGTTGTTGCGGTCAAACACCTCGACCCTGATTTTCACCGGCGCTTCCGCGGCCGACGCCTGCACCATCGGCGCCAGCATGCAAACGACGATCAGGACGATCCACAGTTTACGAAACATACGATACCCTCCTTAAATTTGTCCGTTTTCGGTTCATTCCGCCGCGCAAATCTTCCCGCCGCGCCTGCTCCTTTCCGCCGAATCTCTGCAAATGTTCACCCCTCGGGGCTTGCGCGCGAGGGAAGAAGCGTGCCGTTTTGTGATCTTCAACCCTTGACAGCGCCAAGCATGGCCCCCTGGACGAAATATTTCTGCAGCCAGGGATACACCAGCAGAATCGGCACCGTGGAGACGACGACGACGGCCGCTTTCAGCGACTCCTCCATCACCGCCGCGCGGGCCGCGTCGCTCTGCCCCTCGATCAGCTCCCGCTGCTGGCCCAGCAGCAACAGTTGCCGGAGCTTGATCTGCAGCGTGTAGAGCTTCGGATCGTCAATGTACAGCATCGGCGCGAAATAGTTGTTCCAGTGCTGCACCATGTAGAACAGTGCGATCGTCGCGACAACCGGCACCGAAAGCGGAAGGAGGATCCGAAGCAGGTACGTCGTGTGGCCGCAGCCGTCGATCCGCGCGGCCTCCTGAAGATCCGCCGGGATCGACTCAAAAAAAGTCTTCATAACGATCAGGTTGAACGTCGACATCGCGACGGGCAGGATGACGCTGGCCAGCGTGTTGAGCAGCCCGAGCTCCTTGACGAGCAGATAGCTTGGAATCTGGCCGCCGTTGAAGAGCATCGTGATGATGAAAAACATCATGAACCCCTGCCGGCCCTTCAGGTCACGGTGGGACACCGCGAAAGCGGTCAGGATGGTCATCGTCATGTTCAGCAGCGTGCCAAGCACGGTGATCGTCACGGTGACACGCATCGCGCCGAGCACGCTGCGGTTTTGCAGTACAAAGCGCAGTGCGTCCGTCTGAAACCCCATCGGCCATACCGACACTTTTCCGGTCATGATCGCGTGGTTGTCCGAAAAGGCGTTGGCGAACGTGTTCGCGAACGGGAACAGGCAGATCAGCGAGAAAACGAGCACCGCGGCGCAGCATACCGCGTGGAATATCCGCTCCTCCGCCGGTCGGTGCATCCCGCTTTTTCGCATACGCACCCTCCTTAAAAAATCGAGCTGTCGGTCAGCCGCCTGGACAGATAGTTCGCGGTCACGATCAGCACGAGGTTGAGCGCGGACTGGATCAGGCCCATCGCGGTGGAGATGTCGTAGCGCAACTGCTCGAAGCCCAGGCGGTAGACGAACGTGCTGATGACCTCGGCGACGTTGGACACCAGATGGTTGTACAGCGCCATCGGCTGCTCGAACCCGATCGAGACGATCGAGCCGACGCGCAGGATCAGCATCGTCACCACGGTCGGCAGGATGCTCGGCAGCGTGATGGACCAGACCTGCCGACATTTGCCCGCGCCGTCGATGACCGCAGCCTCGTACAGCGTTGGGTCGACGCCGGTCAGCGCAGCCAGATAGATGATCGTTCCCCACCCGGCCGACTGCCAGACGCTTGAAAAAACATACGAGGTCACCCACCAGCCCTCGTTGGCCATGAAATAAATCCTTTGCCCGCCCATCGCGGCGATCGCGTGGTTGACGATGCCGTTTTGCGGCGAAAGCATGTTGTACAAAATGCCGGAAAGCACCACCCAGGAAAGGAAATACGGCAGGTAAATCACCGATTGCGCCAGCCGTTTGACGCCGCGCCTGCGTATCTCGTGCAGCGCCAGCGCCAGCAGGATCGGCGCGGGAAAGCCGACGACCAGGTTCAGCACGTTCAGCAGCAGCGTATTGCGCACCACGTTTGAAAAGGTGGGAAACTGCACCAGAAAGCGAAAATTGTCAAGCCCGACGAACGCGGAACCGAATATGCCCCGAAACACATTGTATTTTTGAAAAGCGACCACGACGCCGAGCATCGGGATGTAGTGGAACACAAGATAGTAAACGAGCGCCGGCGTCAGCATCAGATACAGCGCGTAGTTCGCCCGGAAATAGCCGCGCATAGCGCGCTTTTGCATCTCCCGCAAAGACTCGCCTCCCTCGCCCGCAAAATAGGATACTAAAAAAGAAGCCGCCGGGATCAACCGCCGGCGGCGTCGCGTGCCCGTACTGCCAGCATAACGGCGCGCGCTTTCTCTCGCAATGTACGATTCTCAAGATAGCATGTTGCTTTTTTCTTTTTCAAATAAATTATACATATCCGCTAAAAATTAGCCATCCCGGGCGCCGAGGTTCGCCTTGTACTGCCCGGGCGTGATGCCTTCCAATTTTTTGAACGTGCGGATGAACGTGTGCGCGTTGAGAAAGCCGACCGAGCGGCCGATCATGTCCAGCGTACCGTCCTCCTTGGCGATCATCTGCTTGGCCAGGTCGATGCGCTGCCGCTGGATGTACTGCAAAAACGGCTCGTTCATTTCCTGCTTGAACAGCGTGGAGAAGTACGAGGGGTTGAGTCCCACCGCGGCCGCGGCGTCCGCCTGGGAAAAATCCTCGGACAGGTGCGCGTCGATGTAGACGAGCACCTCGCGAATTTGCGGGTGCAGCTCCTTGCGTTCTTTCTGAAAGGGCAGCGTCATTTCATGCAGCGTTTCACCGATCAGGCTGATCAACTGCTGCTGGGTTTCGACCCCAAGCACCCTTTCGAGCAGCGCGTTCTGATCGACGCCGCGCGCGTAGAGATGGCTGTGTAGCTCCCGAAGCGCGCCGTCCAGCCGCAGCAGCAGCGAGGATACCCAGGCGTGCAGCAGTTGCGGCTCCACCGCGCCCGCGCGCAGCGCGTCAAGCAGCGGCGTTAACAGCATCGCGTCGGTTACGGGTTCCCGCGCGCCGATGACGTTGGCGAGATGCCGCGCCGAAATCGGAGGATAGACAACCTGCGGCAGCTCTTCCGCCCGCGCGTGCGCGCAGCCGTAACCCGTAAAAAACCTGCGCGCCAGCGCCTTGCGCGCCTTCGCGCAGGAGGCGTATACCTGCGACGGCGCGTTGACGACCGATCCGACGCCAAAGCTCACCGAGATCCCAAACCGCGCCCGTATCTCCGCGATCAGCGCGCGGCACTCGGCCTCGAGCGCTTCTTCGCGCAGTTCCGCGCCGTTGACGATGAACCCGATCTGCGCGTCGGTCAGCTTGCAGCCCGCGCACCCCATGGGCTCCGCGAACGTATGGCAGAGCAACTGTATCAGCGCCAGCTTGCAAAGCTCGCGCTCCTCAAAGGCATGGCTGCTCTCGAAGCCCCGCATGTCGTCGATGAGCAGGATCAGCGCGCAGAACTGCGCTTTGACGCCGCGTATGCCGGACAGGAAATCGTGAATCTGGCCCTTGGTCGGCGCGGGCGTGCGAAGCATGCGAAGCGCGCGCTCGCTGTCAAACCGCTGGCTGTATTCCAGCAGCCGCGCACTTAACTGGCGGTGCTGTTCGCGCATCGTGTCGACAAAGGCCTTGATCTCCCGCACCTCGTCCGTGCGCTCGCCGCGCCGCAATAGCCCCAGCTCCGCCGCGATGGCGTGCAGCGGCTTTGCGATGCGCGTTGAATTCCGGTACGCCAGCAGCCCCAACAGTATGGCCAGCGCGCCGATGATGCCGAGCATGCCGTTGCGCACCTGGCGCAGCCCGCGCATCGCCTCGCCAAGCGGCACCATTTTGACGTAGCGCCAGCCATTGCTGCCGGTATAGACCGTCGCGGTCATGCCCTTGTCGATGAAGAACGTGTCCTCCGGCGCGCCCACGGCGCGTTCCAGCAGCGGCGACGGCCGCTCCGGCGCGGGGCTGATGAACCTGCCGTTCGCGTCCAGCAAATAGAGCCTGTACGCATCGGACATGTTCCATAGGTGCGAAAACTCCGCCGCGTCAATCTCGATGATCAGCGCGGCGTACTGGCCGCGTATCGGCGACAGGATTCGGTGGACATACCATACCCGTTTTGCCTCGCGAACCGCCTGCGCATCCGTCAGCAGCCAGCGATCGGTTTGAAAGCGCTCAACATACCCTTTTTCCATGGCGACGCGCTCGTTGCCGCCGATCATCGCGCCGTGGGTGTCGACATACAGGCGTATGCGGCGCGGGTAACGGCTGACGCCGGAGGTCGTGTCCAGCTTGCGCATCGCCCGGTAAAACGCGTCGAGCTGCGCCGGCGTATACAGCCCCTCGAACGGGCGGGAACGCAAATACGCCTTGATCTCGTCCGAGAGCGCGAGCGTGTACAGATCCTTCGCCATGTTTTGCAGCGAAAGATCGACCGAGTCGGACACGCCACGCAGCATCTCCCGGTCCGCGTCGACAACCTGACGTTCGATCTCGCGGGCCGCAAGGACATAGGTCAGCCAACTGGCGGCGAACACGGCAAGCAGCAGCAGCAGCGTGAACGACGCGAAGATCCGCACGCTGATCGATCGCATCCGAGGCAGCATAGTTTTTATCGCGCGCATCGGCATACCAACAGGACGGCCCGGTCAGGACACCGGCGGCTTTTCCGCCGGCAGCACGCGCCGCACATAGCGCAGCGCGTCTTCCGCCTCCGAGAGCGTTTCCACATCCATCCACAGGATGGTGTGGTTCCGCTCAAGCAGCGGCAGGTTCTCTGCGATCTCTTTGGGTGTGACGGCCAAGATGACCGTCTTGCCGCGCAGCGCTTCTTCCATTTCCGCGAAAAGCCGGACGGCCCGCGGCGCGTTCGGATCGCTGGATATCTCCATCAGGCCGAATTTTTGTACCGCCGCGATGTCCGGGATGGCGTGCGCGCCGCCGCTGTGCGTGTGGATAAACGCGCCCTCAAATCCCGCGAGGGCCCGCTCCGTATACGGGCGCGCGAACTCGCGGTACTGCGCGGGCGAGCACATCACCGTCGCGTCCTCCGACAGATGGCCGAAACGGCGGCCCGGCAGCCACGTCTCAAACCCGCTGATGACGCCGCCACCCACATGATCCGCCCGGTCATACTGTTTTTCCATCCACGCGGCGAGCGCTTCCGCAGCCCGCGCCATCAGCCCATGCACCGCCTCCGGCGCGTCGTAAACATCGGAGAACAGGTCGTTGCCGCGCAGCGCGTTTACAATGTCAATCGGGCACGCGGCGCCGCGCAGCTTCACATACAGCCGGCCCTGCAGCCGCTCGCGCAGATGCGCCATTCCGTCGAGCACCAGCCGGTGCCACGCGGAATCCGAGGGAAACAGCCCGTCCGGCGGGTTTTCAATGTCGTCAATGGTTTGCAGGTGAAAGCTGGTGGTCTTTTCAAAGGCGACCGCGCCGCCGCAATAGGCGGTCAGTTCCGCGATGCCGTACCACGGCGATATCGCGGGAAGCAGATCGTCCGCAAGTTTCGCGCGCCGTTCGAAATACCCGAGCTGGTATTCAAGCCAGGCGTCCAGGTACGCGCGCCAGTCGTTGTCCATATCCCAGGCGTTCAGCGGCTTCATCGGCGCCGATTGCAGCGCCTTGACGCTGCGCACCAGGCACAGCGCCGTTCCCGGCGTTTTGCGGCGATGGAAAGTCTGATTTCTCGCGATCGTCTCCTGGGCGTCCTCCCGAATGTACACGCGCCCGCCTCCCCGCACCAGTGTTTGGAAATTTTTTCACAAACAGCATAGCATTGCGCGGCCTTTGCTGTCAACATGACCAGTCAAAACGCAACGGCTCTCTTTGGGGTTTCTCTTCCTGGGGTTCCAAACTTGATTTTTCGCCCTGTTTTGGTACAATGAAAGGCGCATGGGACATGCTGTCCATCATTCCGCATTTCATTGAGGCGCAAGAAAGGAACAGTGCAGGCATGAAGACCGGAAGAAACGAGCCCTGCCCCTGCGGAAGCGGCAAGAAATACAAGAAATGCTGCCTTTTGAAGGAGTGGAACGCGAGCCCCGCGGACACCGAGAAGACGGCGGGGACTGAGGACGAACGTCTGGAAATGCGCGAAATGCTGACCAGGGCCATGCATAACTGGCGCAGGCGTCTGCTGGCCAGGAAGCCGCACATCAAAGCGTACGAGCAGCTCCGAAAGATGCACAGCGAAATCGTCGACGCCATGGTTCAGTACCATACCGACGGAAAATTCGAGCTGAAAATGGACGTCCCCAACGCCACACAACGTCCGGGCGACAATGCGGTACAACTGCTTGAGAGCGAGTATAACCTGCAAACGCGCGTGGGCGCGCAAGGCTTTTACGATGTGATCATCTACAAATCAGCGCCCAATGTAAATTGCCTGAGCGAGGTGTTTTTGGAAAAACACCGGTATCGAAAGCCTGAAAAAGTCGAGATGCTGCGGAGCATGCTGGCGTCAAGGCTCGGCCTGTTCGAGATCACCGCCGTCGACGCGGAAGAGGGATACGCGTTCCTCAGAGAGGTGTTCACCGGCGATGCGTACAAAATCACCGACGTTGGGCTCAGCGGCACCACAAATTGCGATGAGTTGTACCTTTACACAAGAGTTCTCGAATATGACGGCATCCAATGCGGCACCGGCCTGAGCCTGGTTTTCTCAAAAGACGACGGATTTATCGAAAAGTTCATCCGGCAGGAAAAGCAGGACTATGTCCGGGAGCGCGAGTTTGCCCGGTTTGTGCATTTATATAACCATTATGCCAAGCAGCCCGACAGAATCCTGACGGTCACAAAGACGCGCGGCTGAAGTCTGTGAAAACGCGGCGCTGCGGGAGGAATGCGCGGTGGTCGCCGGAGCGAGTGAAAAAAACCTGCTATCGGAGCTATAAGCTCCGTGCAGGCTCTCGTTCATTAAAAGTAGTTTGCTGCCGCGCCTATTGCGTCACCGTCTCCGCCCCGCGTTTTTCCAACACGCGCAAACCGGTCAACCGCAGCCGCGCATACATATTGCCTGATTCTTCATATTCGTCCAGTACGCCGGTGGCCTCTACCCAACTGTTGTCTGCGGGAGCAACAAAGACGCCGTCATCCCAAGCGACTTCAAACCCAATCTGACCGTCGTTTCCGCAGCACCCGGGGCCATAGCGGATCACAAGGAATAACGTGGAGTTTGTCGGCTCGTAAGGAATGGCAAAGAACATGCCTTCCAGACGGATGGTTTTTCCAAGGTAGTCCTTGAGGTTGAGATAAACATCGTTTACCTGGGCAATGAACATCTTCTCCTTGATCAAAAGGTCTGGATTGGTCGCGTCTGCTGTGGCCGTCGGCTGGGGTTCCGCCTCGGCACTTGGCGTTGGCATTTGCGAGCAGGCGGTCAGAGCCATGAGCAATCCGATCAAACAAACAACCGAAACTAACCTTTTCAAGCCAATCCCCTCCTTTGCAATAGCCCAACACCTGAGAACATCAGAAAGACCAGAAGGTTCGCGCCTACGATGCTCGCGCCTGTTGGCAGAGCTGCCGCATACGAAACGCACAAGCCGACAAAGAAGCAGACCACCGATACCACCGTCGCGCACAGGATGACGGAGCGGAATGTCTTGCATACCCGCATGCTCGTCAGCGCCGGGAAGATCACCAGGCTGGAGATGAGCAGTGCGCCCATCATCCGCATGCCAAGCACAATGGTCAGCGCTGTCAATAGCGCGATGAGCATGTTGTACGCGGCGGTGCGCGTGCCGGTCGCCTGGGCAAACGTCTCGTCGAAAGTGACTGCGAAAATCTTGCTGTAAAACAGAACGAACAGCAGCAGCACCACCGCACACAGCGCAACGCTCAGGTACACATCGTTCTTGTTCATCGCCAGGATGCTGCCGAACATGTAGTTGCACACGTCCGTGCTCATGCCTGTGGACATGGAGATGATGATCACGCCGATGGCCAGCGAGCTGGTGGAGATCAGCGCGATGGCTGCGTCCCCTTTGATTTTGCTCCGCTCGCTGATGCGAAGCAGCAGAAACGCGGCCAATACCACCACGGGGATCGATACGGCAAGCGGCGCCGCGCCAAGCGCCGTAGCAATGGCCAGCGAGCCGAACCCTACATGGGAAAGTCCGTCGCCGATCATGGAGTAACGCTTGAGAACCAGACTCACGCCCAGCAGTGACGCGCACAGCGAAACCAGCAGCCCGACCACCAGCGCGCGCACCAGAAATGCATAGGAAAACATCTCAGACAACATTTAAAACACCGCGCGTTCCCCCTACAAACCGAATGCCGATTTCCGTTTTCAGGTAATCCTCCGTTTTTCCAAAGAACAGTTGCCGGTTGGCCAGATGCAGGATGTGGCTGGCATAGCGAACCGCGCAGTCAATATCGTGGGAAACCATCAGGATGGTAACGCCCAACTCCCTGTTGACACGCTTGATCAGCTCGTACAGTTCCTGCGTAACGACCGGATCCAGCCCCGCCGCAGGTTCATCCAGCAGCAGCGCCTTTTTCGTCGCGCAAAGCGCGCGGGCCAGCAGCACACGCTGCTGTTGCCCGCCGGATAACTCGCGATAGCACCGGTTCCGGAACGTTTCCATGCCCAGACGTTTCAGATTCTGTTCCGCGATTTCACGGTCCTTTTTTGAATAGAATGGACGGATGCCCCGGCTGTTGAGCCGCCCGGAGAGTACCACCTCGAACACACTGGCCGGAAAATCCTTTTGCGCGGCAGTCTGCTGGGGGAGGTATCCAATCTCGTTTGGCAAAAGGCCGTCACCTGTCGAAACGCTTCCCTGGCTGGGCGGCTTCAGGCGCAGCAACCCTTTCATCAGCGTGCTTTTGCCCGAGCCGTTTTCGCCCACCACGCAAAGGTACATTCCGTTTACGACCTCAAAATCCAATCCCTCTACGGCTGTGCTGCCCTCGTAGGCAAAAGCCGCGTTTCGACAGGTGATCAGCGCCATGTTACCGCAACGCCTCCTTCAACGCTTCCAGGTTGTTTTGCATGATCTCCAGATAGCCGATACCCGCGTCAAAATCCTTCTTGGTTACGTTGTGCGCGGAATGCATGGACAGCTTCTTGGCTCCCGTATCCTCGCAGACGATGTCCGCGATTTTTTCGTTCGACAGCTCAATGTGGAACACCACGGGGATCTTCTCCTCACGCACCTTGTCAATCAGGAACTTGATCGTCGCGGCGCTGGCCTCGGTTTCATTGGCGCAGCCCGGGAAAGCCGCGTAGTAGGTCAGGCCGTACGCATCCGCAAGGTCGCGGAACGGGAAGCGGTCGCCAAAGACGATGGTCTTGCGCGCCGCGCCAACAACCGCCTCACGGAACGCGTCATCCAGCGCTGAAAGCTTCGTGCTGTAGGCTTCGGCGTTCTGCCGGTAGACGGACGCATTGGCCGGGGCTTTCGCGCACAGCGCTTCCGTCAAAGCGTTCACAATCCGGATGGCGTTCCGCGGCGCTGTCCACACGTGCTCGTCCAGCACTTCCTCGTGGCCGTGGTCATGCCCCAGGAAATCATCCACAATGTCCTGGCCGCTCATGCTGGAAAGGAAGTATGTGGGCCAGTTCTCCATTTCGGCAAGCAGCGCTTCCTGGCTTTCGTTGCCGTAGTAAATATGAAAATGAGTCAGTCCCTCCGTGGGTTCTATGCAATGATCGCTGAACTGGATGTACTTTGGGGCGTCTATGGCGTCTTTTGCTTCAAACAGATACCGTACGCCTTTGCTTCTGCTTTCATAGGTCAGAATTTGATAACCCTGATACGCATACTCCGCCTGCGCCGCTGTATCGCCCGCGTAGAAGGTGATTTTGTTTCCGTCAAACGCCAAACGGTCATAGTCCGTCTGGTAGCCGGTCAGGTAATACTGCCGAAACGCCTCGGCGGTCTTTTCGCCGGCTTCCGCCTTGTGGGCGAACACCTCGTCCAGCGTGCCATCGGTCACGTAAGGCAACCCGGACTGCCAGTCTCCCGCCCAGTCGGAAAGCGTGGGCCGGTCTTTCACGTCGGCATCGTCAAACGCGCCTTCATGGCTGTGATCCTCGTCCTCCTGCATGCCTTCCACATGCTCCTCCTCGACCGCGTCCACCATGTCGACCATTTTGAGGATCGTCATGCCGGACGTGTCCATGGACGCGAGAATACGATCCACCCACGCGTCCGCCTCGCCGCCGGTATACACGAACAGATCGCAGTTTTGGATCGCCAGAATGTCGCGCGGCGTCGGTTCGAACGAATGGCTCTCTGAGCCGGGCGGAAGCAGCATTTTCAGCGCCGCATTTTCACCGGCGATTTGCCTGACAAAGTCGTATGGGGGGAAAATGGTTGTTACGACGGTTGGCATGTCAGCGGTTGTGGTGTCGGCCATTCCCGCCGAAAGGAGTGAAATAAGCATCAGTGCCGTCGACAGGCAGGCACACAGGACTTTTGCATAAGATTTCCGCATGGGTGTTCCTCCGTTTGCGTTTATATTTTGGTTACCGGCAAACGAAAGGAAACTCAGGGATTCAAGCGCACCCGCAGGGAGAAAAGCGTTTCTCTTGGCCAAAGACAACTGATTTTGCGCATGTGACGAACGGACAGCATGCCGGAACTCACGCATATGGACACAAACACAGCAAGGATCAGACGGAGCATTCCCGCAATGGCGCTGGAAAGCGCGCAAATCATGCAGTGGTCCGCTGTCGTGCCATCATCGTGCGAATGCGAGAGCGTCAGAACGGACGGCAGGAAGGCGATGATCAAAAAGATAAAGGCGACAACCAGCGCTCTGCGCCGTCTGCGTATTTTCATTTCCATTCCGCTTCCTCCTTTCGCGTTCCCGTTTGTCTCGCATACGGTATCATACATACAGACTCAGCAACAAGAGGTTTTGCCCATTCTTCAGATTCCTTTAGATTTGAAGGCGCGCATATCATCAAGAAGTATAGTATACTGCTTGCTATGGACAAGAGGACTGAGATACTCATTGTTGACGACGAGGCGGATATCCGAGAGGTGCTGCGCCTGCTTCTTGCCGCGGAAGGTTACGCGGTCAGAGAAGCCGCCAGCGGCGAAGAGGCGCTTGCGTCGTGCTGTGATTCCGTTGATATGATCATCCTGGATGTCATGATGCCCGGAGAGGATGGCTATGCGGTTTGCCGCCGCCTGCGCGAACGAACGAGCGCGCCGGTTTTGTTTTTGACCGCCAAGACAACTGAATCCGATCGCGTGGACGGGTTGCGTGCGGGCGGCGATGATTACCTCGCCAAGCCTTTTTCGGCGGGTGAGCTCACGGCCCGCGTTGCCGCGCTGCTGCGGCGCTATCACGTGTACGGCGGTGCGCCTGCGCGAAC
>JAVBOQ010000075.1:0-3724 GCA_031550455.1 Eubacteriales bacterium
ATCGCGACCGCCGGTTGGCACGGGCACATCTGCTGCTATGACTCGTGGGCGCACCGCAAGGAGCGCGTCGTCGGCGGCGTGTGCTACGAGCTGGTCGACCGGCTGGTGTCAGACGGATACGGCACGTACGACCGCGCTCACCTCGATTTCGAGGTGGAGCGGATGAAGCTGCATCTCGAACAGATGGCCGCCGCGTGCGGCAACCTGAAGCTTTTGTACTACACGCAGTTCAGCGACGTTATCGTCGAGGACGGCGAGATCCGGTATGTGATTTTCCAGAACAAGAGCGGGCGGCAGGCCGCGAAGTGCCGGATGGTGATCGACTGCACAGGCGACGCGGACGTCGCCGCGAAGGCCGGTGCGCCGTTCGAGAAGGGCCGCCCGGGCGACGGCGCGATGCAGCCGATGACGCTGATGTTCCAGATGGGCGGGCATGACCACGAGGCGTTCGACGCGTTCCGAAAGGTCGGCTACCTTAAAAAATACGGTGTGGCGCGCAACGACGCGGACAAGGAAGTCTGGGCGGAGGCGCAGCGAAACGGCGACATGGAGCCGTTCCAGTCAAAGACCATGGGCTGGTGGTGGTGCGCGACGCGGCCCGACCAGATCGGCGCGAACTTCACGCACATCGTCGGTGTCGACCCGACGAGCGCGGAAGATCTGACATACGCGACGATCGAGGGCAGACGGCAGGCGTACCACAGCATCGACGTGTTCCGAAAGTACCTTCCGGGCATGGAAAACTGCTGGATGAGCCATTCCGGCGCGCTGATCGGCACGCGCGAAAGCCGCCGCATCGTCGGGGAATATGTTATCACCGCCGAGGATCTGATGCGCGAGCGCGCGTTTGACGACAGCATCGGATACGGCAGCTTCTTCATCGACATCCACAACTGCACCGGCGCGGGCATGGACAAAGAGACATTCTATCCGCACGAGGGATTCAAGTACCAGATTCCGTACCGCGCGCTGCTGCCCAGAGGCGTCACGAACCTGGCTGTCGCGGGCCGGTGCATCAGTTGCGATCACGTCGCGCTCGGCAGCCTGCGCGTAATGCCGCAGTGCTTTATCGAGGGCGACGCGGCGGGCGTGGCGGCCGCGATGGCGCTGAAGGAAGGCAAGACCCTGCGGACGATTGACGTTCAGGCGCTGCAAAACAAACTGCGCGGCGCGGGCGCGATCGTCACGGAAGGGGACATCGCGGCGCAGTAATACGACAGTGCCTCGAACGGCATCTTTCCATCCATCGCGCGTCCCCGCACCTCCCGCGGCGTCCGTTCATACGGTACACCGACAGGGAGGTGTTTTCATGATCACGATCAGTCTCTGCATGATCGTCAGGAATGAAGAAGAGGTGCTGGGCCGCTGCCTGGCGAGCGCGCGGGGCGTCGCCGACGAGATCATTGTCGTCGACACCGGGTCGACGGACGGCACCCGGGCGATCGCCGAGGCGCACGGGGCGAAGGTGTTCGATTTTGCATGGATTGATGATTTTTCCGCCGCGCGAAACGCCGCGTTCGACCGCGCGACGATGGAATACATCCTGTGGCTGGACGCGGACGACGTGATCGACGCGGAGAACCGGGATGCGCTGCTTTTGCTCAAGGAGACGCTGGACCCCAAGACCGATGTGGTGATGATGCGGTATCACGTCGCGTTTGACGGCGGCGGCAAGCCGACGTTTTCATTTTTTCGCGAGCGGCTGCTGCGCCGCGCGGGCGGGTTCAGGTGGTCGGGCCGCGTACACGAGGCGATCACGCCGGCGGGCAACATCATCCGCAGCCAGATCGCGATCCGCCACGAAAAAACAAAGCCCGGCGAGTCCGGGCGAAACCTGCGGATCTACCGCAAAATGGCCGAGACAGGCGAGCCGATGGAGCCGCGCCACCGCTACTATTTCGCCCGTGAGCTGATGTTTAACGGGTTTGACGGCGAGGCGATTCCGCTGTTTCACGCGTGCATCGACGACCCGGACACGTGGATCGAGAACCGGATCGGCGCGTGCCGCGACCTGTCCGACTGCTATCTGCGCCAGGGCGAAGACGACCGCGCGCTGACCGCGCTGCTCAAAAGCTTCACCCTTGGCGAGCCGCGCGCCGAAACCTGCTGCGACATCGGGGCGCTGCTGATGCGTCGCGCGATGTACAAGGCGGCCGCGTTCTGGTACCGCGCCGCGCCGGTCTGCACGCCAAGCGACGAGGAGGGCGGCTTTTCACTGCCCGAGTGCCGCGGCTATATCCCGATGATGCAGCTCTGCGTCTGCTTTGACCGCCTCGGCCAGCCGGACCTCGCCGAGGCGTACAACGAGCAGGCAGCCGCGTTCAAACCGGACGACGAGGCGGTCAGGACGAACCGGGCGTTTTTTCGGAAGCGGCGCGGGCAGCCAGCAGAAGCGCCCCAGTGACGCCGCTGTTGTTGCCAAGGCCCGGCGGGACGATCAGTTCGTCGATCCGGCGCAGGATCATCTCATGGCGCACGTACCCGCCGAGCATCGCGAGCGTTTCCGCGCGGATCATCGGGAACAGGAACGCCTGCTGCATCACGCCGCCGCCCAGGATGATCCTTTCCGGCGAGAACGTAACGATCGCGTCGACGCACATCTGCGCGAGGTAGTGCGCCTCAAGCGCCCACGCGGGATGGTCGGGCGGCAGATCCTCGGCCTTTTTGCCCCAGCGTTTTTCGATCGCCGGGCCGGAGGCCAGCCCTTCGAGGCACCCGTCGTGGAACGGGCAGAACCCGTGCGGCGCGGGATCATCGGCCCGCGGGCGCAGCCAGATGTGGCCCAGTTCCGGGTGCACCAGCCCATGCACAAGGTTGTTCTCCATGATGATGCCGCCGCCGACGCCGGTGCCGACGGTCACATAGACGCAGCTTGACAGCCCCTTCGCCGCGCCGAGCGTGTATTCGCCGAGCGCGGCGACGTTTACATCGGTATCAAATCCGCAGGGGACGCCGAGCGCTTCGGAAAGCGTCCGGTACAGCGGAAAGTCCGCCCAGCCGGGCTTTGGCGTGCTGGTGATGTGGCCGTACGTCTTCGAGCGCGGGTTTAAGTCGACCGGCCCGAACGAGCCGATGCCGAGCGCGCCGATGCCCGCCGCGCGGAAGAACGCGACGATGGCCGGGATGGTTTCGCCGGGCGACAGCGTCGGGAAACTTTCGCGCGAAAGGATGCGGCCGTCCGCGCCGCCCGTCGAACAGACCATTTTGGTGCCGCCGGCCTCCAGTGCGCCGTGAATCATCGTGCATTCCTCATTTCGTCTTGATCACCGGACGTAATCGACGCGGTCCGGCTCGAGCGGGTGCGCCTCCTTGGTCGTCGCGGGCGTGCCGACCGCGATCGCGAGGCAGAACGAAAACCCTGCCGGGAATTTCAGCGCGGCTTTCAGCGCGGGCGCTTCCGATTCGGTGAATGCGAGCCTTGGCATGCCGAGAATGACCGACCCGAGCCCGAGCGCGTGCGCCGCGAGCGCCATGTTCTCGATCGCCATGCCGGTGTCGGTCTCGGCGTATTTCATTTCGGAAAGCGGCGGGCACGACAGGAAGATCGCCGTCGGCGCGCGATAGAACACGCTGTACGCGGGATCCTCAAACACCGGCTTGCGGTCGGGCGGCGCACAGGACAGGAGGCCGCTCTCGCCGAAGACCATCACCTCGCGCACCTGCTCGATCGTCTCGCCGACCAGCGCCACGCGCCGGGACCGGCCGGGATCGAGGGGGCGCGCCC
>JAVBOQ010000202.1:0-3805 GCA_031550455.1 Eubacteriales bacterium
AGGTTCATGCGTTTTTCAGAGGCGCGAGGAGGATTCGGCCTGAAACGCTGCGGCGTTTCCGGGCGGCCTCAGGCGAAAAGTCCAGATTCCTCCGGCTGCGCCTGCGGAATCTGCGCATTTTCGGCGCGCATGTCGCCGAAAATGATGAAAAGTCGAGAAGCCTCGGCCTCTCGAACTCTCCGGGCTGGATCTTCCTGCTTCATGCGTAAGCCCTGGGCAGCCCCATTTCCGCAATTGACAAGCGTCGCAACTTTCGATACTATAAACAACAAAGTACCCACGATCGGGGTGAATACATTGGCTGAATGGGACCTTCAAAAGGTCGATACCGTACTGAAAAACTTTGAGAAACCGGCGGACAGCCTGATCGCCGTGCTGCAGGAACTGCAGGCGGTGTTCGGGTATCTGCCCGAGCCGGTGCTGCTGCGCGTTTGCGAAAAAACGGGCATTCCGGCCGCGACCCTATCGGGCGTCGCGACGTTTTACGCGCAATTCCGCATGGCGCCGCCGGGTCGGCATCAGGTGCTCGTCTGCATGGGCACCGCCTGCCACGTGAACGGCGCGGGATCGGTCGCGGAGGCGGTCGAGGACGCGCTTGGCGTGCCGGAAGGCGAGACGACCGCCGACGGCGCCTTTTCGTGGGAAAAGGTCGCTTGCCTCGGCTGCTGCTCGCTGTCGCCGGTGATGATGGTCGACGGGCGCGCGTACGGCAAGCTGACCGCGGGCGGCGTGGGCAGAATCTTCGCGGACATCCGGGAGAACGACGCGGGAGGTGACGCCTGATGCGGTTCCTGCTTGGATACGGCAGTTGCGGCATCGCGGCCGGCGCGGAGGCGGTCGCGGCCGCGATGGAGAAAGCGCTTTGCGGCAGCGGAAAGCAAATCGAAAAGGTCGGGTGCGTCGGCATGTGCTTCGCCGAGCCGATGATGGAGTTTGTCGACGACGACGGGAAAAGCCTTTTCTTCGGCCATATCGGCGCTGATGACGCGGCCGCGCTGGTCACGGCGCTGCTGCGCGGCGAAGCGCCCGAAAAGAACCTGCTGACGGCCGAAGAGCTGTCGTTCCTGACCGGGCAGACGCGGGTCGCGCTGCGCCACTGCGGCAAGATCGACCCGGAGAGCCTCGCGGCGTACGAGGCGGCCGGCGGATACGCCGCGCTGCGCCGCGCGCTTTCGGGAAGGCCGGAGGCCGTCATCGAACAGATGAAAATCTCCGGGCTGCGCGGGCGCGGCGGCGCGGGCTTCCCGACCTGGCGCAAATGGCAGGCGACGCGCGACGCGAAGGGCGACTGTAAATACATCGTCTGCAACGCCGACGAGGGCGACCCGGGCGCGTTCATGGACCGCTCGGTGCTGGAAGGCGACCCGCACGCGGTGCTCGAAGGGATGCTGCTGGCCGGGTTCGCGGTCGGCGCGTCGGAAGGGCTGATCTATGTCCGTGCCGAGTACCCGATGGCGGTTAGGCGGCTGCAAATCGCGATGGACGCGCTGAAGGCGGCCGGGCTGGTCGGCGAGAACATCCTGAACAGCGGCTTCTCGTTCGGGTTTCGGATGCTGAAAGGCGCGGGCGCGTTCGTCTGCGGCGAAGAAACCGCGCTGCTCGCGTCGCTCGAGGGCGGGCGGGGCATGCCGCGGCCAAAACCGCCGTTTCCGGCGCAGTCGGGCTACCGGCGGTCGCCGACGAGCATCAACAACGTCGAGACGTTCGCGAACGTGCCGTGGATCATCGAAAAAGGCGGCGAGGCGTTCGCCGCGATGGGTACCGCCGACTCGAAGGGCACCAAGGTGTTCGCGCTGGCGGGCAAGGTCAGGCGCGGCGGCCTCGTCGAGGTGCCGATGGGCATCACGCTGCGCCGGATCGTCTACGACATTTGCGGCGGCATCCAGGGCGACAGGCCGTTCAAGGCCGTGCAGATCGGCGGCCCATCCGGCGGCTGCCTGCCGGAGAGCCTGCTGGATACGCCCATTGACTACGCGTCGATCGGCGCGACCGGCGCGATCATGGGCTCCGGCGGCCTCGTTGTCATGGACGATACCGCGTGCATGGTCGATATGGCGCGCTTTTTCATGGATTTCACCAGCAAGGAAAGCTGCGGCAAGTGCGTGCCCTGCCGCGTCGGCACGACCCGGATGAAGGAGATGGTCGACCGCATCTGCGAGGGCCACGGCGAGCCGGGTGACACTGAAAAACTCAAAAGTCTCGGCGACAGCATCCGCGACAGCGCGCTGTGCGGCCTTGGCAACTCCGCGCCGAACCCGGTGCTGACGACAATGCGCTACTTCCCGGAGGAATACGAGGCGCACATCAAAGGCCGCTGCTGCCCCGCGCTCGCATGCAAGGCCCTGGTCAAGTACAGAATTGCCAGCGGAAGCTGCACCGGCTGCTCGCTTTGCGCCCGAAAATGCCCGACCGGCGCGATCACGGGCGTAATCAAAAAGCCGTTCGCGGTCGACGCCGCGAAGTGCGTCGCCTGCGGCGCGTGCCAAAAAGCATGCCGCTTCGGCGCGGTCACAATCTACAGCGGGGAGGCGGCGCAATGAACATCAAAGCCAACGGGCGCGACATCACGGTCCGCGCGGACGCGTCGCTTTTGACCGGCCTTTTGGAAAACGGATTCGACGTGCCGAACCTGTGCTACCTGCCCGAGCTGGACGCGTACGGCGGCTGCGGGCTGTGCCTTGTGGAGATCAAGGGCATGAACAAACCGGCGCGCGCCTGCGCCACGATGCCCATCGAGGGCATGGAAATCGAAACGACCAGCGAGCGCATCGAGCGCAGCCGCCAGGCGACGCTCGGGTTGCTGCTCAGCGACCACCGCGGCGATTGCCGCCCGCCGTGCCGTAAGGCCTGCCCGTCCAATCAGGACTGTCAGGGGTATATCGGGCTTGTCGCGTGCGGCCAGTTCGACGAAGCGTTCCGGCTGGTGATGGAGGACAACCCACTGCCCGCGTGCATCGGCCGCGTCTGCCCGCACCCGTGCGAGGAGGCGTGCCGCCGCGCGCTGTTTGAGGGCCCGCTGTCGCTGATGCACCTGAAACGCTTCATCGCGGAACAAGGTTCGGCCGGTTTTATGCCGCAGATCGACCCGCCGACCGGCAAGGCCGTCGCGGTCGTCGGCGCGGGCCCAGCGGGCCTGTCCGCCGCGTATTTCCTCGCGCGAAAGGGCCACAAGGTCAGCGTGTTTGAGCAGATGCCGTCGCCCGGCGGCATGCTGCGCTACGGAATTCCCGCGTACCGGCTGCCGAAAGACGTCGTCGATCTGGAGGCCGAACGCATCGCGAAAATGGGCGTTACTTTTCACTACAATCAGAAACTTGGCAGAGACATCTTTATTGAACAATTGAGTTCTTCGTTCGACGCGGTGTTTGTCGCGGTCGGCGCGTGGGAATCCGCGTCGCTCGGCTGTGCGAACGACGGCCTGCCCGGCGTGCTGGGCGGCATCGACTTCCTTGAGGCCGTCGCGCGCGGCGAAGCGCCTTCCCTCGGCGGCCGCGTCGCGGTCGTCGGCGGCGGCAACACAGCGATGGATGCGGTCCGCACCGCCGTGCGCCTTGGCGCGAAGGAAGTGACGCTTTTGTACCGCCGCACGCGCGATGAAATGCCCGCCGAGAAGATCGAGATCGACGAGGCAGAGGAGGAGGGCGTCGTGTTCCGGTTTCTCGTCGCGCCGGAGAGCGTCCTTGAAAAAGACGGGCGCGCGGCCGGGATGCGCGTCACGAAGATGCGCCTCGGCGAACCGGACGCGTCCGGGCGCAGAAAGCCCGAGCCGACCGGCGAGACGGAGGATCTGCCGTTCGACACGATC
>JAVBOQ010000035.1:0-8208 GCA_031550455.1 Eubacteriales bacterium
CACCGACGCAGACAAGCCATATTTCGACGCGGTCATCGGCTGGCTGAAGCGGCGGCACGGGTTTGTGGTCCGGCCCGAGTGGATCATCGCGCAGGGCGGCATCGTCCCGGCGATGAGCGTCGCGGTGCGCGTGTTTACAGAACCCGGCGACCGTGTGCTGCTGACCACGCCGGGGTATACGCCGTTTAAGAACGTCGTCGTCGACAACGGCCGCGAACCGGTCTGGTCGCGGCTTTTGACGGACGCGGACGGCTTCTATCGGATGGACTTTGACGACCTGCGCGGGAAGGCAGCCGACCCGCGCGTCAAGCTGATGCTGTTTTGCAGCCCGCACAACCCGTCGGGGCGCGTTTGGACGGTCGAGGAACTTCGGCGGCTCGCCGACATCTGCCGTGAGAACGACGTGCTGCTCGTGTCGGACGAGATCCATTCCGATTTGGTGCTGTACGGCCGGCACACCGTGTTCGCGGACGCCGCGCCGGAGATGCTGAACCGCTGCCTGATCCTGACCGCGCCGAGCAAGACGTTCAACATCGCGGGCCTCCAGATCGCCAACACGATCATCCCGAACGAGGCGCTGCGCGCGCGGTTCAGGGCGCGCATGAACGCCGACGGGTACAGCAACAACGCGTATTTCGGCTACCACGCGATGATCGCGGCCTACACCGAGGGCGACGCGTGGCTCGACGCGCTGCTCGACTACCAGCGTGCGAACCTCGCGTTTTTCCGGCAGTGGTTCGCGGACAACCTGCCGAAGGTGCGCGTGTACCCGGCGCAGGGCACCTACCTTGCCTGGACAGACTGGCGCGCGTACGGCATGGACGACGCGGCGCTCGAGCGGTTCCTCCGCAGCGACGCGATGCTGTTCCTCGACGAAGGCGCGATGTTCGGCGACGGCGCGGAGGGGCACATGCGGTTTAACCTCGCGTTGCCTCGGGCGGCGCTGGCCGAGGCGCTGGAGCGGCTGCGGACGGCGGCGGTGAAGAAGGGGTTGCGGTAAAGTCCACCGCATGCACTGAGGTTCATGCGGTGGGATGCATCTGCCCTTGCCCATCCCCTGTCATCGTCCCCGGTTCGCGCCGCACGGTGCGGATCAGGTCATGCAAATGCAGCGCGGCGGACACCGCGCTTCCGGCGATCAGCGCGGCGGCACAGCCGTTCAGCCGCATCGCGGGCGCCAGCAGATAGCTCAGAACCAGCGTGATCAGCGAGCCTGCCAGCGACGACGCCAGCGCGCGCCGCTGTCTGCCAAGCCCCGTCAGCATCCCGCCGAGCACCTGCGACACACCCATCAGGGGCGTCAACGGCGCGACCGCGCGCAGCACTGCGGCAAGGTCCGGCTGACGGTACAGCGTCCGCGCGAGCCACGGCGCGCCGATGTACAGCGCCGCGCCGCAGACCGCGGACACCGCGACCGCGCCCGACAGCGCTTTGACGACGATTTTGCGCAGCAGCCACGGCTCCCGCTGGTGCCGCGCGAGCGCCGGGCCGGTCACCATCGCGAGCGCGCCGGTGACAACGCCCGGCAGCATCACCAGCGGCAGCGCCATGCCGGACAGCATGCCGAGCCTTGCCGTCGCCTCCTGCGCGGACAGCCCGCCGGCCCGGAGCCGAAGCGGAATGAGCACCGAGTTGACGGTGCGCATTAGCGTGCCGGACAGGCGCATCCACGTCATGGGCGCGGCGACCGCCAAGATTTTTTTTTGCAGCGCTTTGGGCGCGTCGCCCCGGAGCGCCACGCCGCCGCGCCGGAGCATCCATACGACCATCGCCACGGACACGCCTTCGCCCACGAGCGTCGCCACCGGCGGGATCGCGGCCGTGTACGCGGCTGTCAGCCGCGGCAAAAGCGTCAGCGCGCTCAGGCACACACAGAATCGCAGCCCCTGTTCGACCATTTCGGACAGCGCCGGCGGCAGCGTGTTGCCGGCCCCGTAACAGTAACCGTTGTACGCGGCGGACAGCGCCAGCACCGGCAGGCACGGCAAATACGCCGCGAGCGCCGGGAGCGTCCGCGCGTCGCCGAGCGCCAGCGCGATCACCGGCAGCAAAACGGCCAGCGCGGGCAGCATGATCAAGCTGATCCGAAGCGCAAGCCGCCTGCCCGCGCGTAGCGCCTCTTCGCCGCGGCCGGAGGCAGCCTCCCGCGCGACCGCCATCGGCACGCCGGACGTGACCGGCGCGATCCACAGCATATGCGCGGACGACGCCAGTTCCAGCACACCGATCGCCTCCGCGCCCATCGCCCGCGAAAGCCACACGCGCATCGCGAACCCAAGCGCGCGCACCACAGCGTTCGCGCCTGTCAGGAGTGCCGTCTGCCGCACCATCGACTGTCTTTTCATGGGGCAGCGTATGCGGGCGGAATGCCGCGCATGTAGGCACGGCAGTTGCAGAACAACCCGCCGGTTGCGGCGCTCCGATTCATGCGGTATACTGAATCGCGACAGATTCAGTACAAATCCGTCGGATCTTTTCCGCACGGCAGGTGCGGAACCTAGCGCGAAACGGTATCACCCAAACGACGTCTGGAGGGAACGATATGGACAAGTGGGATCGCAGGTTCATGGAAATGGCCGGACTGGTCGCGACGTGGTCAAGCTGCTTTCAGGAAAACCGGCAGATCGGCGCGGTCATCGTCAAGAACAAGCGGATCATGACGACCGGGTACAACGGCGCGCCGGCCGGCGTCAGAACCTGCAAGGAGCGCGGTGAGTGCCTGCGCCGCGTCATGAACATCCCGTCCGGGCAGCGGCAGGAGGTCTGCTACGCGACCCACGCGGAACAGAACGCGATTATCCAGGCGGGCCGGATGGGCGTCAACATCGACGGCGCGACGCTGTACTGCACACACCAGCCATGCAGCCAGTGCACGAAGATGATCATCAATGCGGGCATCGTCCACGTCATGTTCCGCGAAGGATACCCGGACGAGTTTTCGATGGAGCTGTTCAAAGAGGCCGGGGTGAAGGTGGAACAGTGCGGAGACGCATGACCGAAGGGATCTCAAAGAGGCTCGTTTTGCGTATCGGAACATCGCGGCGTACAGGACAGATTTGCTCGGTATAGCGACGCTTCTTTCCGCGCTTTTCTTCACGCCCGCGCCGCCTGTGTCTATGCTTCCTCCCAAACGCCGCCGTTTTCCCGGTATTCGCGCCACACGTTTTCAAAGAAGCCCCCGCCCTCGGGCAGCGGCCGTACGGCGCGCCATTCGCACGCGAATTGTCCGCCCGTGGCGCGCGTGACCTGCGTCATCCCGTCGAGGCCGCCGTCGTCCGGTTGAAACCGGAACGCGTCCGGCAGCCCTTCCGGCGCTTCGCCGTTCCTGTCCGTGTAAATCGCGGATCCGCGCGATTTCCCGCCCCGGTCCGTATAGTCCAGCATCGCGGTCAGCAGCGCGGCCTGTGCGGTCAGCGCGTCGCGCAGCCGGTAGGCGTCGGGCAGTTCCGTCGCCTGCGCCACGGAAACCGCGTCGTCGAACGAGGCGAGCAGCGCCAGCGCGTCCGAAAGCGCGCCGCGCATCCGCTCCGGATCGCGCAGCGCGGACGCCGCACCGCTCATCGCTCGACCGCGCTCCGACAGCAGCGCGGAAACGTTCGACGATCCCTTGACCAGCCGGGCGCATCGCGCCATGTGCGCCTGAACCGTCTCCAAAACTGCCGGTGAAACGTCATCCGGCGAAGGCGCGCTCGCGCCTTTCGCCGCGATGTGCCGCGCCGCGCGCAGTGCGCCGACCTGCCCTGCGTTTAACGCGCTGCCGCCCGGCCGGTACACGCCGTGCGTCGCCGCGGCCTCTCCGACCGCGTACAGCCCAGGCACGCTCGTCCGCCACCACGCGTCGACGGAAAGCCCGCCGTTGTGATGCTGCGCGCACAGCGCGATTTCGAGTCTCTCTTTTTTCAGATCGACACCCTTGCCAAGGTACAGGTCGTACGCGGGCGCGTTCATGGCCAGCAGCCGGTCGATCGGCCGGCCGAGGCACGCGCCGGCGCGCGTCAGGTAGTCGCTGGCCTCGCGGTCGAGCCGGTCATACGGCAGGCTGTCCATCCCGTACGGGTTCTTCGTAAAATCGAGGTATACGCGCCGCCCGGCCATGCGCTCCCGATGCGCCAGCAGGTCGATCACCGACGAGCCGTTTCGCGCCTTTCGGCTGTCAAACGGCCACTCGTATCCCTTGCGGAACACGCGCGACAGGCCCTCGCCCGCCTCCTGAAACGCCTCCGCGAGGAATTCCCGCTCGCGGCCGTCCGCGCCGACCGACACGAACCTCGGCAGCGCCTGCATGTAGGTGCCCGAAACGTTCCAGCGCGGCGACAGCGATGCCAGCCCGTACTGCCACTCGGTCAGGTTGCGTCCCGCCGCGCCTGCGTCCATCGCGACGCCGGTCGCGCCGTGGTGCCCCGCGGGGTACACCGAATCGGCGTACACGCCGGCCGGTCCGCCTGTGGCGAAGACCACGCTGCCGGCAAAAAAAGCGGACAGTTCGGCCGTATCGCGGCGCATCGTCAGCACGCCGACCGCGCGGTCCGCGTCTTTCAGCACGGCGATCGCCTGATACCCGCCGAACACCGGAACGCCGCGCGCGCGCACGGCGCTTTCCAGCCGCTCGGTCATCATCCGCGACGTCAGCGGCCCGGCGGACGTCGCGCGGGCGCGCGGGTCGTGGTCGGTGCGGTAGCCGACGTATTCGCCGTACAGGTTTGTCGGGAACGGCACGCCGAGGTCGCACAGCGACAGAAACGCGCGCGCCGACAGCGCGGCTTCGACCAGCGCGTGGTCGCCGTCGACACAGCGCCCCGCGAACAGGTCGCGCGCCATCGCGCCAGGCGAATCCGGGCAATCCCCGGACAGGCTTAGCTTATAGTACGTCTGCTTGTCCGACCCGGCGTTGCGGGATGTTCCGCAAAGCGCGTCCTCCGCGACGACCGCGACGCCGTCCGCGCCGAGCCTGTCAAGCTCCAGCGCCGCGCGGAAACCGGCCGCGCCGGATCCGACGACCACCGCGCGGCAAAACCGCGCCGGGAAGGCCGTCCCGCCCGCGCGCATCATGACTTCATGCATCAAAGCCTCCGTATGTGAAACCCGCCGTCCACGTCGAGCGACTGCCCGGTGGTGTACGGCAGTGTCCCGTCGATCAGCGCCAGCGCCGCGCGCGCGACGTCGTCCGGCGTGCCCCAGCGCGCGATCGGCAGCAGGCCGCCCTCGATCAGCCGATCATATTTCGCCTTGACCGGGCCGGTCATGCCGGTCTCGATGATGCCCGGGCGAATCTCGTTGACCAGGATGCCTTCCGCCGCGAGGCGGTCGGCGAACAGCCGTGTCAGCATCGACACGCCGGCCTTTGACAGGCAGTATTCGCCGCGGTTGACCGAGCTGGTGTATGCCGAGATCGACGAGATGTTGACAATCGCGCCGCGCATCGCGCCGTCCGGCGGGTTTTTCAGCATCTCGCGGGCGACCAGTTGCGTGAGGAACAGCGTGCCTTTGAGGTTGATGTCCATCACCGCGTCATAGCTCCGCTCAGTCATGTCGAGTAGGTCTGCGCGTACCGGCGGCGCGATCCCGGCGACGTTGATCAGCGCGTAAATGCCGCCGTGAAGCGAAAGCGCCGCGTCGACGACGCGCAGCCGGTCGTCCGCGGACGATATGTCGCCCGCAACAAACGCAGCGCCCATCGAGCTGAACGCGCGCAGCGTCCCGTCCTCCGCGCGCCGCCCGACACCGACGACGCCGTATCCTTTTTCCTGAAGCAGCCTGACCGTCGCAAACCCGATTCCGCCGGCCGCGCCGGTGACGATCGCGCATCGCATCGTTCGGTTCTTCCTTTCGCAAAATTGTGCAAAACCCGCCAACCCGGTGGAAAACCGGCGGCCGAAATGCTGTGAAGTAACCCATGATATGCGGAAATCCCTTGAAAAGTCAAGGGATTTTCGCTTTAAGCAAGCACAGTAAACTGAAAAGTGGCGGGTGACCACATGCAAGCGAATCGCTACATCGAAGGGCTGAACCCCGGGCAGCGGAGCTTTGCGCCGGAATGCCTGGATGAGATCATCGAGGAGGGCAACCCGGTTCGGTTCATCCGGGCGTATGTGGAGAGCCTGGATCTGTGCACGATGGGCTACACCCGCTCAAAACCCGCGCGCACAGGCCGGCCGTGCGATCACCCGGCGACGCTGCTGATGCTCTATCTATACGGTTACCTCAATCGCGCCCGTTCCTCGCGCAGGCTGGATCGGGAATGGGCCAGCTTTGCAATGCGGCCACAGCCACCAAAGAAGCACTTGGGGTGGATACTCTGGCGGCTATCGCGGACAAGGGGTACGAAAGCGGCAGAGACATCGAGAAATGCCTGATGAACGGCATCATCCCCGACGTGGGCTTCAAGTATAATAGGGAAGAGCGTGTGTTCAACCTGGACTACGCGGAAACGGAGATCACGGAAGCTGCGGCGTAGCGGGACAGGCTGCGGGACTTTTCCGAGCAGTCGGGCCTTCTGCCGCAACCGGAGCGCGAGCAGGTGACGGGCTTCGGGCGGAGCGCGGCGCAAAGGGCTGTGGGGGCGGGGAAGAAAGCGACAAGCGCTGCACTGCCTAAACCGTGCAAGCTGCCGACACAGTGCTGCAGCAGACCGTTGTAAGCGACTTGATTGTCGGCGTCATACCCAGGGGCGCGACAATCGAGCATGTGCGGGTGATCGCCGGACAAGGTACCTCGACGCCTTTGCGCGCGGCGGAGGAGTTGTCCGATTTATTTTGCGGAATTCCCTCGTAATGAGAGAAAAAAGATGGTATAATAACGACCGACAGTTATGTTTATGACATACACTGGGAAGAGTTGTCCGGGAGACAATACCGGACTAAGCTGAAGGATATGCCGAAGAAGGTGAAACGGTGATGCGCGTTCGATATAGCGGGGCGTCGTTCTACGGTAGTGAAGGGCTGACGAATGGCCGCGTCTACGTTTGCCTCGGCGTTGAGGACGCCGGCGACTTTGGCGCGATGCTTCGGATCGTCGACAACAGTGGCGAGGACTACTTGTATTCGCCGAGGTATCCCGCGCCCCTTGACGGAAGTTCAGGCGGCGGCAAGTGGGAGGTCGTTGAGGACGACGAAAAAGGGACGCTGGCTAGCGTGATCCGGTAGCGTCGGGCGCGCGCCGTAGCGGTTAACCCGGAGACCGACACGCTGGAGACGGTACACGGAACGCACAATAAATCTTGATGAAACTACTGCGAGAGAGGGGGCGGGAAATGATGGTCAACATCACACAAGACGACTACGCGCTGGTGTTGGCCTCGTTGAGCGCGCCTTTGCGCGGTCGGCTTCGGCGTGAGGCGACTGTTTCGACGTCCGGCGTGACCTTTGGCGACGATGTGGCGGCAGAGGTATATACCGAGATGATGGATTACATTACTTTGCGTGAACTGGATTGCGATTACGCAATTACCTCCAAAGGCCGCGAACTGGAAAGGATCGCCATGACGATCTTTACGCATTCGAACGGTTGACGTACGGATAAACGTACGCTATAATGTACACAGGAGGTGATCCTGTGGAACACTTTGGCGCGACGAACGCGCGGGCAAATCTGTACCAGCTCATTGAGCAGACTGTGAAAACGAACCGGCCGGTCACGATCACCAGCAAGCACGGGAACGCCGTGCTCATTGGCGAGGACGATTGGCGCGCCATACAGGAAACACTGCACCTGCAAAGCGTTCCGGGGCTTGTGGACAGTCTGCTAACGGCACGCGACGACGACGAGAGCGCATTCGTCGACGCGGACGGCGTGGAATGGTGACCGTGTACGCGGTGAAGCTGCATCGGCAGGCGATCAAAGACCTGGAAAGGCTCAAGCAAGCCGGGCTGAGCGCCAAAGCGAAGGCCTTGGTCGATACGTTGCGCGAAGATCCCTATCAGCCGCCGTACGAAAAGCTGGTCGGCGACTTGACGGGATTTTGCTCGCGGCGCATCAATATCCAGCACCGGCTGGTATACACAGTGGACGAAGAGACCAAGACGGTACGCATTCTGCGGATGTGGACGCATTACGAATAACGGATACCCAATACCGATCACTGACCGCCCTTCGGGCGGTTTTTTGATGCCCGTTTATACCAATGGAAAATCTTAACGCATCCAAAGCGGCGAGAGATTTTTTCATCCGGCTAGGAGCCGGAACGAGGCGTAGCAGCGCTACGCCGAGTGG
>JAVBOQ010000271.1:0-11526 GCA_031550455.1 Eubacteriales bacterium
CTTCGCCACTTCCTCGTCGCTCTTGCGGCCGCGCACATGCTTCATCAGGCACACGGACGGAACGATCTCCCCGTCGAACCCGGCGGCTGCGAAAGCCCTCTCCAGCATCAGGAAATCCGAGTGCGTCAGCCCGTCGGACGACGGATCAAACGGCGAGATGTTCAGCGCGATGCGCTTCATCGGCATGCGCGGCCGCAGCGTGTCCGCGATGGTTTCTTCCAGCCCCCGGTTCACGACGGTTTCGGTGAACAGGCCGCTGTCGATCATCTCTTCCATTTCGATCGCGCCGGCGATGACGACGCGTTCACCCGTCCTGGTGATCAACAGCGCCGTACGCCCCATCATTTCCCCGGGCATCAGGTACAGCAGCGCCGGTTCGCCCAGAATGTTCGTCTCGCGGCCGCAGATCAACCACGCGTCAATGTCGTTCTTTTGCAGCGCCTCCACGGCGCGTTCATACCGTTTCTGCAAGATCATAGGCGAAACCTCCCGTTATATTTTGCCCGCGAGCCAGAGAACCAGGTTGTCCCACAGCTTGGGGTAGTGTTCCCACGCGTGCATGGCCGCCGGGGCCCAGTGCGGCGTGCAGTCGGTGGCATAGGCCAGCGTCCGGCCCTTGCCGTGCCCGCCGACCGCGATGATCGGGTCGCCGCGGAATTCCACCAGCACGTTCGCGCCGGGCTTGGCTGTCAACTGGTTGTACCCCAAGATGTACGGCCATTCAGCCGGCAGGCCCGCGAGGATGGGATGGCTGTCCGGCGTACAGCAAAGGTCCGCGCCCTCGGGCACTTCGCGGCGGTCGTCGCCCGTCTGAAGCGTCACGGGCAGGATGTCCTCCATGTACGACCCCTTCCATTTTCCTTTGGCCTCCATGCCCTGGAACGTCATGTAGCCGCCGATCATGCCAAAACCGCCGCCCGCGGCAACATAGTCCCGGGTCAGCGCCAGCAGGTTGGTCACGCGCTTGCCCGTGCGCACCATCTCGGGCAGCAGCAAAAACGTATCGGTGCCGACATCGCTGAAAAGCACGACATCGTACGCCGACAGGGCATCGATGTCCTTGGGGAAGTCGCGCGCCACCAGGTGGCACGGGATATGGTGGAAATCATGGCCCAGGCCTTCGAACAGGCGGCGCATAATGCCGGCGGACTCGTGATAGTTGGTTTCCGAGAACTGGTTGATCCCTTTGTATTCGGTGGAGGTGGCAAAGCAGGACTCGCCCACAAACAGAATCGATAGCTTCTCGTGCATGTGTTGTTGTTCCTTTCAATCAAGCGTCTTTTATACCAGCGTGTAGACGTACAGATCGTTCACCGTGCGCATGACGTTTTCAAACGTTTCGGTCTGGTATCCGGTAAAATCGGGGCTTGTGCCGTAGCTGTTGCGGAAGACGATATACCCGCCGCCCGGCAGCGCCGCGTCCCGCCGGTAGCCCACGGCGGCCAGCGAGTGGCCGCGCCCGACGCCCACGGGAATGCCCGCGTCCAGCAGCGCGATCATCTCGTCAAACTGCGCGGCGGTGAGACCCACCATGCCGTCCAGCGGCTTCACAAACCGGCCCTGAAGCCGCAATCCGTCTGCCAGCATCCGCCTGCCTTCCGCTATGGCGTTCTGCGGCAGAGAGGCCTGCGCCTGATCATAGCCATAGGTCCAGTCCTTGTTGTAGGGCCAGACGCTCTCCTTGACGATGCCGTATTCGTTGTAGGCCGCCTCCATGGCGTCAAAGCAGTGCCCGTCTTCCCGGTCGCCGGTCGCGACATTGGCAAAATGGTTGGAATACTCCACCGACAGGTGCGCGTAGTCACAACCCAACAACCCGGCGTACAGGTACTCAAGCAGGAACACCATCACCTGCACCGAGCAGGTGCCGCGCGCGCCCTGGTTGCGTATCGCGATGCCGCGCCGGGCGATTTCGCCGCGCAGGTCGATGCCGCCCGCGATCTCCGGGCTGTCGGAACGGATTTCGCCCCATTGAAACGCCTGAACCGTCGCGCCGCCCTCGTCGCGCGGGTCGCCCGTCGGATACCCATATCGCCCGTAGACGCCCAACTGATCCTGCCACCAAAGAAGGATCTTGCCGGTGACAGCGTGCGCACCGGTCTCGGGGTGAAAGGCAATGTACCCGCGCTGGAATCGCTGGGTCGCCGCGCCGGATTTGAAGCGCGTTTCCGGCCATGTGGGGAAGCCCAGCGCTCCCTCCGGGCCGCCGAGCGCCTCCCACTTTTGCAAAACAGAACCGCTGACCGTCAGTTCGGGCGCGAGCGGGTGAAACCGTACCGTTTTTTCCGTGTCCATCATGTGCATACCTCTATATGATCTCCATGTCGTCCCGGCCGGGCAGTTCAGGGAAGGACGGCGCGGGCAGCGTCTGATACCAATAGGCGACGGACGAAAAATCGTCGTTTCTGCCCAGGTAGTACTTGCCGTTTCTGCGCCAGCCCAGATCCTGGATCGTAACCCGCAGGTTTTCCTCAAAGATAACGGGATCCTTCACATGCCAGCGATACATGGAAAACCGTTGCTGGCAGTCCTCGCCGCCCGACGGCTCATGGATGAAGTGTACGCCCATGTACAGCGTGGTGTAGGGCGTGTAGCGTCCGTTCACATCCCAGCCCCAGGCGCCGCCGAAGTAATCCTCGGTGCCGGTGCCGCAGATGGTCGGGTATTCGTTGTCGCCGTCCATGAAAAACTTGATCTCGCCCTCGCCCCACCAGAGGTTGGGGCCGTTGATGCCGACGTTGAGCATCGTGCCGACGTAGTGGCCGCTGCCCTTCACGCCGTCCAGAATCACATATTCTTCGTTCAGCGGCACAGGGTTTGTCCGCCGCCATTGGGCATGGAAGTACAGCGCGTCTTCCGGCACCTCGCCCAGCTCATAGTTGATCTGATAGTAGAGCTGCGCGCGCTTGATGTTGCGGTTCTCCAGCGTAATCCGACAGCGCGCCCGAAAGGGCATGGTGAAGTAGCTGTTAAAGCCATTGCAGGGGTTGACGGAGATCATCGCCGAATCGATCGGCGCGTACGGCATCGGGATTTTGTTTTCGGCGTCCTGCCAGCCGCAGCCGAAGAAATCCGGCAGCGGGCACTCGACCGAAGGGGTCTTCTGGTCGTCCCAATAGATGCGCAGGATGTAATCGCGCCCGAGGCAGCCGGTCATCCAGACCGTCTTGATCGCGCCGCTGCCCGCGATGTCGGCCAGGACCGCCGTTTCGCCCGGGTCAATGCCGATGCTCGGGTAAATCTTCCAGCCCTTGCCAAAGTCGCGCGCAGCGCCTTTGCCCGGGCCTTCCTCCGCCATCGCGCCCATGCCCTTGCCGCCAGTTGGATTTTCCGCCGAAATGGATCTGCTCACCGCGCGCCGTTTTCTGTACAGCGCTCCCCCGTCGAAATCCACCATCACGCATCGCCTCCTTCGCCCGTCTTGCGGAACTCAATGCCCATGAAGCGCAGGATCTCTCCTTTGCCGCGCTCCAACGCATGCAGCGTCTCATTTTCGCCCTGCGCCCAGCCAAGGCGCAGCGCCTCGCGGTCACCCAGCGCTTTTAACACCCGGCGGAACCGGTAGCCGGGGCCGATGATATCCATGTACAGAATGCCGCCCCGCACAGTCAGCCGCATCCCGTTCATGATGTCCGCCCAGGCCTCCTCCGGCATGCGGTTGAACGCCTTGTACTCGCCCTGCCGGTTCAGCCAGGCCTTTGGAATCGGCTGCTTTACAAACTCCTCGCCGTCCGGCCAGGTGCCGATCAGCAGCGCCTTCATGCCGCCGAGCGGGTCGCGGCAGAATCGCAGCGGCGCTTTGCAAAAGCGTTCGTCCGGCGCCAGACCCTCCGCCGTGCGGCGGCAGACGGTATAGGTTCCGTCCGCGTTGTCCTTCAGGCGCAGCGCGCGTCCGTTCCAGCGGAAAGCGCAGCCTTCCTGGTCCGCCCGTATGTCCACAACCCCTCGGCTGGTGGCATACAGCCCTTCCGGCGTCGTTTCCGTGACGCCTGTGCGCATGACAAAGGCGGTGGCCGAAGGCTTTTGCGGCTCGATCCCTTTTTTGATCCGCAGCGCCTCGGACAGCGCGGTCTCCGCCAGTTCCAGAATCGCGGCCGTGGCGGTGGACGAGTTGGACAGGATCGCCACGCCGAGGCCGTGATCCGGCAGCAGGCACACCTCGCTGCGGAAGTTGACCAGCGCGCCGCCGTGGTGCGCCACACGCCCGGCGTACTCCAGCGCGGGCCGGTTCAGGTGCCAGCCCAGCCCCATGCGCTTGCCAAAGCTCATCGGCGCGTCCGTCATTTGCGGCGTGAACATCCGTTCCGTGGTTTCGGGCGACAGGATCTTCGCGCCTTTGTACGTCCCGCCATTGAGGTACAGCGCGATAAAATGCCCCATCTCCCGCGCGCTGCTGATCAGCCCTCCGCCCGGCTTGTCGCGGATCGGCAGCTCGGGCGAGCGCTTCAGCCCGTCGTACGACTGCGCGTACAGCCCGCACAGCGGATACGCTTTTTCATACGCGCTGTTCTCCATTCCGATGGGGCGCAGCACGTGATCCGTGATGTACCGCGCGTACGGAACGCCTGCCGCGCGCTCCATCACCGTGCCGAGCAGCGCGATGGCCAGGTTGGAATACGAATAATAGTAGCCCGCCGGGCGGCACGCGTACTCGTCCTTGAGGTACTGAACCACCGTCTGAAAAGGCTCCGGCTGGTAGGCGTAAAAGTGGTTCAGCCAGTCGCGCGGGAGGCCCGCGTGGTGCGTCATCAGGTCGATGACGCGGATGGGCGGGGCGTTCTCGAAGCGGGTTTTGACCGTGAACTCAGGAATGTAGGCCGTCACCGGCGCATCCAGCGCCATTTTGCCAGCCTCCACGAGGCGCATGACCCCGGTCGCGTTGAACAGCTTGCTGACGGACGCGACGCCCATGAGCGTATCCTCGGTAAAGGGCGTCCGCGCGTCCAGATCGGCGTAGCCGTAGCGGCAGGCGAGGACGGGGCCGGTTTCATCCGCCAGCACGAGCGACATCCCGGCGATTTTATCCTTGCGGCAGCGCTCGTCCATCGCCTTTTCGAGCGTGCCGGCAAGCAGCCTGTACAGATCGTTATTCGTCATGGCTCTTTTTTGTTTCCTCCGCGATTTCGCAGTATTGCCGTCTGGCGCGGAAGGCGGTGATCAGGATCACGGCGAAGAACGCCGCGTCCGCCAGAAGCGCCAGCACCAACGGGTAGAACGCGGCGTCTTTGGGTCCGACGTACAGCATGCAAAAGCCCAGAAGCAGGAGGGCGGTCAGCGCGAAATTGAGGCCGAAGCGCACCGCCTTGAAGCCGCTGTCCACGGCGCGGGCCTTCTCTTCCAGCCTGTCCCGCCGGGCGATGCGCCCGCTCTTTGGCGTGGCGGCGACGGTTTTATGCAAAAGCATGTGTTGCGCCTCCTTGACGACGGCGCGCAATCGGTGATTGCGGGCCGTGGGATGGACTCCGCGGAAAATCCTCGCCTACTCCTCAACCAATTGGAACGCGGGCAGTTCCTCCGCCCGATGGCAGGCCACGCGCGTCTCGCCCAGCGCGCGCAACGCCGGCGTTTTTGCGGCGCAGCGTTCATCCGCGTGGATGCACCGGGGATGAAACCTGCAGCCGGACGGCGGGTTCGTGATATCGGGCACCTCCACGTCCTTGAGCATCACCTTGCGCTGCCGCCTGGCCACCCTGGGATCGGGCACGGGTACAGCGGCCAGCAGCGCCTGCAGGTAAGGATGCGCCGGGTGGTCGATGACCTCCTGCACGGGGCCGAGCGTCACCAACTCCCCAAGGTACAGCACGCCGATGTTGCCGTCCCGGCCGATGTAGCGCGCCGTCGCCAGGTCATGCGTAATGTACAGGAAAGCGATGCCGCTTTCGCGGTTCAGCTTTGACATGAGGTTCAGGATCGAGATGCGCAGCGAAACGTCGATCATGGACACAGGCTCGTCGGCCACGATCAGCCGGGGCTTTAACGACAGCGCCCGCGCCAGCAGCACGCGCTGCCGCTGCCCGCCGGATAACTGGTGCGGATATTTGTCGATGAACTGCTCAAAGGGCCTGAGTTCCACCAGTTCCAGCAGCTCCCGGATGAATTCAAACGCGTCCCGCTTGTTCCTGACGATCTTTTTCTTGAGCACCGGCGCGGAGAGCGACTGAAAGATGGTGCGCGCCGGGTTCAGCGCCGCGTAGGAGTCCTGCTGGACAATCTGCACGCTCCTGCGGTACTCCTTTTGCTGGTGTCCGGTCATGCGCGTCACATCCACGCCGTCAAAGAGCAGTTGCCCGCCCGTGGGCGACAAGAGCCCCGTGATGATGTTGCCGATGGTGGTCTTGCCGCCGCCGCTCTCGCCAACCAGCGCCAGCACCTCGCCGGCATGAAGATTCAGCGAAACGTCATGCAGCACCTGGATGGGCGAAGCTTTTCCAATCCCTGCTTTTTTCTGAAAGACCATATCGATATTCCGCAAGGAGAGCAGCGGACGGTCGTTATCATTTCCCTGTGTCACGGCCTTCCCCTCCCTTCTTGGAATAGCGGTGGCACGCCACGAAATGATCGTCGCCCACCCGCACCGTCACCGGCTTTTCGTTCTCGCACACCGCGCAGGGCGCGCTGCAGCGGGGCATAAACGGGCACCCGCGCGGCAGGCGGATCAGGTCCGGCGGGGAACCCATGATGCCGCGGCGTTCGGCAAGGCTGCCGACCAGCGAAGGCGCGGCCTCGATCAACTGCCGCGTGTAGTCGTGTCTGGGGTTCTCAAAGACGGAGAAAATGTCGCCCGTTTCAATGATATTGCCCGCGTACATCACGCTCACGCGCTGCGCGACCTTGGCGACGATGGCGATGTCGTGCGTCAGCAGCAGCATCGTCAGATCCATCTCCTCAAAGATTTGCTGCAGGATGGTGAAGATGTAGTCCTGCGTGATGACGTCGAGCGCGGTGCTCGGCTCGTCTAGAATGATCAGTTGCGGGCTGAGCAACATCGCGAAGGCGATCATCACGCGCTGCTTCATGCCGCCTGACAGTTCGTGCGGATAGCATTTGAGCACGCGTTCTGGTTCCAGGCGCACGTACTCCAAAAGCTTCACGAGCGTCGCCGTGATTTCCTCTTCCCTGTCCTTCTTGTCCGGCGCGTGCGCCAGGATGGTCTCTTTCATCTGTTCCTGTACGGTCAACAGCGGGTTCATCGCGTTCTGCGCCGCCTGGAACACCATGGACACCTGCTCCCATTTGTACTCCCGGAGCTGCTTTGCGCCAAACTTCAACATATCGCGGCCGTTGAAGCGTATTTCGCCGGAGGTAATGCGCCCGGGGCTTGAGACCATGTTCAGGAGCGCCGACGCCAGCGTCGATTTGCCGCTGCCGCTCTCCCCCACCAGCGCGGTGATCGTATGCCGGGGCACCGTGAAATCCACATGGTTTACCGCGTGAATTGTGCCGCCAAGCATCGGAAACTCGACGCTCAGGCCGCGAATGTCGATGATATTCGGATCGATTGAATCTGTTTTTCGTTCCATGCCGTCCTCCCGTCTACCGCAAGCGCGGGTTCATGGCTTCATCAAGCCCGTGGGCGAAGAAGATACAACCCATCTGCAGGAGGCCAAACGCGACGATCGGCACGAAAAGGAACAGCAGCATCTTCGGCTGAAGCGTGCCAGAGCAGGCGACGATGGCCGCGTTGAGCATCGCCATCCAGTGCGTGGTCTTGTATGGCGCGAAACCCAGCAGAATGAGGCCCGAGGACGCGTTGATGCCGCCCTGCATGGAGTTGATGAAGTTGATCGCCAGATAGGAGGTCAGGTTTGGCAGCATTTCCTTAAACACGATGTGCGCGTAGCCCATGTCCATCACCTTGCAGACGATGATGTAGTCGCGCTGCTTCATGGAAAGGATCTGCGCGCGCACCGCGCGGGCCAGCCCGGCCCAGGCGAACGACGCCGCCATCAGCGCCAGGATAAAGTTGCTGCTGCTGCGGATGATGGCCGTCAGCACGATCATCACGGGGAAATAGGGAATCGTCAGGAACAGGTTGGCGACCATCATCAGTACCCCGTCCACCGCGCCGCCGGCAAAGCCCGCGATCGCGCCCACCGTAAAACCGATCAGGATCGTGAAGCACGCGGCGATGACGCCGATCGTCAGCACGTCCCTTGAGCCGTGCACCAACTGGCTGAACAGGTCGCGGCCCACATTGTCGGTGCCCAGCGGGTGCGTCAGCGACATCGGCGCGAAGCGGTCGGAAAAATTGCCGCGGCCGTCCAGCGGCACCACCTGCGGCCCGACAATCGCCATCAGCGCGAATCCGATCAGGATCAGCATGCCGACAAACGCCTGACGGTTACGAAGCATCACGCGCATGAATACGCCAATGGAATGCCAAAGCGGGCTTCTGCGCCGGTATTTTTTATCTTGCGTTGCCTGTGCCATCGATCAGCCCTCCCGCTTGATGCGCGGATCAAGCCTGCTGTAGAGCAGTTCCGACAGAATATTGGCAACGATGACGGCGGCGCTGATGATCAGCAGCATCCCCTGCATCACGGGAAAATCACGCTTGTCCGTCGCGCGGTTCAAAAACGTGCCCATGCCCGGGTATACGAATGTTCTCTCAATCAAAACCGAACCGCCGAACATCGTGCCGAAGGTCAGCGCCAGGTTGGTAATCAGCGGCAACATCGCGTTTTTCATCATATAGCGCTTGCGGATGGTGGCCGAGGGCAGCCCGCGCGCCCGGGCGGCGGTGATATAGTCCTCGCCCAGCGCCGCGATGGAACTGCCCTTCATCGCCAGCGCCCAGGTACCCAGACCGGTGAGCACATAGACAAAGATGGGGCTGAACGCGTGGTGCAGAACGCTTGCGAAAAACGGCAGGTTAAACCCCGGCGTCGTGTTGATGCTGTAGGCGCCGTTCACCGGGAACCAGCCGAGGGTAAAGCAGAACACCATTTGAAACAGCACGGCGAAGATAAAGAACGGAATGGCCGTGGTGATCGTCGTATACACCGTAACAATCGGGTTGACGATGCTCTTTCGGTTCCAGGCCATCATGCCGCCCATGCGCGTGCCCAGTACGAAGCAGATGGAAAGCGATACGATGACGACAAACAGCGTCCACGGCAGCGCGTAGGCGATGACCTCGTTGACCGACTGTTCCTGATAAAAAGACGTGCCAAGGTTCCCCTGGAACAGCTCCCCGTAGTACCGCTGGAGCTGCTTGAGGATCGGCTCCTCCGGGTTGTAGTTGGACATCGCGACCACCATGCGCTTGGCTTCGTCCAAATCGATGCCGCGCATTCTGGACAGTTCCCTGGCCCTGGATTCAAAGATGTCTCCGGGCATGGCCCGCAGGAGACCGAACGTCATCACGGAGGACAGCGCCAGGGTAATGATCGCAATGACGACCCGTTTGAAAATATACCGTCCGGACATAGGCATCGGGCCCCCTCACGCATATTAAGTAGGCCCGGACAGGGGCAAACCGCCTTGTCCGGGCCGAGGGTCGCCGATCAGTCCGGGGTGTTGGGCACGAGGTTGTACCAGTAGGAGTTGTCCCAGTTAAACACGTACTCGGCGAGCTTCTCGTCATATTCCGGATCGCCGGTCGTGTTCAGCGGCATGAACTGGTCATGGGCGTCAATTTCGTCTTCGCGGGCAAAGCCCTCGACATACGCCCTGTTCCAGAACGCGCCGGTGATGAGCTGATAGAACTCGATGGCATAGGCGTACTCGTTGGAGGCCCACACGAGCTGGTCGATCAGCTTCTGCGCCGTGGCCGGATCGCGCTCGACGGCCAACTGGTTGATGGCCTTGAGCACGTCGAATTCCTCGCCGTTGTAATCTTCAAACTGCAGGTTCAGCGAGCGGCCGTCGTCCGCCGTCCTGGGGAAGCCCTTGGGCAGCCTGGAACGGACGAAATGCGAATCGAGCGGGCCGTTCGGGTAGAGGTTCAGCCATGTGACGTCCACATAGTCCCAGCACATGTCAAACATGTTCTGGTCGCACTGCGCCCAATACACGGCAAACGGCAGCAGCTTCACTTCCACCTGGAGGCCGAAGTCCAGCAGCTGGTTCTGCACGAGCGAGGAAACGACGTTGGTCACGCCGGCCGGCTGCCAGTCGGCCGGGGCCACCATTTCGATCGTGATGATCGAACCGTCCTTGTTGCGCCACCAGCCGTCCACCTTTTCATAGCCCGCCTCGGTCAGAAGCTGTTCCGCCGTTTCGGGGCTGTAGGTGTACTTGCGCATCTGGCTGACGACTTCCGGGGACACCCATTTTTCGATGGTGTTGTACGGAATGCCGACCGACGAAATGCCCTCCGCCGTGGTGCCGTAGTAGCAGCCGGCCTCGCGCAGCGGATCCTTGTCAATGGCGTAGCAGATCGCCTGACGGAACGCCTTGTCCTTCATCGGCGCGGTGTCGCTCGTCTGGTCGAACATGAAGCCGTTGCCCGCGGGGTCATAGGCGGGATAGTAGACGATATCGGGATTGGAATCCAGAATCGCCTGCGTCATATCCACCGGCAGGATGCTTTCATAGTAGTCCAGTTCGCCGTTCTTGATCATGGCCACGGCCTGCTCCGGCGTCACCTTTTTAAAGACGACCGTCTCAAAGCCGTACGCCTCGGGCTCGTAGAAGTACGGGTTGCGCTTCATGACGACTTCGTTGTCGGTCATCTTGTCCAGCATATAGGGTCCGGTGCCGACCGGCTGCTTGTCCGGCGGCGCGAAGTTCTTGTAGTCCTCAAAGTTGGAGGTCAGCGCCGTCCGGGCCTCGTCCGTCATTTCCACGCTGAACGGCGTGGTCACGCCCGGGGCGTTTTGGATCTTCTTGAGCCCGCCCAGGATCTCCGCCGCCTTGTCGGCGTACGCGCCGTAGATGTGATACGGCATCTTGGCGTGCTGGTTCTGCGCCATATAGATGTCCCGGATTTCGTCGATCAGCATCGGCTCCGTCCAGGTGAACACCAGCGTGAAGTCGTCGACGATCTCCACGTCCGAAATCCACTGGTTGATGCGCTGCGCATAGTCGATCATCAGGCAGCACCAGACGTCCTTTGCGGTAAACTGCACGCCGTCGTTGTAGTACACGTCGTCGCGGAGCGTGATGGTTGTCTTCGTGCCCTCATGCACAACGTCCTTCGCCAGACGGTTGCGCAGGCCGTCGGTGGAACGCGTGTAGGAAAACATACCTTCGTAAAGGAATGTCCCCATCATGCCGCCCGAACCGTATTCGGAGTTTGGATTGCCATTGAACTGCACCACCGGCGGATGCTCACCCGCGATACGCAGCGTCTTGTCCGCGTTTTTGCCGGGGTACCCTTCCGCGCCGGCCGCGGGCAGGAGGCTCACCATCGATAACACCCCGATGACGAGCAATGCGATGATTCTTCTGGTCCGACCCTTCACTGACATCTCCTCCTTTTTTCCTTGGACGTTACTATGTGCTACGGCGCTGTTTTGGGAAACACGCCGTACCATCCGGATGGCGTTGGCGAGGGCTTGCACGATACCTGCGCGCTGCGCG
>JAVBOQ010000172.1:0-2653 GCA_031550455.1 Eubacteriales bacterium
GTCGTGCCGCATCCGTCCGGCGCCGAGTTCCGCCGCGATGTCCACATGCTTTTTGACGCGCGCGATTTCCGCCTCGAAAGCCGCGCCGTCCTCAATGCAGAGGTTGGCGAGGATCGAATAGTTGACCAGCGGAATCCCGGCGGACGCGGCGGCCTTCCGGGCCGCGGCGATCGTTTCATGGTCGACGCGCCCGTCGTCGTGTTCAAATTTGTACGAGAAGGGCACCAGTTCGACGCATTCCGCGCCGTGCGCGGCGGCCCATTCGATGGCGGACGGAAGCGTCATGCGCCCCTCGACGATTTCCTGGTTCACAGAGTACAGGCTGAGTCCAATTTTCACAGGCGGATCCTCCTTATGAAGGGTGTGTTATTCGGCCTTCTTCAGCCGCTTGAGCGTGGCGATCACCGCGAAGGCGACGGCGAACAGAGCAATGTTCAGCACAAACGGCAGCGCGCGGTTGACGCCGGACAAAAGCCCCGCGATGTAGCCGAAGGGAATCGTCACGGCGAGTATCACGACGGTCAGCAGGCTGTTCATCCGCGCGCGCTCCTGCCCGTTTAAGCACGTCGCGACGAACGAATCCTTGCGCGGCATGACCAGCGCGCTCGCCGATGCCTGCAGCAACGCGTACGCGACGGGCGCGACCAGGCTGCCGGTGGGTGTGACGCCGGGCAGCAGAATCAGGCACAGGTGGCTCGCGATGTACAGGCAGACGCCCAGCAGCATCGGGCCGCGGTAGCCGAACCGCGCGATTCTCGGCTGGATCAGGAACAGGAACGTCAGCATGATCGCCGAGCGGATGATTGGGAACAGCGCCAGATACTGTTCCGGCACCAGCAGCTCTTTGGTCGTATAGATGCCGAAGAAGCTGTCCATGATCAAGTTGACCGCGATGAACAGCACGGAAACGGCAGTCGCGGAAAGCAGCGCTTCCGAGCGCAGGAACTTCGGGATCAGCGCCCTGTATTCAGACAGCACGGCGAAGAACGGCTTTCCTTTCGTTTCGCGCTTGCGGACGACCCCGGTCGCTGTCTCGGTCGAAAAACGGTACAGTAGTAACCATTTGACCGTCATGCAGACAAACGAGAAGCCGTAGATGATCCGAACCGCCGTGACCAGCCCAAGGCCGTTGACCAGCAGCCCCGCGATCGGCGCGAAGAACACCGCGAGCTGCACCGCGACATAGATCCAGTTGTAGATGTCGACCAACTGCCGGGGCTCCGCGTCTTCCACCATCAGACATGTCCACGCGTTGTCGGCCACCTGCCACAGCGCGTTGATCGACGCGGAGACGAGAAACCACCAGAAGTTCTGCGCGACCGTCCACAAGAGCAGCGGAACCGACCAGGCGATCAGGTCCAGCAGCGCGACGGTGAACCGCCTGCCCAGCTTGTCCGTGATGACGCCGCTGACCGACGCGGAGAGCGCGCGGATCAACAGGACGATCGACGCGATCATGCCGATCTGCTGGTCGGTGACGCCGAGCGCGACCATGTACACCGTCGCGAACGGCGTGAAAAGGCCGCTCGGGATGCCCCACAGCGGTTCCGTCAGCACGCACGCCTTCGCGTTGCCTTTTATGCCCCGAAGCGCTTGCACCAAAGACTCTTTTTTCAAGGGCGTTCCTCCTCTGTAACGGCTCCATTACGACAGCGCGATGATCTCCAGGTCGTCCGGGACGCGCAAATCGCCACGGTAATACGCCTGCCCTTCCGCCGCGTAGAGCGCTTTGCGGTCCGGAAAGGTTTGATCCTCCGTATGCCACACGACAAGGTGCGGCGCGCCGATCTCCTCCGCCAGCGCGCAGGCCTCGCGGACGGTGCTGTGGTGTTTTTTGTAGGGCGAAATGCGTTCCCGGTCCCGGTACAGGCAGAACGCCTCGCAAAGCAGCCAGTCGCACCCGGCGACGCGCGGAGCGCAGGCCGGATTGTACGGCTCGTCGCCGAGGCAGCACAGCTTTTTCCCGTCCGGCAGGACGGCCGAAAAGCCGAATTGCAGCATCTTCTCGGACAGGATGTCGAAGAACGTGAAGGCCGCGCCGGGCAGCGCGCGCTCCGCGCCGTCCGTGATGTCGAGGAAGGCGATGCGGCCGCCGAACAGATCTGTGACCTTGCGCTGGATCGTGTATCGGCAGATCGCGGTCAGCGCTTCCCGCACTGAGGCGTGACAGTGGATCGTAAAGTCGCCCGGGTATTCGCCCGCGACGATCATCTCGCCGATTTTCCGCACGACCCAAACCGCGCCGAGCAGGTGGTCGCAGTGCGCGTGCGTCAGGATCATGTGCCGGATCTCCGCAAACGAAACGCCGGCCAAGGAAAGCTGCCGCAGAATGCCGTTGCCGCCGCCCGCGTCGACCAGCACGGTTCCGGCGTCCTGCCGAAGCGCGAAACACGTGTTGTAGTAGCGCGTCGCCATCGCGTTCCCGGTGCCCAGCACAATGAGATCCATCGCCGCGTGTTCCCCTTTCGGTCGTTCAGTGGGTTTATGTTGGGAGAGACGCTGGGACTCTGTCCCAGACCCTGCCAAAGGGGCTAAGCCCCTTTGGAAACCCTGCCTTTTCGCCTCACGGCGGGATAGAATTTTGAAGTTCCACCCCCAAAGAAGGGATCCTTAAGGGTCAATGGCCCTTAAGCAGGATTCCAAAGGGCAGCGC
>JAVBOQ010000197.1:0-17548 GCA_031550455.1 Eubacteriales bacterium
TTTGCATTGTTTGTTGACGCAACGGTTTGTTGAAATGGTATTCCTAGGCATCGGAAATGTCAACAAGAGGATCCATCGGCAGCAGGGCCGCGATGGATCCGCAAACAAAACCGCCATGTTTCCTCCAAGCCTACCTCACCCGATAACTCCGTATCTCGTACGGCCTCAATTCGCACGTAATTTCGCAGCCCTCGAGGATCACCTTCTCCAGCGTGTCTTCCAGCGCGTTGCACGAAGCCGCCTGCGTCGCCGGGAAGCCGATCGCGAGCCGCGTCGCCGTGCGCCTGCCGTGACACTCGTACAGCCGGACGATCACGCCGTCGCCGTCCTCGGCGCGCTTGACCGACTCGACGATGACGTTCGGCGCGTCCGCCGAGGCAAACGGCGCGTACGGCGCGCCCTCCGCCCCGCCCGCGACGCAAAGCGCCGGAATGTTCAGCCGGTATGCCATGCCGGGCGTGTCGGCCTCGCGCCAGCCGCCCGCGTGCGGCATCAGCGAATAGGTGAACCGGTGCTCCTCGCGGTCCGCGATCGGGTTCGGGCTGGTGGAACTTTTCAAAAGCGTCAGCGCCATCGAGTGCTCGTCGATCGAATGGCCGTATTTGCAGTCGTTGAGCAGCGACACGCCGTATCCTTCCTCGGAAACGTCGGCCCACTTGTGCGCGCAGACCTCAAACCGGGCGACGTCCCAGCTTGTGTTCTTGTGCGTCGCGCGGCGGATGTTGCCGTACTGGATGTCGTACGTCGCGTCGTTGTAGAACACGTCGACCGGGAAATGCGCCTTGAGCAGGTACTGGATCTCCTTCCAGTCGACGGTGGTGTCAAAGTCGATCCGCCCGATGTCGTGGTACAGGTAAATGTCCTGCGTCAGCGTCGACTGCATGTATGCGTACCGGACGCGCAGCAGCGCCAGCACCGGCCCCGCCGACACGATTTCGACGCTCTGAACGGCGTCCACCTCGAAATGGCGGCGGTCGTAGTAGATGTTGACATCCCAGGCGTCGTAGTTGTGCGGCTTGTTCTCGTAGCAGACGATCCGGTTCAGCGCCTCGCCGGGCTTGGCGACCTCGCGGCGGGCAGCCTTGTCATAGAGGCTGACGATCCGCATGCCCTTGTCGAACGTTCCCTTGAAGAAAGGCGTGTCGAAGCCTTTCCTGTCGGCCTTCACGGCGTTTCGCGGCGTGTCGCCAAAGACGAACCACAGCGGCGTCGCGGTCATCGGCAGCATGCCGCGCACGAACGCGCACGTCCTCTGTTCAACCTTCTGCGCCGGGAAAACGTTGCCGGCGGCGTCGCGCACCGCGGTCACGCCGTCCGGCGCGTCAAACCAGACGATGTCGTCACGGACGGCCGACAGCGGGTTAAACGCCGCGACGTCGCCGCCGGACACGGACGCGAGCGCCGCGACCGCCGCGTCCCGCAGCGCGTACAGCGTTTGAAAATGCTTTTCGTACGTTTCCTTTGAGTCGTCGTACACCTTTTGAATCGAAGACCCGGGCAGGATGTCGTGAAACTGCAGCGTCAGCGTGTCCTCCCAGATTGCGTCGAGCGCGTCCTTCGGGTACGCGAACCCGGTCAGCGTGTTCGCCATCGCGCTCCACAGCTCGACTTCGCGCAGCAACAGCTCGGTTTTGCGGTTCGACCGCTTGTTGCGCGCCATCGCCGTGTATGTGCCGCGATGGTATTCAAGGTACAGTTCGCCCGACCATTTCGGCAGGCGCGGGTCGCCGGTGACGCGCTTTTCGAGCGCCTCAAAGAACGGCCGCGCGTGGCTGAACCGAACCTTCGGCGTGCCGGGCAGCGGCGTTTCCATGCGCCGCCCGTTTTCGATCATCCAGTCGGTCGAGCCGCCGCCGCCGTCGCCGAAGCCGTAGCTGACAAGGAAATGGTCGTCGACGCCCTTCTGCTGGAACCTTTGCCACCCGCCCGCGACCTGCTGCGGCGTCAGCATCGCGTTGTAGGTCGTGAAATACGGCAGCCCGTCGTGGCCGGTCTTGTCGACCTCGGTATAGTCGCGCGAGGGCGAGAAGTGCGTCAGCACCTCGGTGCCGTCGACGCCCTTCCACATAAACGTGTCGTATGGCGACAGGTTGAACTCGCTCCAGCTCAGCTTCGTCGTCATGAAGTAGTCGATGCCGCACAGCTTCATGATCTGCGGCAGCGCGGCCGAATAGCCGAACACGTCCGGCAGCCACAAAATGCGGCTTCGCTTGCCGAACTCCTTTTGAAAAAACTTCTGCCCGTACAGGAACTGGCGCACGAGCGATTCGCCGGAGGCCAGGTTGCAGTCGGCCTCGACCCACATGCCGCCTTCCGGCTCCCACTGGCCGACCCGGACGGCCTCGCGGATGCGCTCGAACAGCTCCGGTTCGTCCTGCTGCACCATTTTGTACAGCACCGCCTGGCTCGACATGAACTTGAATTCCGGATACTGTTCCATCAATTTGAGCATCGTCGCGAAGCTTCTGACGGCCTTGTGCCGTGTCTGGTACAGATCCCACAGCCACGCAACGTCAATGTGCGTGTGGCCGACGCATTCGGCGACCGCCACCGGCGCGAGCCCCGCGCGCTTGTCGTAGTATTCTTTTTGAAGGTACGCGCGGGCCGCGGCGACCGACGCGCGGTATGCGTCGCCGTGCGGTGCGCGCAGGTCGAGCAGATCCACCGCGCGGCACAGCGTTTCGAGCGTCGTCTCGCGCTCACGCTCGCCTTCCGGCAAAAGGATCGCGGCCTGGTACGGCGTTTCGATGTCATAGCAGAGCTGCGCCATCGCCTCGTCGATGTCCTCAAGCGCGACCGTCAGGTACGGCAGCGCGCGGCCCGTCTCGGTCGGCTGCGCGTACGCGTCGAGCGTGACCGCGAACGAGGAGAACGGCTTCGCGGCGTCCTGCAGCGTCAGCGACGTGTGCTTCGTGTCAAACGCCTGCTCGATCCTGCCGTTGACGCGCACGACGAACTGCGGGTTGGTCGCCTCCCACTCGCGCTCGCGCCCGGTGCGGATCGTCAGCCGCACGCGGCCCGAAAACCCTTCCGGCACCGTCGCCGTGAACGTAAACGTCCACCACTCGCCGTCTTTTGCCCAGTACGCACCGTTTTCAAACGGCTTGGCACGCTTGCCGCCGCGCGGCGCGACCATGATGTCCCGCACCGGCTCGCTGCGGCGCACGGTCAGCGCTTTGAGTTCTTCCAGCATACGGCGGAGCCGGGCATCCAGTTGATGCATGATCATGGCGTTGCACCGTCCTTATTTTTTGGTCTTTTTTGGTTCGGCCCTATGATACACCATTGGAAGGGGTTCGGCAACGGCAAACGCACGCTGAACCGATTGTGAGCCTGAACGAACATACCGTTACGATACGCCCATTTTCTGGAACTTATGGGCTCGTTCGTCCGTCTCCAAAGGGAAAGCGTTTTGCATGAACATACGAAGAGGTGATCCAGGATGCGAAAAACCGTTTGCGCGCTGGCCGCGTGCGCCATCGCCTGCCTTTCGCTTTTTGTCGGCGCGTACGCCGGGGAAAGCGAGGCCAGCCTGCTCGGGCAGGTCGAGACCGACGCGGGCACGGTGCGCTTTGGGTACAGAACCGTCAGCGTGGAAACCGGCGCGGTCAACACAGACGCCTGGGCCGAGCTTCGCGGCGCGGACGGCGGGCTTGTCTGGGAGCGGACAATCGGCGGGTCCAGCATGGACGAATGCCGCGCCGCGCTCGCGATGGACGGCGGGCGGGTCGCGCTGCTCCTCTGGACGGTGTCAAAGGACGGCGACATGGACGGCAACGAGGCGGACGGGCAATACAACATCCGCCATACCGCGCTGGTGACGATGGTGGACGAAAGCGGCGAAACGCTGTGGCGCAGTTTCGCGGTTCCGGCGCCCGGGTTCGCGACGTCGCTGGCGCGCTGCGACGGCGGCCTGCTTTTGTACGGTGAGCGTAGCGACGGCGACCTCGCGTATTATCCGTGCCTGATCCGCTTCGACGCGGACGGCGGTATCCTGTTCGACCGCGCGTATCCGGACAGCAAGGGGTTCGCCATCTGCGTCGCGACAGCGCTTTCGGACGGAGATTTTTTACTGGTCGGCCGCGCGATGGAGCCGATTCCCGGCACGAATTTCCACACGTCGGACGGCGTGGCAGCGCGGTTTGACGGGCAGGGCGAACGGAGATGGGAGCAGAAGTTCGGGATCCGCGAGTACGACGGGCTGTATGGCGCGGCGGAGGCCGAAGACGGGTCGCTGTATGTCTGCGGCGCGGCGGCCGACTCGATCTTCGCGCTCAGCGGCGAGGGCGGCGCGCTCGGGTGGCTGCTGAAGCTGGACCGGGACGGGAACACGCTTTGGGAGCGCACGGCCGGCATGCCGTGGGGCGGCGTCTTTGAAACGGTCACGGCCCGCGCGGACGGAACCGTCGCCGCGGAAGGGTATACGTTCCGCGACGGCCGCAAAATTCCGTGGCAAATGCTATTCGGCGCGTCGGGCGACGCGCTGCCTGAGGCGCCGCGGTGAACAGGGAAACGCAAGAACTGAGGTTCATGCGTACGCCCTGCCCCGGTGAACGGCGGCGCGGGTTACCCGTTCATTTTTCGGCGAGTTCGAAGGGAATGTCGTTGTCCATCGCGTACGCATGCGCGGCGCTGTCCTCCCGCACGACGAAGGTGAGCTGTTCGCATTCGTCAAAGGCATATTCGCCGATGTCCGTCACGCTCTCCGGGATGGTCGCGCGCTCGAGGGATTCGCATCCTGCAAACGCCTCTTCGCCGATGCGCGTCACGCCATCCGGGATCGTCACGCCGGTCAGGCCGCACCATTTGAACGCCATGTCGCTGATCTCCGTCACGCCTTGCGGAATTACCACCTTGCTTAACCTGGAACAGCCGAAGAACGCGCTCTCGCAGATGTTGCCCATACGCCTTGGAAGCTTCACGCCGGTCAGCCGAAAGCAGTTGAAGAACGCGGATTCCCCGATGCGCATCACGCCGTCGGGGATCGTGACGCTCGTCAACTCATAACAGCCGAAGAACGCGCCGTTGCCGATCGAGGACACGCCTTTGGGAACCGCGTAGCTTCCTTTTTTGGCTCCTGGGTAAGACACGAGCACGTGTTGCTGTTTGTCGAAAAGAACGCCGTCCCTCTGCTCATACCTTGGGTTGCCGGGCGACACATCGATAAATTCGAGCGCGGATCCTTCCGGCAGCAGCGTGCCGAACGGATTGGCTTCGATATGCGTCACGCCGGCCGGAATGGTCACACGGGTCAGAAGGATGCAGTCGAAGAACGCGCTGTCGCCGATGCTGGTCACGCTGTCCGGGATAGTCAGGGCGGCAAGATCAACACAAAAAGCGAACGCGTAATCTTCGATGTGCGTCACGCTGTCCGGAATCGTCACACCAGTGATGGCGCAATCCTTGAACGCGCTTCTGCCGATGCGCGTCACCGCATGGCCGTCCAGCTCGCCCGGGATCACCAGCGCGCCGTCCGGTTCCCCTGTATGGCCCGTTATCACCGCCGCGCCGTCCTCCAGTGCATACGTCCACAACCCGCTCGCGTCGGTCCTGTCCTTTTCGGCAACGCCAACAGCCGCGAAAAGAATCATCAAAGCCGCGAGAAGTCCCGACACAGCGCCGCGTTAATAATTCCTTTTCATCGGATGCACTCCCTGTTGTCCGTATTTGATACTGGTGGTTGTGTCCAGTATACGCTTTGCATGACAACAAAAGCAACCTGCCGCTTTCGAAGAGGCAAACCTTGCCCCTCCGCCTACTTCAACGCCCGTAGCGCGTTGAACACCGCAAGGATTGTGACGCCGACATCCGCAAACACCGCGACCAGCATCGACGTGATGCCAAGCGCGCTGAGCGCCAGCACCGCGCCTTTGACTGCCAGGGCGAACGCGATGTTTTGGTTGGCGATGCGCATCGTGCGCTTGGCGATGCCGAGGGCCAGCGGCAGTTTTGACGGCGCGTCGTCCATGATTACGACGTCGGCCGCCTCGATCGCCGCGTCGGAGCCGAGCGCGCCCATCGCGACGCCGACGTCCGCGCGCGCCAGCACCGGCGCGTCGTTCATGCCGTCGCCGACGTACGCCAGCGCGCCCTTGCCACCCTTGGCCGAAAGCATTTTTTCCACTTCCGCGACCTTGTCGGCGGGCAAAAGCTCCGTCCGCGCGGCGTCCAGCCCGAGCGACTTCGCGATGCGCTCGCCGACTGCCTTTGCGTCGCCGGTCAGCATCACAAGGCTGCGCACGCCCGCGCGGCGCAGCGCCGAAACGGCCTCGGGCGCGTCCTGTTTGACCTCGTCGGCGATCACGATATGCCCGGCGTACCGGCCGTCGACCGCGACATGCACGATGGTGCCTTCGCAGCCGTCCGGCTCGAAGCCGACGCCCTCGGCTTCCATCAGCCGCGCGTTTCCGGCCGCGATCTGCCGCCCGTCCACCGTCGCCCGGACGCCGAGCCCGCGCACCTCCTCAACCGCCCGCACCCGGCTTTCGTCGAGCGGCATGCCGAACGCCCGCCGGAGCGACGATGAAATCGGATGCGGCGACGCGCATTCGGCCAGCGCGGTCCATTCGAGCAACTGCTCTTTCGAGACGCCCGCTTCATGGATCACCTGCACGTCGAACACGCCGCGCGTCAGCGTCCCGGTCTTGTCGAACACGACGGTGTCGACGCGCGCCAGCGTTTCTAAATCTACGCCGCCCTTGATCAGGATGCCCTTGCGCGACGCGCCGCCGATGCCGCCAAAGAAGCTTAACGGCACCGAAATCACCAGCGCGCACGGGCAGGACACGACCAGGAACGACAGCGCGCGTCGCAGCCAGTCCGCGAACGGCTGGCCGGTGACCAGCGGCGGAACCGCCGCCAGCAGCGCCGCGAACGCGACGACCGCGGGCGTGTACACGCGCGCGAACCGCGTGATGAACCGCTCCGAGCGCGATTTCCGCGAAGCCGCATTCTCGACCAGGTCAAGGATCCGGCTCGCCGTCGATTCCTCAAACGGCGTCGTCACCGTCGCGGTCAGCACGCCGGACAGGTTGACGCAGCCCGAGAGCAGCACCTCGCCCGGTGCGATCGACCGCGGCGCCGATTCGCCCGTCAGCGCGGCGGTGTCAAGCGTCGACACGCCGGAGACGACGACCGCGTCCAGCGGCACGCGCTCGCCGGGCTTGACGACGATCGTCTCGCCGACCGCGACCGTCTCCGGTGGCGCGACGACCGTTTCCCCGCCGCGAAGCACGTTCGCGGTGTCGGGCCGGATGTTCATCATCTCGGTGATCGACCGGCGGGACTTTCCGACCGCGTACGCCTGCATCATCTCGCCGATCTGGTACAGCAGCATTACCAGCACGCCTTCCGGATACTCGCCGATCGCGAACGCGCCGACGGTTGCGATCGACATCAGGAAGTTCTCGCTGATAAACGCGCCCGAAAACAATCCGCGCGCGGCTTCCCATAGGACGTCATAGCCGGAAAGCGCGTAGGCCGCGAAGAAGCAGGCGACGCCCGCCGGGTGGTCATGGCCGAACAAAAGGCCCGCCGCGAGCAGCGCGGCGCTTGCGCTGATCCGTATCCATTGCTTTTTCATCGCGTCCACCTTACTGCATCGTCGCGCCCGGCTCGGTTTTGCGGACGATTTTGCGCGCCTCGGCCTCGATGCCCTCAAAGCGGTCGTCCGCGCCTTCGATGACCAGCTTTCCGGTCAGAAAGCTCAGCGAGCAACCCGCCACGCCGTCCAGCGCCGCGATGCCGCGCTCCATCTTCGCCGCGCAGTTCGCACAGCCCAGGTTTTCGATACGGTATGTTTTCTTCATTAAAAGATCCTCCCTGTAGTTGTGATAAGGATGCCAGGAGGCGCCGCCTCCTCAACGTGTCGACAAGGTCGACACGCTCGAACGGAATACAATCTGCTTCCGGGTTGAGGTGCAGGGGATCCCTCCTTCGCCTCACGGCGGGAAGAAATTAAGAACACCCCCAAGAAGGGATCCTTAAGGGCCAATGGCCCTTAAGCGGAGGATCCAAGGAGGCAGCGCCTCCTTGGCGTCCCTTCGTCTCTCTTCGTCCTCCAGTCCCCTCACTCCCTGACATGCTCCAGCCCCATCGCGAGGATCTCGCGCACATGGTCGTCTGACAACGCGTAGTATACGGATTTTCCGGCGCGGCGATAACGGACGAGGTTGGCCTGTTTCAGCGAGCGCAACTGGTGCGAGATCGCGGACATCGTCATCGACAAAAGCGACGCCAGATCGCAGACGCACAGTTCGCCCGCCGAAAGCGCGGTCAGAATGCGCACCCGCGTGCTGTCGCCCAGCACCTTGAAGAAATCCGAAAGGTCGAGCAGCGCGTCCTCGTCGCCGATCGCGGCGCGCGCGGCCTCGACCGCCTCCGGATGCACAACGCCGCAGTGGCAGATCGCGACTTTTTCCCGCATAACGTCTCACACTCCAAACAGTTGATCAATTGAACAATCGTTCATACGTATTATACTTGAACGGACGCTCAATTGTCAATATATGAAGTTTGATGATTTTTTGTTTGCCGACCAATGGCAATGAAGCGAGCCGGAATACTATCTGACAACGAATCTTGACTGGCTTCCTGGTCGCGGAGCGTGGAGCGGCTTACACGGATTGGGCATGGCCATACCAAAGTGACCATCGGGGAGACGCAGCGGGATGATAAACGCTATTCCTTTGCGTCTTTGCGCGATGTCGAACTGTTTGCCAGGGCCGTCCGCCATACGGCCCTCTCTACTTCATGCGTAAGCCCTGTATATGCCCGTCCCCGCCGCTCCCCTTACTCCCGCGCCGTGACGACCTGCACCTTCAGCGTGTTGGTGTTGCCCATCGTATCGAGCGGGATGCCCGCGATGATGACGACCATGTCGCCGTCGTCGACCATATCGATCTGGCGCGCGCAGTCAATCGCGTGCCGGAACAGGTCGTCGGACGTTTTCTGGTAGCGCGACAGCACCGGGTGTACGCCCCAGGACAGCGAAAGCTGATGGAACGTCTTCGGCTCCGGCGTGGCCGCGACGATCGGCTCATACGGGCGGAACTTCGAGATGGACCGCGCGGCGCGGCCCGACTTGGTCACCGCGATGATCGCCCGGGCGTGCAGGTCGCGCGCGGCGCGGCAGGCGGCGTCGCTGACCGCGTTCGTCGTCGCGGCGTCGACGTCATAGGCAAGGCTGTTGTACGCGTTCATCTCGAACGCGTCCTTTTCCGCCTGTTCCGCGATTCTCGCCATCGTCACGACCGCCTGTACCGGGTACTGACCGGACGCGCTTTCGCCGGACAGCATCACGGCCGACGTGCCATCAAACACCGCGTTGGCGACGTCCGTGATCTCCGCGCGCGTCGGGGACGGGCTGGAAACCATTGATTCGAGCATCTGCGTCGCGGTGATGACCATCTTGCCGGAGCGGTAGCAGCGGCGGATGAACCGTTTTTGCAGCCCGGGCAGCCGCTCATAGGCGACCTCGACGCCCATGTCGCCGCGGGCGACCATGATGCCGTCGGACTGCTTTAATATTTCGTCAAACTTCTCGATGCCCTCGGTGTTTTCAATCTTGGCGATGATGCGGATGGCGTGTCCGCCGTGAAAATCGAGAAACCTGCGCATCGCGGTGATATCCTCCGGGCGGCGGGCGAACGACGCGGCGATGAAGTCCACGTCATTTTCGATGCCGAACAGCAGATCGGCCTTGTCCGCCTCGCTGAGGTACGGCATGTCGAGCGAAACGCCCGGCACGTTGACCGACTTATGATCGGACAGGCGGCCGCCGGTCAGCACGCGGCAGTGGATCTCGGCCCCGGCGACGTCCCGCACCTCCATGCAAATCCGGCCGTCGTCGATCAGCAGCCGGTCGCCCGGCTTGAGCTGGCGCGGCAGATCCGGGTAGCTGACCGTCGCGCGTTGATCGTCGCCGGAGAGCTCTTCCGTGGTCAGGGTATAGGCCGCGCCGTCGGCCACCCGGGCGCTGCCGCCCGCAAAGTCGCGCAGCCGGATTTCGGGGCCCTTGGTGTCGAGCAGCACGGCCGCGGGCAGCCCGAGCCGGTCGCGCACCTCGCGGAACCTGTCGATCAGCGCCTTGTGGCTCTCGTGGGTGCCGTGGGAGAAATTGAAACGGGCGACGTTGAGCCCGCTGTTGAGCATCGCTTCCATGGTGGCCGCGTCCGCGCTGGCCGGGCCGATCGTCGCGATGATTTTCGTTTTCCGCATGCGTTCTCCTTGCGTTCCGCGCTATGCTCTGTTGATATGCGACCCGAGCATCGCGGTCAGTTTCCGTATTTCAAACGGTTTGGTAATGTAGTCGTTCATGCCGGACGACAGCGCGCGCGTCACATCTTCCTGAAACGCGTTGGCCGTCATCGCGATGATCGGAACCGCCGCCGCGTCCGCCCGTCCGGTCGCGCGGATCGCCCTGGCGGCTTCCAGCCCGTTCATCACCGGCATCTGAATGTCCATCAGAACTGCGTCAAACGTGCCCGGCGGCAGCGTGAGGAACCGGTCGACGGCCAGCCGCCCGTTTTCCGCGTGGTCGACCAGAAGCCCTTCCATTTCGAGCAGCGTCACCGCGATTTCCGCGTTGATCGGGTTGTCCTCGGCGAGCAGCACGCGCTTGCCGCGCAGCCCGTCCGCGCCGGTTGAAGGAGGCTTGGCAGGTTTCGTTTCCCGAAGCGTCCGCCCGATTTCGAGCGGCATGTCCACCGTGAAACGGCTTCCCTTGCCGAGGCAGCTTTCGACGCGGATCGACGCGTCGATCGCGTCCGCCAGGCTCTTGGTGATCGCCATGCCGAGCCCCGTGCCGGTCGCCAGCGTTTCCTTGACGTTCTTCCCCTGGGCGAACGGTTCGAAAATGTGCTCAATGAAATCCGCGTTCATGCCGATGCCGGTGTCCTCAACGGTAAAACGCAGGAACGCCATGCCGCCGTCGCGACGCTCCTCGTGGGCCGACAGCCGCACGGTGCCCTTTGGATGCGTGTACTTGATCGCGTTGGAAACGATGTTCATCAGGATGCGCGACACCATGCCGCGGTCGCCGATGATCTCATATTCGGGCGCGTCGTTCACGACGGTGAAGTCGATCTGCTTGAGCGTCGCCTGCTGGCGGCTGATGCCCTCGATTTCACTGATCAGTTCGCCAAGCGCGAACGGTTCGCGCGCGACCGTGACCTTCCGGCTTTCGATCCGCGCCAGGTCGAGCGTGTCGTTGATCATCAGGAGCAGGTACTTCGACGACGCCTCGATCTTGTTCAGGCTGTCCATCAGCCGCTCCGGGTCGCCCGCGGTGCGTTTGGCGATCTCGGTCATGCCGATGATCGCGTTCATCGGCGTGCGGATCTCGTGCGACATGCTCGAGAGAAAATCGCTCTTGGCGTTGCTGGCGAGCCGCGCGAGGTTCAGCGCGTCGACCAGCGCCTGCCGCTGGGCCTCGGCCGCGCGCCGCTCACGGTCGATGTTTTTCAGGTACAGCATCGTCACAAGGTGATCGGGGGCCGCCTCGTCGACAAGCCACTGCGCGGTATGGGCATACCATTCGTAGTCCGGCTCGCAGCCGATGCGGCGCCGCAGCTCGCGGTAGACAGCGTCCTGCCCCGACAGCATCGCGTTCCGTAGGTTGTCCAAAGAGAACGCGGCTAAAAACATCTCACGGTCGTCCGGATGCACGGACGTCTCAGCGCGCCAGTTTTCGATCTGGCTCGCCGGAAGCTCGTGGAGCCGCTCGCGCGACAGCCCGTCTTCGGTCATTGTGACCGTATACACGATGTCCGCGGTCAAATCCAGCTCAAAGATCGCGTCATAGGAGTTGCGCAGCGCGCCGGCAAACGTCCGCTGCATCGTCGTCTGCTTGCGCAGCGCCATCTGCGCGTCCTGAATGTCGCGGACGTTCAGCGCGATCTGCTGCATGCCTTCGTCCACAAAATAAAACTTCGCCTCTTTCCAGCGAAGCTCGAAGCCCTCCCGGGCGCGGTAGATATGCGTATGCGCGCCGTTCGGTGCGGTCATCTTTTGAAGCATGACGGACAGGCTCATGTTCGCCTGGAACGGCGCGATCTCCTCGGGCGGCAGTGATTTGCCGGCGTATTCGTCGAGGCGTGACTGGTAGTCGCCGGTCATGACCGACAGCTCACCGGACCCCGGCTTGGCGGACAGGCGTTCAAAACGGCCGGTCTTGACGTCGATCAGGTAAATAAACTCCAGATTGCGGCGCATCGAGTGGTACAGGAGGCGCTGCAGGTTGATATTGTGCAGTTCCTCGGCTTTTTCGCGGTCGATCAGGTGGCGCGTGCCGATCACGCGCACGTCGCCTTCCGGGGAATCCGCGACGCGCGTCGCGCCGAAACGGTACCAATGGAGCGCCCCGTCCGGGCCGCGCTGGCGCGCTTCCAGGCTGAAATGCCGCCGACCGTTCCGCATCGCTTCGAGCAGCGAAGGCCGCGTGTGCATCGCGAGGTAGGCTTCGCGGTCGGCCGGGTCAAGCAGCCCGACCGTTTGGGCAATCAACTGGTCGAACGCGCCTTCGCGGAACGGCAGCGCGTTTTGCTCGTCGCGGGAGATCACCGAGAACGTGTTTCGCGTCAGGTTAAACAGCATGACGGTCGTCAGCCGCGTGGCAAGCGCTTCCAGCAGCAGCCGGGGCCCGAACATTTCGTCCGAGCCGACCGTGACGGCGTACGCGGGCGCGCCGCCCATGCTGCACGGCGCGACGGCGGCCACCTGCGGCGCTCCGCCGGCGATGTCAAGCGGGCACTTCGCGCCGACGGCAAGGCCCGGCACGATCTTTTCACATCCGTCCGTGAAAAAAAGAACCTCGAAGGTGTCCCGGCGTAGGATGATCGTGCCGGCGCCTTCGAGGTCTGACAAGTATTCCAGTCCCATCCGCATCAGGCCCTCCTCGCCACACAGGGAATCAGGGCGCGTCTCCGATGGATTGAATCGTCTCGACCGCTTTGTCGTACTGCTCCCGGACGGGCGCGAACATCGCCGGCGCGCCGGAAGCGTCGCTGGAACGCAGCACTTCCACCAGCGGCGCGACAGCGTGGAACAGCCCGTCGAGCCCCAGATTGCCCGCGACGCCCTTGAGCGTGTGCGCGGCGCGGAAGCCTGCGTCCGCGTCTCCGTCGGTCACCGCCTGCATCAACTGATGGTAGCTCTGATCCTGCAAAAACTTTTTTAAGAAACGAAACAGCAGCGTTTCGTTGCCGACAAAGCGGGCCAGCGTCTGGTCCAGATCCATGCCGAGCGAAACGAGCTTTTGCCGTGTTTCATCCTTCATACGCGACCTCTATCCTTTTTTGATCAGTATAGCATTCCCGCGTGCTTTTTTCAATTAATGTTTCGAAAAATGTCAGGGCTAACCGCATGATTAGAGCCACATAGCGAACGACCGCGATGTTATCAGCCAGACGAGCCTTGCCCAAGCGGCTGTGATCCTCGCCAAACGTCATGCCGAGGCGCTGTGGCGCGGGTTTTCAATGCACTAGCGGGCGCGAAAGGCGCTGGCGAACAGTTCGACATCGCCAAAGACGCAAAGAAATAGCGTTTTTCTTCCCGCTGCGTCTGCCCGATGTCCAGCACATCGAGCAGACTGGGGACTTCCGTTATTTCGTTGACTTCTCCGCCGTCGTCGCCTGTACCCGCGCCTCTCTTCTCAATCCATCATCGCGATCTCGTCGAGCAGCCTCGCCTGCGCGTCCTGGAGCGCGTCGGCCGGGTCGGCCTTGCCGTACAGCACGGCCTGCACCATTTCGTTCCGCAGCGCCTGGAACTGCGTGCTCCAGACGGCGCGCGGCATACCGACGCCGTTTGTGACGCATTCCGCGCGCACCGCGTTGGCCGGGTCGAGGGCGACGAACTGTTCGAGCAGCGACGTGCGCGTTACGGGCACATTGAGCAGCTCGGCGCGGCGCATCTCGATCTCGGGGCTGAGCGCGAACTTGATGAATTCAAAGGCCGCGTCCGGGTTCTTGCAGTCGCGGCCGATGAACAGCATGTTGCAGCCGCAGAACGTCGCCCGCTCCGTGGCGGAAGGCGGCATCGCGATGCCGATCTTGCCCGCGTACTCGGGGTTCTCCAGCATCGGCCGAAGCGCGACGTTGTTGATCAGCGTCATCGCGGCGTTGCCCTTGATGAACGGGTTCGACTCGTTGTTGTCGTACGGGACGTTGACCTCGGGCAGAAAGCTCATCAGGAACTCGAACGCCGCGAGCGCTTGCGGCGTGTCCAGCGTCGGGTTGGACGCCTCGTCCATGAACCGCGCGCCGTTGCCGAACGCGAACACGTCGAATTCGACCATGTTGCCGCCCTTCAGTGGGAAAACGAACCCGGCCTGCGTGATCCGGTCGCCGTCCTTTACGGTCAGCGCCCGCGCGGCGTCGCGCAGTTCCTCCCACGTCTCCGGCACCGCGATGTTCGCGGCCTCAAGAAGATCCTTTCGGTACGCGAAGATGTACGGCGTCGCGGAATAGCCGAGGCCGTACAGCTTGCCTTTGTAGCGGCCGTTGTTCAGGATGCTCTCCATCATGTCCGGGCCGTCCGCCCAGTTGTTGAAGTATTCGTCGATCGGCTGATAATGCCCAAGCTCCGCGCGCTGCGCGACCGACAGGATGCCGTGGCCGATGATGTCCGGGCCGGCGTTCGCGGCGAACAGCGTGTTCAGCTTCGTTTCCATCGGCTCGCCGATCGCGGCGTCGTCGTACAGGATCTTGACGCCCGGGTTCGCGGCCTCGTAATCCGCGATGACGCCGGCCCAGAAATCGGCCTCCGCCTTGTCGTTGCCGATGCGCACGAAGCGCAGTTCAACCGTTTCGGCGGCGTTCGCGGCGGCGGGCAGGGACAGGATCAGGGCGGCCATGAGCATCAGGGATAGCAGGCGTTTCATTCGAATTCCTCCTCCGTTTCATTGGGCCGGGCGGCTCTTGCGCCCTTCAAGCAGCTGCGGGGCGACCCAGTCGCCGCGGACGAACGGGTCGCCGTGCGCGCAAAGGTCGTCATACAGCAGTTTTCGCAACACGGGCAACACCTGCGCGAACGCCGGGTCATCGACGCGGTTGAAAAGCTCGCCCGGGTCTTTGTCAAGGTCATACAGCTCGTCGACGTCGGTCAGGTTCCAGACGTACTTGACGCGCCCGTCGGTGATCATCCGCGTGTTGAACATGCCGAACTGCTGCCCGTTCGACGACGACGTGATCCACGCGCGCGGCGCCCCGCCGGAAAGCGGCAGCGGCAGCCCGTGGCCGTCCTTCGGCGGCGCAAGGCCGAACGCCTCGCAAATCGTCAACGGCAGGTCGAGGCAGTTGGATACCAGCGTGCGGCTTTCCCGCGCCGCCACGCCCGGCCCGGCCACGATCAGCGGCACGCGCACGATGTCGTCGTACATCACACAGTGCTTGTCGAACATCCGGTGGTTGCCGCACATGTCGCCGTGATCCGAGGTGAACACGATCAGCGTGTCGCCGAGCAGCCCGGCTTCTTCCAGGCCGCCGAGCAGCAGCCCGATCGCGTCGTCGATCTGCGACACCATGCCGAAGTACCGCGCGACCTGCGCCGCCATCTCCCGCCACGGCATGGATTCCAGCCGCCAGTTCCACGCCTGCTGCCGGTGGCAGAACGGCTTTCCGGCGAACGTGTCGTCAAAACCGGGCCACGGCGGGATGCGCTTCGGATCGTACATCGTTGAAAACGGCGCGCTTGGCTGACATGGCAGGTGCGGCACGCCGAAGTCCAGCCACAGATGCCACGGTTTGCCCGGGTCGCAGCCCTTCACCATGTCAAGCGCCTGCGTGGCCAGAAAATGCGCCTTGCTGTCCGAAAGCGCGACCGGGCTTTCGCAGCCCATCCAGCCGCCGGGCAGCCGCAAGTTCGGGTACTTTTGTTTGATCAGCGCGCCGTGTGCCTTTTCGTCGGCGACGGCCGCGAAACCGAAATCTTTCGGCCCGGCGGCGGGCGAGACGTTCCATTTGCCCGCGTACAGCCCTTGCGATCCTTTTGCCGCGAGCTGTTCAGGCCAGGTTCCGCACGGCAAAAGCGGCGGCGTCGGGAAGAAGCCGTAGTTCCAGTACGCGCCGTCCGCGTCCGGGTGGCGGCCCGTGAAAAGCGCCTGCCGCGCGGGCGCGCAGACCGGCAGCGGCGTGTACGCCCTCGTGAACAGCGCGCCGCGCGCCGCCAGCCGGTCAAGGTGCGGCGTTTTGACAAAGCCGCCGCTCGTCACGCCCAGCGCGTCGTGGCGGAACTGATCCGCCAGCAGGAACAGTAAATTTCTCGGCTTACCAGACATACCGGACGTCGCCGTGCAGCGCGGGCAGCGGCTCCGGGATCACGAGCGCGCCGCCCTCTTCATAGGAGCGCATCGCGGCGAACGTGTAGGTCAGCGTCGCCAGCGCGTCGCGGCCCGACGCGCGGATGTGCTCGATCGGCACCTTGTTCGCGATGTCCTCGAGGAACGCGTGGATCCGCACCGGGAACGTCGCGCCGAAATCGGTGATGCCGGTGTCGAACACTTCGGGTTTCGGGCTTGCCATGCTCGGGTTTTCGACCTTGTCGACGTCCCAGTAATGCACCTTCTCGACGCAGTTCTCGATGCAGAATGTGCCGCGCGCGCCCGCGTGCTCATAGCTCCACCAGCCGCCGAGGCCGAACATCGCGTCGCCGCGCTGGCTGAGCAGGTAGCCGATGCCGCCGTTCGCGAACCGGACGTGGATGCCGTTGATCGACAGCATCGGGTCGCACGCCGTGCGGCGCACGCCCGGGCGGTCCATGAACGCCTGCACCTGCACGATGTCGCCGCAGAAGTGCCGCATGACGCTGAACGGGTGGGCGCAGAACGCCTTGACGTGCGAGTACGGCGTCTGCCAGCGCGGCGTACCGACGCCCGCGTATTTCTTTTCGCTGCCGTTGAACCCGACCTTGTGGATGCAGTAGACCAGTTCGCCGATTTTCTTGTCGCGGATCAGTTGGTCGGCGTAATCGGCGGTCTTCGTGAAGTAATGGTTCAAATCGCAGCCGAGCGCCACTTTCTTTTGCGCCGCGAAGCGGACAAGCGCCTGCGCGTCGCGAAGGTCGGCGCAGATCGGCTTTTCGACAAGTACGTTCTTCCCGGCGTCGAGCGCCTCCATCGCGGGCTCGAAGTGCATCGAGCCGTTGTCGTAGCCCGACGTGCAGACGGACACGATGTCAATCTCCGGATGCGCTTTGAGCATGTCCTTCAGCGAATAAAACGCCTCGATACCGAACTCGGCGGCCGCTTTGTCCGCCTTTTCGGGCACGATGTCGCAGATGGCGATCAGGTTGGCCAGTTCGTCGTTTTGATAGCAGCGGGCGTGGGTCTTGCCGATGTTGCCCGCGCCGACGATCGCGCAGTTGAGTGCCATGGTTGTCGCTCCTTTCAATTGACCGGGGAATTGGTATGATACCAATTCCAAACCTTACCGCATCGTCGCGGCGGATCTTTTTCCATACGGCGTTGTCGCTCTCCACTCGGCGTAGCGCTGCTACGCCTCGTTCCGGCTCCTAGCCGGATGAAAAAATCTCTCGCCGCTTTGGATGCGTT
>JAVBOQ010000242.1:0-8180 GCA_031550455.1 Eubacteriales bacterium
ACGCTGACCTTGAGGTACGGATCGGTGATGAAGACCGCGTTGCTCAGGTCACCGACCATCGCCTTCACTTCCTCGGACAGCGCCTGCTCCTGCCAGAACAGGATGTCGATCCTGCCGGTCATCAGCGACGTGATCGCGGCCGCTTTGTTGATCAGCACGAACTCGATCGGGCGGCCGAGCAGCGCGCCGACCTGGTTCATCAGGTTGACGTTGTACCCGGTCGGGTTGCCGGATGCGTCCACATAGTCCACCGGCGGAATGTCGCCCGTGACGCCGACGCGCAGCGGCTCGCCTTCAACCTTCGCCTCCGGCACGGCCGGCGGTTCGCCGCCGAACAGGCCGCCCGCAAGCTTCATCAGCGTGCCGTCGGCCTCCAGCGCGTGAATCGCCTCGTTGAGCTCAAGCCCGAGCGCCTCGGACGCCTTGAGCACGACCATCGACAGCGAAATGTCCGCGAGATCCTTCAGGCGCGGGTCCATGTAGGTGTACAGCGTTTCGTCCTGCTGCGCCATATAGGTGGCGGTGGAGTTCATGCTCAGCAGCGTGTCCACCTTGCCGGTTTTCAGCGCCAGCAGCGCCTCGTTGACGGTCGGGAACGTCAGGAACTGCTTGATCGGGATGCCGAGCTGCTCCTGAAAGAAGTATTGGATCTCCTCGGCCGAGGCTTCCATTTCCATTGTCGCGAGCACCTTGCCGTCGAACGAGCGCTCTTCAACCGCGGGCGCATCCTCCGACGCGGCCGCCGTGCCGGGCACGAGCTTTCCGGTCATCGCGAGCGCGGCAAGCGCTTCGATCGTGTCGACGCCGTTCGCCTTCATCGCGTCTTCCAGGCTCGCGTAGCCATACTGCTTGAGCGTCGCTTCGATCTGCGCGTTCAAATCCAACGCGGGCGCAGTGGTCGCCAGCGCCAGCAGCGGTGTCCACATCATCAGTGCCATCAGGGTGATTGCGATCCATTTTTTCATTGACATTTCCTCGCTTTGTTCTGGTTCGTCGCCACAGGTTCGTTATGCCAAACCCTAAAAGGAATCGGTATCGCACAACGCACATTGATTATACCGTAATTCGTGGATCCGCACAAGCCGATTCACCGCGGTTTATTTGGATATCCTTCTCATCGCGGCCAGCAGCGGCAGACCAAGCGCGTAACACGCGGCCGCCTGACCCGCGCCGACCTGCAACATCGTAAGCCACAGCGGCGCCTTCAGGACATAGTGCAGCAGCAGCCCGATCGCGACCGCGTTGATCAATACCGGCGGCAGCGCGGCCAGCGCTGGCTTCGCGCGGAGACGGCGCGTCAGCAGCGCGGCCGCGAGCGTCGCCAGGCTTCCGACGATGATGTCCGGCAAGCCGTATCCGCCGACAAGGTTCGATAGCGCGCAACCAACGAACAGGCCGACGCCGGCCTCCGGCCAGAGCGCCGGCAGCAGTGTCATCGCCTCCGCGACGCGCAGTTGCCACGGGCCGAATCCGATCGGCGCGAGCGTAAGCGTGATCGCCGCGTACAGCGCGGCGACCACGGCCGCCCGGGTCAGTTGTTTGACTGAAAGCTGCCTCATAAAACCTCCGTGCATAACTTTTGTTGCGCTGCGCAACCTAGCGGTAAACCAACGTGAAGGAGGGTTATCCATATGCGTGAGGAAACCAATACGAATCCGTGCATCCAATGCGGCGTCGCGTCGTGCTCGTACCACGATCCGAGCAACTATTGCTCGCTGAAAAAGATTCGCGTCGAACCGATCTCCGGCGCGTCCAGCGGCGTTTCCGACGACGAGAGCAAGTGCGGCAGCTACCGCAGCCGCGGCTGACATGCAGCCTCCGCTGCAACGAAAAACCAGGCTGGCCGGGCGGATTGATCGCCTCGGCCTTTCCCTGTTGATCCTGACAGCCTGTGTCCTATGGTTCTACGCAGTGTTCGGGCGCGCGCTTCCGGCGCTCGCCGCGGGCACGGCGCTGGCACTGCTCGCGCTGCGCACCATTCAGCTCGGCGAAAACCGGACGCTTCTTCGGCGGGAGGCCGCGCTCCGCAGACGCATTGGCGGCGAAATGGCCGTGGACGCGCTGCTGGTCATGTCCGGGCGGGACGCGGCCGCAAACGCTGCGAGCTGGCTGGCGCAGGCGCTGCCCCTGACGGACTTTGCGGCCAAAGCGCGCGGCATGCTCGCGGCGCACGAGGGGCGGCGCGTCTGGATCGCCTGCCTGCAGCGGCACGCGTCCACCCCGGCGTCGTGCGACGATGTGCTCGGCTGCGTCCGCGACGCGCGCCGGGAGGGCGCGGACATTTGCGTCGCCGCCTCAACAAGCGGGTTCGCGGCGGACGCGATCCGGCTTGCCGAGGCGCTGTCGCCGCGCACACGCCTGCTCGGCCGCGACGGGCTGATCGAGATGGCCGGGTCGGCCGCGCCCGCGACCGACGCGCAACTGTCGTCCCTTGGGCGCGGAGGCCGCGCGCCGCGCCGCGACCTGATCCTCGCGCGCGTGCTCGACCCCGGAAAAAAACGCCGGTACGCGCTGTACGGCGTCGGGTTGACCGTAATGTACCTGGCGTCCAGGCAGCCGGTCTATCTCGTGCCGGGCTTCGTATGCCTTGCGCTCTGCGCGCTGTGCCGGCGAAAGAAGAAGACGAAGTTTACGCTGTAGGACGAGGCCGAGGGGAACGCCAAGGAGGCTCTGCCTCCTTGGATCCTCCGCTTAAGGGCCTTCGGCCCTTAAGAATCCCTTCCTGGGGATGGGCATGACGATCCTATCTCCCGCCGTGAGGCGAAAAATAAGGGTTTCCAAAGGGGCTGGCCCCTTTGGCGGAGGTCCAGGAGGCAGAGCCTCCTGGCGTCCCTATCGTTCCCCACCGCTTACGCCTCAATCAAATGCGGCTCTTCCCTTGACCGCCTGTACAGCACGAATTTCGACCCGATCACCTGCACGGCCTCTGCGTGGGTCTTTTCGCACAGCGCGTCGCAGGCCTCTCGCGTCGAGTCAAACGGCGCGTACCGCTGGACGGTCACCTTGATCAGCTCGCGGGCCTCCAGCGCGTCCCACGCCTGCTGCACCAGCGGCTGCGTGATGCCGTCCTTGCCGATGTGCAGAATCGGCTCCATCGTGTTCGCCATGCCGCGCAGAAACGCGCGTTGCTTGCTCGTCATTTTCTTCACTCCACAAAATCAAATTCCATATCGCCCAGCACGACCGTGTCGCCTTCCTTCGCGCCGAGCGTGCGCAGGCGTTCGATTACGCCGAGGCGGCGCAGCGTCCGGTGGAACCAGTTCATCGACTCCTCGTCGCCGAAGTTGACCGAGTCGATCAGCCGCTGCGCGCCCGGCCCGTCGACATAATAGACGCCGTCCTCGGCCTCGATGACAAACTCGTTTTCATCCGCGCCCTCCGGAATAAAGTCGGCGTCCTCGAAAGGCTCCGGTTCCGGCAGCGTCGGCAGCACGCGCGCGATTTCTTTCAGGAGCGGCGCGAATCCCTGCCGTGTCGCGGCGGAAACCGGAAACACCGGAATGTGCATGCCCGCAAGATGCGCTTTCAGCCGTGTGATGTTCTCCTCTGCGCCGGGCAGGTCGGTCTTGTTCGCGGCGACGATCTGCGGCCGCTCGGCAAGCTTTCCGTACTGCCGAAGTTCGCCGTTGATCTTGTCAAAATCATCGACCGGATCGCGGTCTTCGCTGCCCGCGGCGTCGATGACGTGCACAAGCAGCCGTGTCCGCTCGACATGGCGCAGGAACGCGTGCCCGAGGCCGACGCCGAGGTGCGCGCCTTCGACGAGGCCCGGAATATCGGCCATCACATAGTCCTGGCCGTATTCACGGACGATGCCGAGGTTCGGCGCGAGCGTCGTAAAATGATAGTTGGCGATTTTCGGCTTCGCGGCGGTGACGACGGACAGAATCGTCGACTTGCCAACGTTCGGATAGCCGACCAGTCCGACGTCGGCGATCGATTTGAGCTCCAGTTCCAGTTCGCGCGGCGTGTTTTTCTCGCCCGGTTTGGCGAAATTCGGCGCTTGCCGGGTTGGTGTGGCGAAATGCGCGTTGCCCCAGCCACCGCGCCCGCCCCGCTGCAGCACGCGTGTATCGCCGGCTTCGCGCAGGTCCGCCGCGACATGCCCGGTCGCGACGTCGCGGACGATCGTCCCGGACGGCACCTTGATCACAAGCTGCTCGCCGGATTTTCCGAAACAAAAGCGGCTCGACCCGTCCTCGCCGTTCGGCGCGGTGTACTTCGTCCGGTTGCGAAAGTCCATCAGCGTGTGCATGCTCGGGTCGGCGACCATCACAATGTCGCCGCCACGGCCCCCGTCCCCGCCGTCCGGCCCGCCGTTTTGGATGAATTTTTCCCTGTGGAACGACACGCAGCCGTTGCCGCCGTTGCCGGCCCGGACGGTGATGCGCGCCTTGTCAATGAACAGCGCCATGGTTCCTCCTTTGATTACATCAGAAGCGCGGACACGAACGCGCCGACGATCGCGCCGGCGAACACCTCGACCGGCGTGTGGCCGAGCAGCTCCTTGAGCGTTTCATACTGCGGCAGGTGGCCTTCCTCGATCAGGTCGACGACCATCCGGTTGAGCATCTTCGCCTGAATGCCGGCGGCCCGGCGCACACCCGCGGCGTCATACATCACGACAATCGCGAACACGGCGGACAGCGCGAACACCGCCGAGTCAAACCCGGCGCGAAAGCCGATCGCGAACGCCAGCGACACGACGAACGCCGCGTGGGAGCTTGGCATGCCGCCGGAGCCGACCATCCGCGACAGCGTCAGCTTTTTCGACGCGATGCTGACCAGGATGACCTTGAGCACCTGCGCGAAGGCCCACGCCAGCGCGGCTGCGCCCAGCACCCGGTTGCCGAAAAACTCTTGCAACTCCGCCATCAGCGTTCCCTCGTCAAAAGCCGCCCGGCCAGTTCTGTCAAAAACCAGGCCGCGCGGCCGAAGGGCGCGAGCGCGCGGGTCGCGGCGTCGAGCTTGTCCCGCACGGCGTTTTCGGACGCCGAAACGCCGAACACGCCGGGCCACGTCAGCTTGCCGCGCGCCGCGTCCATGCCGGTCGCCTTGCCGAGCGCCGCCGCGTCGCCCCGAATGTCCAGCAGATCGTCCTGAATCTGAAACGCGACGCCGAGCGCCTCCGCGAACCGCTCGCCGCAAAGCATTTTGTCGCCGTCCGCCCCGCCGGCCGAAAGCCCGGCCGTCACCGCGCCGATGAACATGTCGGCGGTCTTGTGCAGGTGGATGTAGGCGATGTCCGCCGCGCCGCAGGAATTTTCCCGCTCGCAGCGAAGGTCGGCGCACTGACCGGCGACCATGCCGGAGACGCCGGCCGCCTTCGCGACGCGGCGCGCGGCCTCGATCTTTCGCGGCGTGTCCGCCGCGCGGAGCATCGTTTCCATCGCCAGCGACAAAAGCCCGTCGCCGGCCAGCACCGCCATACCCTCGCCGTACACCTTGTGGTTCGTCGGCCGCCCGCGCCGGAAGTCGTCATCGTCCATCGCGGGCAGGTCGTCGTGGATCAGCGAGTATGTATGGATCATTTCGATCGCGGCGGCGTACGGCAGCGCGTCGCGCGCGTCGCCGCCCGCCATTTCGCAGGCCGCGAGCAGCATCACCGGGCGCAGCCGCTTGCCGCCCGCCAGCAGGCTGTAGCCCATCGCGGAAAGCAGCGGCTCCGGCGCGGACGAGCCGTCCAGCGACCGCCGCAGCGTCTCTTCCACCGCGTCGCGGTACGCCGCGTATTGCGCGTCATAGTCCATCTGTTTCCTCCGCGCCGCAGATCGCGGCCAGCCGCTTTTCGCCGGCTTCCAACTGCGCGGCCAGCGCCGCGTGCAGCTTCACGCCCTCTTCGTAGACGGCCATCGCTTCTTCCAGCGGCAGCTCGCCTTCCATTTTTTGAACCAGCGCTTCCAGCGCGGCGAGGCCCGCTTCAAAATCAAGCGCCTGTTTCTTTTTCGTCGCCATGCAAGACCTCCGTTATCGTCGCGCCGAGCGCGCCGTCCCGCATCCGGACGCGGACGCGGTCGCCCGGGTTCACCCGCCGCGCGGCCGTGACCGGCGCGCCGTTTGTGTCCGTCACCAGCGCGTATCCGCGCTCCAGCACCTTGAGCGGAGACAGCGCGCCGAGCTTTGCGTCAAGCGCCGCCAACCGCAGCTTTTCCCGCTGCAAAAGATGCGCCATCCGCGCGTCAAGCAGCGCCCGCGCGGCGTCCGCGGCGGCGCGCCGCGCCGCGATCCGGCCCGCCGGATGCAGCGCTGAAAGCCGCGCCCGGCAATTGTCAAGCCGCCCGGTGAGCAGCGCGAAATGTGTCCGCCGCGCCCTCCGGAGCCGCGCGGCATAGCCATCCAGCATGTCCCGCAAGTCGTCAAGCCGCGGCACGGCGAGCTCGGCCGCCTGAGACGGCGTCGCCGCGCGCACGTCCGCGACAAAGTCGGCGATCGTAAAGTCGGTCTCGTGCCCGACGGCGCTGATGACCGGTTTTTCGCAGGCGAAAATCGCCCGGGCGACGGCCTCTTCGTTAAACGCCCACAGTTCCTCCATCGACCCGCCGCCGCGCCCGACGATGATCACGTCGATGTCGGCACGCGCGTCGAGCGCCCGGATGCCGCGCGCGATGTCTTCCGCCGCGCCCGCGCCCTGCACCAGCGCCTTTTGGAGCACAAGCCGCACGCCCGGATGCCGCCGCGCCGCGACCCGCTCGATGTCGTGCACGACCGCGCCGGTCGGCGACGTGACGATGCCGACCGCGCGCGGCAGCATCGGCAACTGTTTTTTCAGCGCCGGGTCGAACAGCCCTTCCGCCATCAGCCGCGCTTTGAGCCGCTCAAACGCCAGGAACAGGTCGCCAACGCCGTCCGCGCGCATCGCGTCGACGTAGAACTGGAACTGGCCCGCGGCCGGGTACAGCGCCGCGCTGCCGGTCGCGACGACGCGCATGCCGTCGGACGGCTGGATCGTCAGGTCGTACGCAGCCGACCGGAACATCACGCACGCGATCCGCGACTCCTCGTCCTTGAGCGTGAAGTACAGGTGGCCTGCGCTGTGCCGCTTGAAATTGCTGATTTCGCCGCGCAGCCGGACGCCCTTGAGCATCGGGTCGGCGGCCAGCGCGCGGCGCACGTATTCGTTCAGTTGGGTGACGGACAGCATGCGTTCCAATTACGCCCTCGCCTCCGCCGATTCCAGCGTGTTTTCAAGCAGCATCGCGATCGTCATCGGGCCGACGCCGCCCGGCACCGGCGTGATGAACCCCGCGACCTCCAGGGCCTCGTCAAAGACAACGTCGCCGACGACCTTGCCGGTATCGAGCCGGTTGATGCCGATATCGATGACGACCGCGCCGGGCTTGATCATGTCGCCGGTGATCATACCGGGCCTGCCGACCGCTGCGACCAGCACGTCGGCGCGGCGCGTGTGCGCGGCCAAATCCCGCGTTCGCGAATGGCAGACGGTCACTGTCGCGTTCTGTTGGAGCAGCAGCAGCGCCATCGGTTTGCCGACGTTGTTCGACCGCCCGACGACGACCGCTTCCTTGCCGGAAAGGTCCATTCCGGTGCTGCGGATTAACGCCATGCAGCCCTTCGGTGTGCAGGAGACGAACCCGCGCCCGCCGGTGACCAGCGCGCCCATGCTCTCCACATGGAACCCGTCGACGTCCTTCTTCGGGTCGATCAGCGCCAGCACGCGCGGCTCCGACAGCCCTTTCGGCAGCGGAAACTGCACCAGAATGCCGTCGATCTCCGGGTCGGCGTTCAGTTTGCGGATCGTGTCGTCGAGCGCTTCCTGCGCCGTGTCCTCCGGCAGGCGGATCTCCACCGAGCGGATCCCGGCCTTCTCGCAGCCGATCTTTTTGTTCTTGACGTAAATCTGGCTTGCCGGGTCGTCGCCGACCAGCACCACGGCCAGCGCGGGCTGCACGCCGCGCGCCACCAGCGCCGCGCACCGCGCTTTGATCTCCGCGCGGATCGCAAGGGCAATCGCCTTGCCGTCGATCAGGGTTGCGGGCATGGATGTACCTCCTTTTGTGGGGGAGAAGAGGGGGGGGAGGAACGCCAAGGGGCTCCGCCCCTTGGAACCCTTCTTAAGGGCCATTGGCCCTTAAGAATCCCTGATTTGGGGTGTAAGCATACAGTCAGTTACCAGCTCGCCGTGAGGCGAATCAGGGTTTCCAAAGGGGTGTAACCCCTTT
>JAVBOQ010000161.1:0-11280 GCA_031550455.1 Eubacteriales bacterium
AACCCTGCATTTTCGCCTCACGGCGGGTTGGACTTCATGAACACAGAAACCCTTGCCCACAGACAAAGAAGGGATTCTTAAGGGCCAATGGCCCTTAAGTGGGGATCCAAGGGGCAAAGCCCCTTGGCGTCCTTTCATCCCCTCCCTCTTCCTTTACTGCACCGCAATCTTGCGCGGCGCGGGCGCTTCCGGTTCCTTGATCTTTGGGAGGGTCACGCGCAGCACGCCGTTTTTGTACTGCGCCTGAATGTTCTCCTCATCGACATTTTCGATGGAGAAGCTGCGGCGGATGGCGCGGGAGGCGAAGGCGGGTTCTGTCTCGCCGCCCTCCTTGTGTTCGGCCGCGATCGTCAGCATGCCGTCGGCGACGGTCAGGTCGATCTCGCCGGGTTCAAAGCCCGGCAGCTCCGCGTCAAACAGATACGCGGTTTCAGTCTCGCGCACAGCGGTGCGCATCGGCGAAGAAACCATCTCCGCGAACGGGCGGAAAAAATCATCGCCAAACGGCCAACTGGCGTACGGGCTGCGGCGGACGACCGGCACACGGTTAACCCTTGAAAGCGTAAGCATTTTATGTTCCTCCTTGATGTTGTTTGGCTGTTCCTTTTGACGAGTAAATCATAAGACAAAAATCAAAGAAAGTCAAAATCAAATATACGTCGATTTCGGCGATTTTCCCGCTCTTTTCAATTGTTTTCTCCCGATATCTCAAAATATCTCGCACTATTCAATATTGGCTTAAAATAATTTGAACAAGCTGTAAACACCGCATACAAATTCGAAATGGGAACAAAATATACTTGTGTGCGCGGCGCGCTTGTGTCATACTTAGGCGAACGAAAAGAAAGGGGATCATCATGAAGACGATACGTATACTTGCTTTGCTGTTGGCGGTTCTGCTGGTCGGCATGCCGGCGCTGGCGGAAACCGCGCCCGCCGCGCCGACGGCCGAACCCACCGCAACGGAGCCCGCCGCGGCCGACGGCGGCGATCCGGTCGTAATCAAGGTTGGCGAAATTGTCAAGCGGCTGAGCGAGGTACAGGCGTACTACGACGAGCAGTACGAACAGTATAACAGCTACTACCAAACGAACGGCATGCAGCTCTCCGCCGAAGAGCTCGGATACATTCTCGACGAAGTGATGCACGCCCAGACGCTGTACGGCGTGATGGACGTCAAGGTCAAGGAACTCGGCCTGGACACGCTCACCGAAGAGGACCGCGCAGCCGCCCAGGAAAAGGCGAAGGCGGATTTTGACGCGGGCATCGCCGAGTATGTCGCCTATTACGGCATGACCGCCGAACAGGTCATCGAGACGCTGGCGGCGAGCGGCATGACGGTTGATACGTACATCGAGCAGTACATCAACAACATGCCGTACAACCGGCTCTTTGAGTCGATTGTAAAGGACGTCGCCGTCACCGACGAGGAAATTGCCGCCGAATACCAAAAGCAGGTGGACAGCGACAAGGCGTCGTACGGCACGGACATCCAGATGTACGAAACGTACCAGATGTATTACGGCACCGAGATCGCCTATACGCCGGAAGGCTACCGGCTGGTCAAGCACATTCTGCTCAACTTCCCGGACGAGATCAACGCGAACATGATCGACATCGAGACGGACCTCACGGCCGCGCAGACCGCGCTGGACGGGTTTAACGCGGAGCTCGCCGCGCTCGAAAACGTTCCGGAAACGCCGCCTGAGACCGCGCCGCGCGCCGCCGAAGATATCCAGAAGGACATCGACGCGAAGCAGGCGGCGTATGACGCGCTGCAAAAGCAATACGAAGAAATCCGCACGACGATCCTGCCGGCGATGCAGCCGCAGTTCGACGAAATCAACGCCAAACTCGCGGCCGGCGAGTCGTTTGATTCGCTGATCAAGGCATACGGCACCGACCCCGGCATGGAAAGCAACCCGGAAGGATACATGGTACACAAGGAATCGGTGATGTGGGACACGAAATTCCGCGACGCCGCGATGGCGCTTGACGCCATCGGCAAGGTGAGCGACCCCGTCCTGACCGATTTCGGCGTGCACATCATTCAGTACGCCGCGGACGCGACGGCCGGCGCGAAGCCGATCAGCGACGCGACGCGCGCCTCGCTCCTCGAATCGCTGACCTCCGCCAAGCAGGAAACCTCGTTCAGCGCGCAGATCGACGCGTGGATCGAAGAACTGGGCGTGGAAAGCCATCCCGAGCTGATCGTGCTGCCCGAACCGATTGCGGCGCCGGAAGCGACCGACGTACCCGCCGAGGAGACCGCGAGCGGTGTCCCGGAGACCTCTGAAGAAATCGTCACGACGGACGTCGCCGCGGTAGTCACCGAAGCGCCGACAGCGGCTCCGACGGAGACCCCGACGGAAGCGCCGACAGCGGCCCCGACGGAAACCCCAACCGAAGCGCCGACAGAGACGCCCACCGACGCGCCGACGGAAGCGCCCACCGAAGCCCCGACAGAGGCTCCGACGGAAGCACCGACGGAAGCCCCGACCGTCGCGCCGACGACCGCGCCGGTTACGGCGAGCGAAGGCATTCCGACCTGGGTGTGGATTCTGATCGCGGCGGTCGTCCTTTGCGGCGGCACGGCGTTCGGCATGCTCCGGAACAAGAAGAAGTAAGGGACACAGGGGGGACGCCAGGGGCTCCGCCCCTGGACCCTGCCAAAGGGCCATTGGCCCTTTGGAAACCCTTCTTAGGGCCTCTTTTGGATGATGTTTGGGGCGACACGCCTTTGTGCGGTTTCGCCCTTTTTGTAAAATGGAGAAAACGGCGTGGAGCGGGAAAATGATGAAGAGCATTGTTCGCGTCGGCGCTTGCCAGACCCCCGAGATCATTGGCGATCCTCGCGCGGCGCTTGAGATGATGTTGACGTTTGGAAAAGAACATGTCAAACCAGCGCTCGTTTTTGGTGCGGCCGAGAAAAAATCAGGAAAGCTCTTCAACGCTGCCGTTGTTGTGAACAGGGGCAAAATGACGGGCGTCTACCGTAAAACGCATCTTATCGACCCAAACGAATTGTTTTTCACACCGGGCGGGGAGTATCCAATCTTTGCAATCAAGGGCCTTCCATACGGCATAAATATCTGCTACGACGCGCAATTCACTGATGCCGCAAAAGCCGTGGCTGACCAGGGCGCCCGGTTGCTGTTGTTGTTGGCGCAGAATATGATACGGCGCGAAAACGCCGAAAAATGGAAGGACAGGCACAGCGAAATCGGGGCGCAGCGCGTGAAAGAAACGGGGTTATGGTATGTTCGCTCTGATGTAACCGGAATCCGACCGCCCGGCCCATACGGCGTGGAGCGTATCGCCTATGGCCCCACACAAGCGATGAACCCCAAAGCCGAGGTTGTCGCGCAGGTGCCGCCAATGACTGTCGGCATGATTTCCGTAGATATTCCAATAATACCGTAGCCAAACACTGCAAGCGGCGAGTTTTCCTTGAACAACCCCTCCCCGCCGCCAGACGCAAAGCAGGGTTTCCAAAGGGGTTTAACCCCTTTGGCGGAGGTCAAGGAGGCAGAGCCTCCTTGCGTCCTCCTTGCGTCCTCCTTGCGTCCTCCTCGTTCCTCACCCGCACTTCGAATACCCGCACGCCCTGCAGACGATGCAGCCGCCTTCGTACTCGACCGGCGACCCGCATTCCACGCAGCGCGACGCGCGGCCCTTTTCACACATATCGCGCTCGGAACAGAGCGAGCAATTCTGAATGCAGCCATTTTTCTTCGTGTCCGTTTCGGGCTTGAGCGCTTCCGCGTCGATCAACTGCACCGCGTGGCCGTCGCGGGCCTTGACGACCTTTTCGAGCACGCGGCCGATCGCGTCCGGGCAGGACAGCACCTTGAGGCCTGGCTGGCGCAGCGTCGAATGGCAGCGGATGCCGCGCAACTGCTCGATGATCGTGTTGACGTCCATACCGGCGCGCAGCGACATCGACGCCAGCCGGCTCGTCGCCTCGCTCTGCGACGGGCAGCCGCCCGCGCGGCCGAGGTTCGTGAATACCTCGCAGATGCCGTGCTCGTCGTAATTGACGGTGACATAGAGGTTGCCGCAACCAATCCGCACCTTCTCGGTGATGCCCATCGTCACTTCCGGGCGCGGCCGGGGCTGGATCGGCTCGCGCTTCGCGGTCGCCGCGGGGCCTTCCGGTTTTTCGTCGGCGGGCTTTTCTTCCGCCTTGTTGCCGACATTTAGCACCTGCGCGTCGCGGCTGCCGTCGCGGTAAATCGTCACGCCCTTGCAGCCGAGCCGCCAGGCCAGCTCGTACACCTCGCGCACCTCGTCGCGCGTGGCGTCGTGCCGGAAATTGACGGTTTTGGAGACCGCGTTGTCGGTCGACTGCTGGAAGGCAGCCTGCATCCGGATGTGGTACGCGGGCGACACGTCGTGCGCGGTGACGAACACGTCGCGCACATCGGCCGGAATGCCCGGGATGCCGTCCAGCGTGCCGTGTTCCGCGACCTTGCGCATCAGTTCCGGGCTGTAAAACCCGCGCTTCTTCGCGATTTCCTCAAAATATGGGTGTACCTCGGGCAGCGCGTCATGGTCCATAACGTTGCGGACGAACGACAGCGCGAACAGCGGCTCGACGCCGCTGGAGCAGCCCGCGATGATCGACAGCGTGCCGGTCGGCGCGATCGTCGTGACGGTGCCGTTGCGCGGCGGGTACGGATCGTCCCGGAACACACTGCGGTCGACGAGCGGGAACGGCCCGCGCTCCTCGGCCAGCAGCCGCGTCGCCTCCTTCGCGCGCATGTTGATGAAGCCCATCACGTCTTCGGCCAGCGAAATCGCGTCGTCGCTGTTGTACGGTACGCCGAGTTTGAACAGCATGTCCGCCCAGCCCATCACGCCCAGGCCGATCTTCCGCGTGCCGAGGGACGTCTCGCGGATGATATCGAGCGGGTATTTGTTGACGGTGATGACATTGTCGAGGAAATGCACCGCGTCGTCGACAACCTCGCTGAGCAGGTCGTAATCGACCTCGTATCCGTCGTCCGTCTCGCGCAGCATCCGGCCAAGGTTGATCGAACCCAAATTGCAGCTTTCGTACGGCAGCAGCGGCTGCTCGCCGCACGGGTTTGTCGACTCGATCTCGGCGATCTCCGGCACGATGTTGTCGCGGTTCAGCCGGTCGAGGAACACGATGCCCGGCTCCCCGCTTTTCCACGCCATGTCGACGATCAGGTCGAAGATATCGCGCGCGCGTTCGGTGCGCACAGTCTGGCCGTTCGACGGGTCGAGCAAAGGATAGGTGTCGTCGTATTCGACGGCCTCCATGAACGATTCGGTGATGCCCACGGAGATGTTGAAATTGTTAAACTGCGTCAGGTCGGATTTGCAGGCGATGAACGCGCGGATGTCCGGGTGGTCGACACGCAGGATGCCCATGTTCGCGCCGCGCCGCGTGCCGCCCTGCTTGATCGCCTCGGTCGCTGCGTTGTAGACCTTCATGAAGCTGACCGGGCCGGAGGCGACGCCGCCGCTGGAACGCACCGCGGAGCCTTCCGGGCGCAGCCGCGAGAACGAAAAGCCGGTGCCGCCGCCGCTCTGGTGGATCAGCGCGGCCTGTTTGACCGTCTCAAAGATGCCTTCGAGGCTGTCCGGAATCGGCAGCACGAAACAGGCGGAGAGCTGGCCCAGCGGTCTGCCCGCGTTCATCAGCGTCGGCGAGTTCGGCAAAAACTGCAACGATATCATCCGTTGCAGGAAGGTTTCTTCGGTTTTGCGCGTGTCCGCGTCCGGGTTTGTCAAAAGATCCGCCTCAGCGATCGCGGCGGCGACGCGCCGGAACAGGCCGTCCGCGTCCTCCAGCGGATTTCCGTGTTCATCGCGGGCAAAGTATCGTTTGCTCAGCACTCTCATGGCGTTGTCGGTAAGCATAAAGGCGCTCCTTTCTGTAGCGCGTTCATTATACCCTGCCCGGCGACCCATATCAAGCAGTAGCGGACGTTTATTTTTCGACCACAGGATGTTGTATGACCGGCATCACGCCTCCGACGGTTTCGGCGATCGCCCGGGCAAGAAACGGTACCGCCTGAAGTGCTTCCGACAGCGTGTTTTTGTTGTTGCCGATTTCGACGAGCAGCGCGCCCGTCGACACATGCTGGTTGTACCGGCTCGATTTCACGGACACCGGGCGGCACAGGTTCGGCGCCTCAAGGTTGATCGCTTCGGTGATCGCCTGTGCGCGTTCGAGGTTCCGGTTCCAGTCCGGAATCTGCGCGAACGCCGCGCCGTTGTAGGTGCCGCTGCCATTGCCGACGAGGAACATGACGCGGGCAGCCGCCTCACCGCCCGCCTGGATGGTGTTTTCGGCGAAACGGCCTTCGACATACGCATCGCGGTGCAGGTCAATGTACAGATCGTAAAGTTCGCCGACCGCAGCGCGGTTTTCAATCGCCTCCAGCGAACGCTGGTACGCGCTGTCCAGCCTCGGCGGTTCAAATGCGGTTTCGTCGTGCATAACGGTCATGCCATACGTGTCGCGCAGCAAGCGCGCCAATTCCGCGCCGACACGCACGATGTTGAAATTCGCGTCCGCGGTGCGCCACCGCTCCGTTTCCTTGTATTGGTCGGCAAAATCCGGCTCATACGCCTCGTACGTGTGGGTATGATAGATCAGGACGCGCAGCGGCGCGCCGTGCGAAGGCTCCTTGGAGAGGATTTCGACCTCGACGCCGTTTGCCTGCGGCAGCTCTTCGGGCTCCGTCTCCTGCTGCTTGTGCGTCGCGGCGGGCTGCGATAAGTCGACATCGACGGTCAGCGCGGCGGGGCGCGCAGGCGGCAGTTGCGCCGAAACGGCCGCATAGCCGATAAAGCCGCACAGCAGCGCGGCCAGCAAAACGCAAATTGTCCGAATCGCTTTTTTCATTCGGCGGCGTACCTTTCGCTTGGGCCGATTTTGGGTGGTATGGTATATGCGCAGAGAGGAGAAAGCATGCGGGGAGGATAGGAAGGGGAAATCAGGGGAGGGACGCGTTCTTTCTTTTCGGGGGAAAAGAAAGAACCAAAGAAAAGCCTTCTTTTCGGCTTGCCTTGGGGTACATGAAGGGGCCTAACCCCTTCATATCCGATCGTATCGCCTGGCTTTGCCGGGCGGGCGGGGCGTTTCCCGTAGGCAGCGGAGGACAATTTTCTTCGCATGGCCGCAAGGCCATGCATTTGCCCGAAATGCATATTGCATTTCGGGCAGTCACTCAGTGCATCAACGCCGGGATCTCGTCCTTGGTCAGCCTCGGTTGCAGCGCGCGGTTGATGCCGAGAGACAACAGCTCGGCCATGTGCTCGACGCGCTCGTCCACCTCGCGCGGCGTGACGACAAGGTCGCCGAGCCTGCGTTCCACGACGCGGTCGACCAGCGCGTCAATCGCGCTTGCGTGCTCCGCCTCGTCCACGCCGAGGTCGTCGATGAGCAGATCCAGTGCGTCGCGGGCGATCGTCGCGGCATAGACGACCATCGGCACGCCGACCGCGACGACCGGAATGCCGAGCGTTTCGCGGTTGAGGCCGAGCCGGTGATTGCCCACGCCGGAACCTGGTTGGATGCCGGTGTCCGCGATCTGCATCGTGGTGCAGATGCGGCCCGTTTCGTGCGCGGCGAGCGCGTCGACTGCGATGACCGCGTCTGGCTTGGTGTGCTCGACGATGCCTTTGACGATTTCGCAGGTCTCGATGCCGGTGACGCCGAGCACGCCCGGCGCGGCCGCGCTGACGGCGCGCAGTCTGCCGCGCACGTTTTGCGGCGCGTTTTCGCGCATGTGGCGCGTGACGAGGATGTTGTCAATGACGCGCGGCCCGAGCGAGTCGGCGGTGATCCGCCGGTTGCCGAGCCCGACGACCAGCACGCTGCCGAGTTCCGGCAGCATGCCGTGCAGCGTCTGCGCGAGCCGGTCGACCGTCAATTCCAGCAGCGCGGGCTCCGGCAAAAACAGTTCGGACGATTCCAGCGTGACATACCGGCCGCGCGGCTTGTCCAGCGCCGCGACGCCGCGGTCGTCGACGATCTCGACGACCGTCTCGGTCAGGTCGCCGAGCCGCAGTTGTTCCATTCGCACGCCGGACACCTCGCCGCCGCCCGACAGCGCTTCCGATTCCAGGGCAAGGTCAGATCGGTAATTGCGCACGCTTGCGCCTCCCTCAATCTTTTTCGGTAGCATGACCGGGAGAGGCGAAGTTTATCCGGTTATTACGGCAAACGCATGAGCTGAGGTTCATGCGTTTGCCCTGTGTGAAATCAACTTGAAACTTGACGCATGCGCCGCCACCGGGTATACTCTATAGGTTAAGAACAGGATAGAAGGAGCGCCGCATGCACAAATCGACGCCGAGTACCGCGCCCGCTGTGTGGAGCGACCGCTCCGCCGGCATTTGCGCGCGCCTTTCTGCCCGGCTGCCGGTGTAATGACCCGCGTTTTCGGCCTTTCCGCTCCGGGAGGGCTTTTCTTTTTCATTGAGACAAAGGGGGCCGTCCATGCTTCGCCTTGTGCCGCGCATTTCCGACGAAACACCAGAAGCGCTGATCGCAGCCGGGTTGCCGGGGCCGCTGTCGCGCGTGCTTTGGGCGCGCGGCGTGCGGACAGCGGGCGAGGCGCGCGCGTTTCTCAAACCCGACCTGTCACAACTGCATGACCCCTTCCTGCTCTCCGGCATGGACGCGGCCGCCGGGCGCGTCCGGCAGGCGCTCGACGCCGGCGAGCGGATCGTCGTGTACGGCGATTATGACGTGGACGGCGTTTGCGGCACGGCTTTGCTGGTCGAGGCGCTTCGCGCGCGCGGCGCGGACGCGGACGCATATATTCCGCTTCGGCACCGCGACGGATACGGGCTGAACGAAGAGGCCGTCCGCGCGCTGGCCGAGCGGGCGGATCTTCTGATCACCGTCGACTGCGGCATCACCTCCGTGCGGGAGGCGGACATCGCGAAGTCGCTTGGGCTGGACCTGATCATCACCGACCACCACGAGCCGCCGGAAAAGCTGCCGGACGCGCTCGCGATCATCAACCCGCTGCTCGGCGCGTATCCGTTCCGGCGGCTTTGCGGCGCGGGCGTCGCGTTCAAGCTTCTACAGGCGCTGTTTGGCCTCGACGCCGTTCTGCCCGCGTTGGATCTGGTTGCGCTGGCGACAGTCGCGGATCTGGTGCCGCTGCTCGGCGAAAACCGGACGCTGGTGCATGAAGGGCTTGCGCGGATGCAGAACACGGCGCGCGTCGGCTTGAAAGCGCTGCTGTCCGTGGCCGGCATCGAGGGTCGAGCGCTGACCGCCGGCCACATGGGCTTTCAAATCGGGCCGCGCATCAACGCGGGCGGGCGGCTCAGCGACGCGTCGCGGAGCGTTGAGCTGCTGCTGACGGACGACCCGGCGCTGGCCGGGCGGATCGCGGGCGCGCTCAACGAAGAGAACGCCGCGCGCCAGCGGATGGAGGCGGAGATCCTTCTGCTCGCGGACGCTCAGGTGCGGGAAAATGTTGATTTTTTAAGCGACAAGGCGATCGTCGCCGTCGGCGAGGGCTGGAACGCCGGGGTCGTCGGGCTGGTCGCGTCGAAGCTTGCCGAAAAATACGGCTGGCCCGCGGTCGTCCTGTCGGAATCGGGCGGCGTCTGCGTGGGTTCCGCGCGCTCGATCCCGGGCGTCAACCTGCACGCGGCCCTGTCAAGGTGCGAAGACCTGTTTCTGCGCTTCGGCGGTCATGCGCAGGCGGCCGGGCTGACGCTCAAAAGCGAAAATCTCCCGGCGTTCCGCGAACGGCTCAACAAAGCGATCGAGGCGGTTGCGGAAAAGGACGCGTTCATCCCGTCCGCGCAGTACGACCTGCCGATCCGGTTGGCCGACGTGACGATTCCGCTTGTCGAGCAGTTGGAGCGGCTCGCGCCGATGGGCTTTGGCAATCCGTCGCCCGTGTTTCTCTTATCGGACGCGGGCGTGATCGAGGCGCGGACGGTCGGGGCGGACAGGCGGCATCTGAAGCTGCGGTTCGAGCAGGACGGCGCGGCGCTGGACGGCATCGCGTTCGGCCAGGGCGCGCAGCGCGCCGGGCTGCCCGAGCGCGTCGACGCGCTGTTCTCGCCGGCGGTCAACGAATTTATGGGCCGCCGCACCGCGCAGTGCGAGATCACGCGGCTGCTGCCGCACGCGCCCGAGGACGCGTTCCGGGCGGAATGCCTGGCGCGGGCGGACGACTTCGACTGCCATCTGCTGGACACGGCCCCGCAAAAGCCCGGGACGGCCGATGCAAAAGTGCTCCGGGCGATTGTCGCGGACGCGCTGACCCTCGCCTGTCAGGGAACGCTGCTGGTGGCGAGGACGCTGCCCGGCGCGCTCGCGTGGGTGGACTGGCTCAAAGAGGCCGGGTTGTCCGGGCGGCTTGATTATTGTTTTCACAGGCAGACGGACGAGCGGCGGTTCAACGCGCTGTGCGCGCTTCCCGAGGCCGGCGCGGCGGAAGGTTTCCGGCGCGTGATCGCGCTGGATGATCTTTGGATCGCGGAGGCCGCGCGGGCGTTCCTGCCGTCGGACGACGACCTGCGCGCGCTGTACAGGGCGCTCCGCGCCGGTGAAGGCCGGTTTCTTTCGGAATCATCGCTCGCCGAGGCCGCCGGGCTCCGGCTGGCCGCAGTGCGGCTCGGCCTGCGCGTCTTTGACGAGTTGGGTCTGGTCGATTACAGGCCCGCGCCGTTCGCGGCGACGCTGAAATCGCCGGTCAAGTGCGATCTGCAAAGCAGCGCGACGCTTCGCAGCGCGCGCCGCCTGACTGGGCGGGAGGAGGGCGCATGACCAAAGCGCCGCGCGGCATGTCGCTCGAAGAGCTCAAGGCATGCGTCGAAAAGTACCATACAAGCGCAAACGCCGAATTGGTCGAGCGCGCGTGGGTGTTCGCCGAAAAGGCGCACGAGGGGCAGCAGCGCAAGAGCGGCGAGCCGTATTTCGTGCATCCGGTCGCGGTCGCGGCGACGCTGGCCGAACTGATGATGGACGGCGCGACGATCGCCGCGGGCCTCCTGCACGACATCCTCGAGGACTGCGACACCACCTATGAAGCGCTGCAAAAAATGTTCGGCCCGGAGGTCGCCTCGCTGGTCGACGGCGTGACGAAACTGACACGGCTGGACTTCACGACGCGCGAGGAGCAGCAGGCGGAAAGCCTGCGCAAGATGATCCTGGCGATGTCCAAGGACATCCGCGTGGTGCTGATCAAGCTCGCGGACAGGCTACACAACATGCGCACGCTGCGGTTTCAGTCGCCGGCCCGCCAGAAGGCGATCGCCAGGGAG
>JAVBOQ010000305.1:0-2612 GCA_031550455.1 Eubacteriales bacterium
TCGCGCACACGCCGGGCTACGCCAAGATGATGCCTTTCGACATGCAGATGCTGGATCTCGGCATCGCCATGGCGCACTTCGAGCTGGCGGCGCGAGCGCGGGGCATCGCCGGAGGGTGGGCCCAGGTCGCCCCGCTGCCAGCAGATGTGCCCGAACACACGGAATATGTGCGGAGCTGGGCCTATCAATAGGCGGTCAGCGCAACCGCTGATTTTGTTGAGGCTGAGCGGATTTGCGAGGGGTTTTCACGTATGCCCGTGCCCCTACGCAAGCTCCGCCACCTCCGTCATCTCCGCCCAGTACCGCTTGGGCATGTGCGAACGGCGACAGGTCGGGTTGTACCGCGCCTCAATCGCCAACGTGTTATAAAACTGCTTCCAGAGCGCGCGATACTGCGCCTCTTCCTCCGACACTTCGAACGGAAACATTTCGTCCATTTCCAGAATCCGTGTCCGGCCGCGCTCGTGAAACAGCGCGGCCCTGTGCGTCCGGTCATAGATCATGTAATTCTCGTTCGGAAAGCGGTCGTGAAAGTGCGGCGCGAGGAAAGGCAGCACGAAATTCTTCGGCCGTATCGTTGAAATCAGCTTGCCGTCCACGTCCGAAAACCGGACAAACCCGGTCAACAGGTGCGCCTCATGGCCGAGACGCCTTTCCGCCTCCATCAGCGGCGCGACGTCCGGATGCGTCAGCATCGAAAGAACGCGCCAGCCTTCCTGAAAGGCCAGCAGCAGGAACCTAAGCAGATGCAGCTCCTTTTCCTCCAGGCAGCTTAAAAACACCGTTTCGACAAGCTCACGCGCGCGCGGCGACACCTTCGCGCCGACCGCCTCGCGCACGCGCATCGCTTTGTCCCGGTCGGTTTCGACACGCCGCACCGGCAGAAGCGTCGGCTCCGCGTCGCCTTCCGGCTGAATGTCGAGGGGCATCTGCCGCATGTACACGCTGTCGAACACACAGCAGTAGAACCCGGCGAGCCCGCCGTCATACCGGTATATGAGGTCGCAGGGCGCCGTTAAAGGCTTGCAGCCAGGCATTTGACCGCCTCCTCCGCCGTCGGCGCGATCAGGTTGTCACCCGCGCCGAACAGGCTTGTTTGCTCGGTTCCGAACGTGAACGATTTCGGGTCGACCAGCGCGCGCACCGTCGCCTCGCGGCCGATCGTCATCCCGCGCGGCAGGTCGGCCGCGATGATGAAGTACTGCGCGCGTTTGAGCACCACGCCGAGCTTTCGAAGGCCTATGAGCGACAACTGCCCGGTGCGGCGCGCGGTGACGATGCGCTCCGCGCTGCGCGGGCCGATGCCCGGCACGCGCAGCAGCGCGGTAAGCGGCGCGGCGTTGACGTCGACCGGAAACCACGCCGGGTTATGCACCGCCCAATTGCATTTCGGATCCAAGTACGGGTTCAAGTGCGGGTCGCGCTCGGACAGGATCTCGTCGGCCGCAAATTCGTACATCCGCATCAGGAAATCCGCCTGGTACAGCCGGTGCTCGCGCAGCAGCGGCGGCTTGGTCGTCAGCGACGGCAGCAGCGTGTTTTCGGTCACCGGGATGTACGCCGAGTAGAATACGCGGCGCAGGCCATAGCGGCGGTACAGCCCGGAGGCAAGCTTGATGATCTTGTAATCCGTGTCCGGCGTCGCGCCGATGATCATCTGCGTCGCCTGGCCGGCCGGCGCGAAGCGCGGCGCGTGGCGGTACAGTTGAAGCTCGTGCCGACTCGCCTCGACGCCGGTCCGTATCTGCGCCATCGGCGCGAGGATCGCCTGCTTCGTTTTGTGCGGCGCGAGCAGCGCAAGGCTTTGCTCGCTCGGCAGCTCGATGTTGACGCTGAGCCTGTCCGCGATCAGCCCGAGCCGGCGCACCAGCTCCGGCGACGCGCCGGGGATCGTTTTCGCGTGGATATAACCGTGGAAGCCGTATTCCTCGCGCAGGATCGTCAGCGCTTGAATGATCTGCTCCATCGTGTGATCCGGCGTTTTCAGCACGCCGCTGGACAGAAACAGGCCCTCGATGTAGTTTCTGCGGTAAAACTGGATCGTGAGCTCCGCCAGCTCGCGCGGCGTAAACGCTGCGCGCGGGATGTCGTTGCTGTTTCTGCAGACGCAGTACTGGCAGTCGTATGCGCAGTAGTTGTTCATCAGTACCTTGAGCAGCGACACGCACCGGCCGTCCGCCGTGAACGTGTGGCAGCAGCCCGCGGCGACCGCGTTGCCGATGCCGCCCGCGTTTCGCCGGTCCGACCCGGACGACGTGCACGCCACGTCGTACTTCGCGCAGTCCGAAAGAATCGTCAGTTTTTGCATCAGATCCACGGCGCAGCCACCTCAACATGCTGTTTTGAATGGTATAGAACAAATGTTCCCATACAGTATAACAGAGGATCGTCGATCTGTAAAGGGGTTTTTTCTGGAAACATGAAAAAACTGAAAAGCCCCTTGCCTGGCGGCAAGGGGAAGGAAAGCAGGGCGCGTTCTTTGTTATCAGGCCCGGCTTTTCGTAAGAAAAAGCCGGTTAAAGAAAGAACCAAGAAAAAGCCAATTTCACCTCAAGGCGGGTGGATATTATCAAATCTCATACCCCCAAGAAGGGATTCTCAAGGGCCAATGG
>JAVBOQ010000287.1:0-9454 GCA_031550455.1 Eubacteriales bacterium
GGACGCCAGGAGGCTCTGCCTCCTGGACCTCCGCTTAAGGGCCATTGGCCCTTAAGAATCCCTTCCTAAGGGGCGAAACGAGAAAACGCTTCCCGCCGTGAGGCGAAGCAGGGTTTCCAAAGGGGCTTAGCCCCTTTGGCAGGGTCCGGGACGGAGTCCCGGCGTTCCTTCCCTCGCGATTCCCGCGCAATACAAAAGAAAAGAGGGCATGGCGGTGAAAAAAACTGCGCTTTGCTTCGCGTTGGTATGTTTTTGTGTTTTCGCGCTCTCGGCGTTTGCGGAGGACGCCGTGTTTCCCGGGCAGCGGACGTTCGGTGGTTCCTACGACGAAGTCCTGCATCACGCGATCACGCTGCGCAACGGCGACCTGCTGCTTGTCGGCAGCGCGGAGAGCAGGGACGGGCATGTGACGCTTCGCAAAAGAATGAAAACCCCGCAGGACGCGTACGCGGTTCGCCTGAGCGCGTCGGGCGACGTCGTGTGGTACTGCGTGTCGGACGAACCCGGGCCAAACGATGCGTTCATACACGCCGCCGAGCTTCCGGACGGCCGCATCGCCCTGCTGCATCAGTTCGAGAAGAACGAAAGGATACTCGGCAAGATCGAGATCCTCGAAGCGGACGGCGATCGTTTGGAGGAGATCCAGACGACGAGCGGCGCGCGGGCCTTTGTCGCGGACGACAAGGGTGTCTACACCGTCGGCTACCGGTTGACGATGAATTCCGATGCGAAAGCCGTGTATGACATAATCGACGTGCCGTACGCGCGCCGCGTGAACTGGAAAAACAGCGTCCTTTGGGAGCACCAGCACAAGCGCGCGCCGATCGTCTCGGTGCAGTTTCAGGGCGTGCTCGCGGCGGGCGACGGCATCTTCGCCTACGGCTTTGGCATCCTTGGTGACGAATACGGGTACAACGGGGTGGCTGTCCGGTTCACCGCGGACGGTAAAACCGCCTGGCGTTACTTTCCGGAGCAGCCCTACCTGAGCCGCGAAGTCCGCGCCGCGCCCGCGCCGGACGGCGGGTTCTACCTCGTCGGCGCGAACACGAAGGTGATTCTGGTTTCGCGCCTCAACGCGGACGGCGGGTTGGTTTTTGAGCGCCGCTATCCGATTGAAACGGAACAGTTCAGCGTGCCTTCGCTGGCCGCGATCGAAACGGACGAAGGGTTGCTCGTCGGCGCGATGCTGGCGGATTACGAAGTACCGGCGGACCGGTACCGGAACACGACGCTGCACCTGCTCGAGATCAGCGAATCGGGCGAGCTGATCGCGTCGTCCGCGGCGGAAAAGCCGACGGACAGGCCGTTCACCCTCGCCGGGTTCGTGCGCGGAACGGATGGAACCGTATACCTGTACGGCACGCTGTACCGCCTCCAGGAGAGCGAGTTTCTGATCGCGCAGGTTGCGTTGCCGTAAGGCGAAAACAGCGCCGCGACGCCTGTGCGAAGCGGCTTTCATATCGGCCCGCCGTCGAAAAAAACCCCTTTACACCGCTTCCTGCCTATGCTACTATGTATCCTAGATTTTCATGCCGACCCTGCCGCGCGCACCGCGCGGCGGGGCGTGCTTGTGCAAAACGGGAGGATTTTCGAATGAAGGATTACCAGGCCGAGAACATCCGCAACATCGCAGTTGTCGGACATGGCAGCGAGGGCAAGACGACGCTCGTCGAGTCCATGCTGTTCGCCTCCGGCGCGATCGACCGCCAGGGCCGCGTCGAGGACGGAACGACCGTCACCGACTTTGACGGCGAGGAAACGCGCCGCGGCATATCGATTTCCGCGGCCGTCGCGCCCGTCGAATGGAAGGGTGCCAAGCTGAACTTTGTCGACGTGCCCGGTTATTTTGACTTTATCGGCGAAATGATGGGCCCGATGCGCGTCTGCGAAGGCGCGGCGATTGTCGTCGGATCCGTCTCGGGCATGACGGTGGGCGCGGAAAAGGCCTGGGATTTTTGCGGGAAGTTTGGTGTTTCGAAGTGCTTCGTCATCAACCAGATGGACCGCGAGCACGCGGATTTCAACAAAGTATTCGCGCAGTTGCGCGACAAGTACGGCAGCGAGGTCGTTCCGCTGCTGCTGCCGCTCGGGCAGGGGCTGAACTTCAAGGGTGTCGTCAACGTCCTCGAAAAGAAGGCGTATGAGGCGGTCGGCAAGTCAATCAAGGAAGTGCCGGTGCCCGCCAACATGGAAGCCGCGATCAACACCGCGCGCGAAGAGATCATGGAAGCTGTCGCGGGCGCGGATGAAGCGCTGATGGAAAAATACTTCGAGGAGGGCGTGCTCTCCGACGATGAAATTCTGCTGGGCCTTCGCAAGGGCATTGTCGAGGGCATCGTCGTGCCGGTCGGCTGCTGCGCCGGCGTCAACGGCGCGGGCGTGATGCCGCTGCTCGACATCCTCGCGGCGTACATGCCGTCCCCGGCGGGCCAGGTCAAAAAGGGCGTCAATCCCAAGGGCGATACGCCGGAAACCCGCGTCTGCGCCGCCGACCAGCCGTTCTCCGCGCTGGTGTTCAAGACGATCGTCGACAAGTTCGTCGGCAAGATGAGCCTGTTCAAGGTCGTTTCCGGCACGCTGACCGCGGCGACGTCGCTGTACAACGTCAACGCGGATCGCGCCGAGAAGGCAGGCAACCTCTTCATGCTGCGCGGCAAGGATCAGGTCACGTGCGATAAGCTTGTCGCGGGCGACATCGGCGCGCTGGCGAAGCTCGCCTACACCAACACGGGCCACACGCTCAGCGATTCCGGCAAGCAGATCCGCTACCCCGAAATTGAGTTTCCCGAGCCGTCGATCTCGATGGCCGTCTACGCGAAGAAAACGGGCGAGGAGGACAAGGTGTTCTCCGGCCTTGCCCGCCTGATGGAAGAAGACCCGACGATCCGCGTCGGCAAGGATCCGGACACGACCGAAACGCTGTTGTCCGGCCAGGGCGAAATGCACATCGAGGTCGTCAGCAAGAAGCTCGCCGGCAAGTTCGGCGTCGAGGCGCAGTTGCAGGATCCGCGCATCGCCTACCGCGAGACGATCCGAAAGACCGTCAAAAAGCAGGGCCGCCACAAGAAGCAGTCCGGCGGTCACGGCCAGTTCGGCGACGTGTGGATCGAGTTCTCGCCGCTGGAGGACGCGAACGTCGACTTCGAGTTCGTTGACAAGGTCGTCGGCGGCGTCGTTCCGCGCAACTTCATCCCGTCGGTCGAAAAGGGCCTGCGCGAGAACATCGGCAAGGGCGTGCTCGCCGGCTATCCGATGTACGGCCTCCGCGCGACGCTGTACGACGGATCGTACCACGCGGTCGACTCGTCCGAAATGGCGTTCAAAACGGCCGCCCGCATCGCGTACAAAGCCGGTTGCGCCGATGCCAGCCCCGTGCTGCTCGAGCCGATCTACCATGTTGAGGTTTCGATTCCCGACGAGTACATGGGCGACATCATCGGCGACATGAACCGCCGCCGCGGCCGCATCATGGGCATGGATCAGGTGGACGGCATGCAGCAGGTCGTGGCGGAGGTGCCGCAGGCCGAAATGTTCAAGTACGCGACCGACCTGCGCTCGATGACGCAGGCGCGCGGCTCGTTCAAGATGCGCTTCGAGCGCTACGAGGAGATCCCGGCCAACATCGCGCAGAAGATCGTCGAAAGCGCGAAGAAGGACGAAGAAGAGGAAGAGTAAGAGGCGGCGGCAATGCCGGGGAGGCGCAGCCTCCCCGGACCCTCCGCCAAAGGGCCGAGGCCCTTTGGAAACCCTGCTACGCCTGTGGGCGGGTCATTGGGGGAATGCTGTGTTTCGCGGCGTTCTCCCTTTGTGTTATCCGGGCGGGAAAGATTGGCCGGTTCGTATCGGCATAGAGTTCCTTCCACAGCTTTCATTATCTGCCACAGGAGGCTGCCCATGCTCACCGTCCTTTCGATGTCCCCGGCGATCGACCGCCGGATCGAGTTTGAAACGTTCCGCGTGGGCGAAACGAACCGCGCGCTGTTGATCCGACAGGAAGCCGCGGGAAAAGGCGTCAACGTAGCGCTGTCCGCGCGGGCGCTGGGTCTGCCCGCGTTTTGCCTCGGCCTGCTCGCGGGCGGCTGCGAGGAGCTGACCGGGCGGCTCACGCGCAACGGTGTGCCGTTTGACTTTTTGCCCGCGCCGGGCCTGATCCGCACGAACCTGAAGCTGTACGACCGTTCCGCGGGTGTGACGACCGAGGTCAACGAGCCCGCGCCGGAAGCGCCGGACGCGCTGCTTTCCGCGCTGGCGGACAGGGCCGTCGAAGCCGCGAAGCGGAGCCGCTTTCTCGTGCTGACCGGCAGCCTGCCGACCGGCTGTCCGCACGCATGGTACGCGGGCGTGATCCGGCGCGTCCGCGCCGAAGCGCCGGGCTGCCGCTGCGCGCTGGACGCGGACGGCGGGCGTTTCAAGGCGGCCGTCGCCGAAAAGCCCTGGCTTGTCAAGCCGAACCTGCGCGAACTGGAGCAGGCTGCGGGAAAACCGCTGCACGGCAAATCCGACATCCTCCGCGCCGCGCGCGATTTGTGCGATCTCGGCGTTGAGGTTGTCGCCGTGTCGATGGGCGGCGAGGGCGCGATGATCGTCGGCGGCGCGGAGGCTTTTTTCGCGGAGCCGATCCGCGCGAACATCCGCACGACGACCGGCGCGGGCGACGCGATGGTCGCCGGGCTTTTGCAGGGGTTCTGGCAAGGCGGTTCGCTGCCGGAAGCGCTTGCACACGGCGTCGCGGCCGCGACGGCCCGCTGCGAGGACGGCGGCGACGCGTATCTTGGCGCGTCTGTCGCCGCGCGATTGCTGTCGAGCGCAAGAATTGCGCGCATCTGACGCGATCCTGTCGAATGGCCGCCATTTTTCGCGGCGCGATTCAACAAAGGAAAACCGCATATAAAGGTATACTCGTCCCATCTTGGCAAGGGGGCGGGTTTTATGGCGCAACAAACCAGGCGGCCTTGGGCCGGGATCGGGCATCTGAACGAACGAATCGAGGCGTCGGGACGGCTGATGCGCGCGGCCGCGTCGCAGGTTACCGCCGCCGGCGTGCTGTCGATGCTGGCCGCGTCGCTGCTCTCGCAGGCGGCGCTTCCCGGCGGGGCGATGCCGTTTTGCGTACCGCTGGTCGCGGCGATGATTCTGCTGCACCGACCGGCGCTTCCGGTGGCCGTCGGCTGCCTCGCGGGGCTTTTGCTGCGCTGGGAGCCGGTCGGCTGGGAGAACGGCTGGCAGCTCGCGGCGTGCCTGATCCTGATCGCCCTGGTGCAAAAAGGCTGGAACTGGAAGCCGTGGAAGGTGTCGTGCGCCGCGTGCGCGGCGATGCTGCTGCCGCTGCCGTTCGTCGCGAATCGGGTGGATACCTTGATTGCCTGCGCGTCCGGCGCGCTGGCCGCCGGGCTGCTGACGCCGGTGTATATGCGCGCGCTGCTCTCGGTCAGCCCGCCGCACCGGGCGATGACCAACGACGACAAGCTGTGCTGCCTGATCGTCCTTTGCGCGATCTCGCTCGGCGGACAGTGGCTGCGCGTGGAGATGGTGACGCTTGGCGACGCGTTCGCCGCGCTCGTGGTGCTGTCGGTCGCGTGGACCGCCGGGCCGGGCCTCGCGCTGCCCGCCGGCGCGCTGCTTGGCCTTTCGCTGATGGTGTCCGGCGCGACGTTTGACATGCTGGCGATGCTTGCGGTGCTCGGCGGGCTTTCGGGCGCGCTTTCCGGAAACAAACGCGTGATGCCGATCATCGGCGGGCTGCTGGGTTGCGCGCTGACCGCCTATGCGCAGCGCGGGGTGGATCAGGTGATACAGATGCTGCCCTCGATCGCCATCGGCGCGGCGCTGTTCGCGACGCTGCCGCGCAGGTGGCTCGACGCGATGCGGGGGCTCCTCGACGCCGGCGAAACAGCCGTGTCGGAGGCCGGCGCGGTCGCCGCGTCGTACCTGCTTTCGTCCTATGCGGAGGCGATGGGCGGCATGGCGCGCGCGCTGCCGCTGCCGGATTCCGCGGACGAGGCGCAGCCGGTGGAACTGCTGGCCTGCCGCCTCTGTACCGGCTGCGAGCGGCAGCAGACCTGTTGGGACGCGAAGCGCGACGCGTCGATCCGGCTGCTCGACGGCGTTCTGCTGGCGTGCAGCGAGCAGGCGAGCGCGGTGGAGGTCGAACAGGCGGCGCGGATGTCCGGCTGCCTGCGGTCCGAAGAGATGTTCGGGCTGGCGTCCGCGATGATTCAGGCGCGGCTCCGCCAGGAAAAAGAGGACGCGCGGCGCTTGGAGGCGCGCGCCTGGGCGCTTGAGCAGATACGCGGGCAGTCGCGCGCGCTGTCACAGCTCGCGGAGAGAATCGGCGACGGGTGCGTCGAGACGGCGCAGGCCCGCGCGGCGATCTGTCAGGCGATGCCCGCGCTGCGCGGTCGGCCGGAAGCGCTGTCGGTCGTGAGGTTTGCGGACCGGCTGCATGTATGGCTCGACGTGCGCAGCGCGGCGGGACAGGCGGAGCGGATCGAGAACGCGCTTGGCGCGGCACTCGGCTTCAAAATGGAGTGGCTCGACCTGCGCGGCGGCGGCGGCGATACGCTGCTGTTCGTGGAGCGGCCCAAGCTGCGCCTTGTCGTCGGACGGGCTTCCACGCCGATCGCGGGCGAGGACATCTCCGGCGACTGCGCGCTGCACGAGCGGCTGGACGCGAACCGGTACATGCTGGCGATCAGCGACGGCATGGGCTTCGGCGGCGCGGCGCGCGCGGAAAGCCAGGCGGCCCTGACGCTTTTGCACCAGGCGATGCGGGCCGGGTACAGCCGGGGCGACGCGCTTCGGCTGGTCAACGGGCTGCTCGTCGCGTGCCGCGGCGACGAAATGTACGCGACGATGGACATGTGCGTCGTCGATCTGGACAGCGGCGAGGCCGCGCTCGAAAAACTCGGCGCGTGTCCGTCGTTTTTATTGCGCGCGGGGAAATGCAAGCGGATCGGCGGCGACGCGCTGCCCATGGGCATTCTGGACGCGGTGCGTCCCCGCGCGCTCGCGGCGCGGCTTGTGCCGGGCGACCTTTTGCTGATGGTGTCGGACGGCGTCGTCGACGCGTTCGGCGGCGAGGAATCGGCGCTGCTTCGCGCGATGGGCGGGCTTTCCGCGGGCGACCGGATGCCCACACCGCAACGTTTCGCGGACACGCTGCTGCGCCGCGCGCTGGAACGCTGCGGTGGCGCGGCGCTGGATGATATGACCGTTCTCGCGGCGAAGGTGGAGGAGGCGTCGGGAGGACTACCAATTCCAAACCTTCCCGCATCGTGGCGCAGGATCTTTTTCCATTGGTATAACGCTCCGGCTCCTCAGGCGGGACGGCCCCCCTCCGTCCCGTTTTTTGTTGCCCACAGTTTGGCAACAAAACCCTGTTCGGATTCGTCAACATATCGGACGAATTGCAGGGAGGTGGCCTCTGATGAAAAACCCGGTCCGTTTTCTGATCGCTTTTATGCTGTGCCTTTGCTTCGCCGCGCCCGCGCTGGCGAATAGCTGGGGATTGCCGGGCGGCATGTTTCAACTGTTTGACCGGCCTGTGTATGCCAACTATCACGCGTCCGCGATGGACGAGCAACTGCGGACGGGCCACCCCGGCGACGTCGCGGCGTTCGCGTTGGGCAACGCGCTGGCGGACGAAAAGGTGCTGTTCGTGCTGGAGCGCGGCGGCGACGGGTGGAATGTCGCCGTGGAAAACATGCTGGCGCTGTTTCCCGGAAAGGACGGCGAAAACTGGCCCCGTCCCGAGATAACGGTTGACGAAACCGGGCTGCTCAAAATTACCTACGCCCTTTCCGGCCAACGCGAGGAATACCTGTTTCGAAGCATTAACGGCGTCTGGCTGTTCGACGGCGGCACACTCTACCCGGACAACGGCGCGCCGGTGACCATCGCCACCGTCGGCGGGCGGATCAGTTACACGTCGCCCGGCATGTACGTCGCCATACCGAACGGCGGGGCCGTTCCGTTGCAGTCGTTCTCGGTCCACCGCATTCCGCGAACGATCGAGCAGGCGACGGAGGCCGCCCTGGGGCTGGAAGGCTTTGGCTTTCCGCTGCCGGGCGGGCTGACGCGTACGGTGCCGGAAAACGGCGCCGCGCAGCTCTTCACGGGGCCCGGGGCCGGGTATCCGCGCGCCGGCGGCGGCAAGGCGTCGCTGTCGACAAGCGCGCCTTTTGTCGTGTACGGCGAGGAAGACGGCATGCTGCTGGTCGAATATGCCGTCAGCGCAAAGCAGTACCGGTTTGGCTATATCGAAAAAACGGCCGTCCCCGGTGTGGAGGCGGAATCGCTGCGCCTGGCGCATGAGACCGCGCGCGTCGTCGAGGACGCGGCGCTGACCGACGACCCGACGGTTTCGCAGACGGCGCTTATGACGCTTCGGACGGGTGACACGGTGACGTTCCTGGCGGTGCTGGGCGGCGACTGGGCGCTTGTCGAGGCGGTCATGCCGGACGGAACGCCGGTCCGTGGATTCGTTCGCACGGGCGCGCTGCAGAAGCTGTAGAATCTGCGGGTCACGGATGGAAAGGCACGCAAGGAGGCGGAGCCTTCCTGGCGTCCCTTTCCCGTCCCGCTCTCTCTCGCCCGTGGAAATTTCCGCGGGCGCGTTGTTTTTTATTGCGGGCGCTGGCAAAAACGGGTACAATACGCGCGTATGGCTACGTCATTTTCCGCGTTTGCCGCGCGGGTGCTTGCGTTTGCGCGCGAACATGCGCTTTTCGCGCCCGGAGAGCGCGTGCTGGCCGCCGTGTCGGGCGGCGCGGACTCGATGGCGCTGCTGCATGTGTTGTTGGAGCTTGAGGGCGCGCTCGGCATCACGGTGGCGGTCGGGCATTTTGATCACGGTATCCGCGCGGAGGCTTCCGCCGACGACGCGGCGTTTGTCCGCGCCGTCTGCGCGGCCCTTGGCGTTTCCTGCCATGCAGCGCGCGGCGACGTGCCGTCCATGCGGCGCGGCGGCGGGCTGGAGGACGCCGCGCGCCGCGCGCGCTACGCGTTTTTAGACGAAACCGCGGTGAAAATCGGCGCGCAAAAAATCGCGCTGGGACACCAGCGCCGTGATCAGGCGGAGACGCTGCTTTTGCACCTCGCGCACGGCGCGGGCCTTGCCGGGCTGTCCGGCATGCGGCCGCTGTCCGGCAACCGCGTCCGGCCGCTGCTGTCCGTGTCCCGCGCGGAGATCGAGGCGTACCTGTCGGCGCGCGGCGTCGCGTGGCGCGAGGACGAGACGAACGCGGACCCGCGGTTCGCACGGAACCGGGTGCGGCTTGAGGTGCTGCCCGCGCTTGAGCGGATCAACCCGCGCGCCGAGGAGGCGATCGCAAGAACCGCGCGGCTCGCGGCCCGCGCCCGGGACGCGGAGGCGGCGCGCGCGGAGGCCGGTATCCTCGGCCGCCTCCGCCGGACGTCCTACGGCGCGTTCTGGCGGCTCTCGCCCGGCGAGCGC
>JAVBOQ010000079.1:0-15397 GCA_031550455.1 Eubacteriales bacterium
CGCATCCAAAGCGGCGAGAGATTTTTTCATCCGGCTAGGAGCCGGAACGAGGCGTAGCAGCGCTACGCCGAGTGGAGAGCGACAACGCCGTATGGAAAAAGATCCGCCGCGACGATGCGCTAAGGTTTGGAATTGGTATAAGAAGGGAATCTTTTTTAAGCTGTCACGGCAGGATCATGCGCGCGTTCCCGCCGGTCAAGCGGTCTGCGTACGCCTTGTCCACGCGCTTGATCAGCGCGTGATAGGCCGCGCCCATCCGGCAAGGGCGGGTCTTTACGTTGTGCGCGTCGGTGGCGATGTAATCGATCATCTGTTCCTTCAACAACCGGTCGATGGTTCGCCCGCGCAGGAAGCCCGCGCCGTCGATGACCGTCTGGCAGTTGACCTGATACCGTGCGCCATGCTGTTCATGAAGGGCGACCGCGCGCTTCGGGTGCAGCATCAGGCAGCCATACCGCTCCACATGCGCGAGGATCGGGCGGAAGCCTTCATCGGACAGTTCCAAAACGGCTTCCACGACCGCGTCATATGAAACGTTCGGCAAAAACTCGATCAACACGCTGTCGCTTTCCGCCAGCGTCGGGATTTCGCCCGAAAGTAGCATCGGAAGCGCTTTGTCGGTGTACATGATCTCGCAGCCGGTGTACAGGGCGATGTCCAGTCCGTTCTCGGCGCAGAGCGCACGCGCCTCTTCCAGGCGCGTCCGATACACGTCCATCTTAAACGGACGCGCGCCCGGAATTGCGTGCGGCGTCGCGATGATCGCCCGCACACCGTCCGTGTGCGCGTACTGCAGCATGCCCGACATCATGATCCGCGACGCCGGGCCGTCGTCGATGCCGTACACCAGATGATGGTGACAATCCACAAATTCATGCATACGTTTTACCATCCCGCCGTGAGGCGAAAAAGAAGGGATTCCAAAGGGCCGAAGGTCCTTTGGCAGGGTCTGGGACAGCGTCCCAGCGTTCCCTCCCGCCTCCCTTCTCCCATCACTTCCCGCCCTGCTTCTCCTTCGCGATCTCCTCGACCGTCCTGGTTTGCAGCCGCGCCGCGCCTCTCGTCTCAATCGGCGGGATCAGCGCGCCGTTCCGCTCGGCTTCCGCCCAGCGCGCCTTGGCCCGCTCGACTTCATCGGCGTATTGCGGCAGCCACTCGGCCTGCGCGATCAGCATCTCGTCGACCATCTGCCAGACCGCGTCCGGGCCGCAGACCGCGCCGACTAACGGATCCATCAGCATCGCCTGGCGCAGCAGCATGATGTCGCCGCGCGCGCCCGCCTCGACGGCGAGCCGCTGCACGATGATGTTGCTCATGCAGCAGGCGGCGCAACCGAGCGGCAGGTCGCCGACGCGCGGAATGTTGATCCCGTGCGTGTCGACATAGCCCGGCACCTCGACGACGCAGTTGTCCGGCAGGTTTGTGATGCAGCCGTTGTTGACGACGTTGAAATGGCCCCGGTACAGCCTGCCCGTTTCCAGGCCCTCGATGATGTAGCTGCCGTGCTCATTCGACCGGTTTTCCGGAACATACCGCATCGGCGGGTTGTTCAGCCAGTTCGGGAAGTCCGTCTCGAACCAGTTGCGGTTTTCGGTGCAGACGCGCAGGTAGCCGCCTGTCTCGCCGTGAATCCAGGACGAAAGGTCAATCCATCCGTTGATCTTGCCTGCGTGTTTCCGGTACCACGGCACATACTCGGACAGGTGGCCGTTTGATTCGGTGCTGAAGTATCCGAACCGCTTCATCATGTCGATGCGGACCTTCTCGGTTCGGGCGATGTCCGGGTTCGCCTCCAGCGCGGCCAGCAGCCTGTCACGAAGCTCCACGCCGTCGTGCTTGACCGACAGATACCACGTCATGTGGTTGATGCCGGCGCAGACGATGTCGATCTCGCGCTGTTCGTAGCCCAGCGCCGTGGCGATCAGCTTGTGGCCGCCCTGCACGCCGTGGCAAAGGCCCACGGTCGGCACGCCGCCGTATTGGTTGCAGTACCACGTGACCATCGCGTTCGGGTTGGCGTAGTTCAGCAGCATGCAGCCCGGCGCGGCGACCTCGCGGATGTCGCGGCAGAAGTCCGCCATCGCCGCGATGCCGCGCTGCGCGTACATCACGCCGCCGGCGCAGAGCGTGTCCCCTACGCACTGGTCGACGCCGTATTTTAACGGGATTTCGACATCGGTCGTGAACGCCTCGAGCATGCCGATGCGCACGCAGCAGATGACGTAGTCCGCGCCCGAAAAAGCCTCGCGGCGGTTCAGCGTCGGCTGGATTTGGATCGGCAGCCCGTTGGCTTCGATGTCCCGCTGGCACAGCCGGTACACCATGTCCAGGTTGTCCGGGTTGATATCGGTGAAGGATACTTCAATTTCACGAAACTCCGGCACCGTCAGAATGTCCGACAGCAGCTTGCGCGTGAACCCGATCGAACCCGCGCCGATGAACGCGATTTTCATGGGCCGCTCACTCCTTATCCGTATATCCGGTAACGCCCTGAAAGCATCGACAGGCAGAAGAAATACAAGCAGTTGTCGTAGTACCTGCGCGGGCCTTTGCGCGGCGGCGTTTCGAAAAAGCGGCGCAGCCATTCGTCGGTGTGCTGGTTCTCGGCTGCGATCCCGGCCGCCGCGGTCGTCGCGATGATCGCGGTCGGGTGCATCGCGGGCTCGTCATAAGCAGCTCCGTCAATGTCGTACGAGCGCAGGTCGTCGGGCCGGGCGCGCAATGTGAAAAACCGCTGCAAGTTCCGCGCGATCTCCGACAGTGCGGGCGTTTCGCCGAACCACAGCCTGTCGAGCGCGATGTTCATCGCAACGCGGTACGCGTCCGAATAGAACGTGTACGGCTTGCCGAACATCCGGCGCGGCGTGCCGTCAAACTCCGCGTATTCCGGGCACATGCCGGTTGCGGGATGCGCGGACAGCGCGATGTACGCGCGGCTTTTTTCGGCGGCCTGTTTCCAGAACGCGCGGTCTGCCTCGTCCGCGCGGCGCGCGAACAGCTCGTAGAAGTGCGGCAGATGGTAGGAAGGATCGGAAAAAGGCGATTCCGGCACGAACTTAATCAGCCCGCGCGCAGGATCCCACATCGGCTGCCCGCCCTCAGCGATGTCCTGCTGGTGCAGACAGTGCCGGAGGATCTCGCGCGCCTGCGCGCTGTAATGGAATATGCCGGTTCCGTCGCCCCAGCGCGCGGAAGCCATGAACAGCGCGCAGGCAAAGTATTCTTCGCCGTCCGGCGCGGGCCCTTCGGAATTGTGGTGGCCGTCGAGCCCCACCGACCAGGCGAAGTAGCCTTCGTACTTGCCCGAGGTCTGGTACATGTACCGCTTGGAGAACGTCCAGAGCCTGTCAAAGAGGTCTTTCCGGTTCATCTGCGCGCACATCATCATGCCGTAGCTCATGCCCTCGGTGCGCGCGTCGCGGTTGCCTGTGTCTTCGAGGCAACCGCTGTCCGCGTCGACGTCCCGGTAAAACGTCTCCGCCGGATCCTGAAAAATCGCGTCGAAACACGCGTCCACGCGCGCGTCCGCCTCCGCCTGCGATACGCCGATCCGCGCGAAAAAGTTCGGGTAATCTTTCGTGAAAAAAGCGCCGCGATCGGTTATCATATGTATCGCTCCCTATGCGTCAGATGTTGCAGGAAAGACCCCTCTGCTGCTTTTGCGACTCGAACAGAAGGTCGATGACGCGCATCACGCGAAGCGCCTGCTCGGGCCGAACGATCAGTTCCTCCCGGCCCTCGACCGCGGCTGCGACGTTTTTGTAAAGATCAGTCCAGTCGGGCTTCATGTCGGGCAGCGGCACTTCGCGCGTCGTCGACGCCGGTCGCGGCGCCATCGTCCGCGTCGGCCCGGCCTCGGTGTAGACGATGTCGTCCGCCCATTCCATCTCAGCTGCGGTGTTCAACTGCACGATTTTACCCTTGCACGACCAGTCGTCGATCTGCAGCGTGCCGTTTTCGCACGACATGTGCCAGCGCGGCTGCGGGATGAAACAGTTCGTCGCCATCTCCAACAGATACGACACGCCGCCCTCGAAACGGAGCAGCACCCGGATGTTGTCGTCGACCTCCGCAGTGCAGACGCTGTTGAGGTGGCCGTCGACCGCCACGACCGGCGCCTTGATCATGTCCATCGCCTGGTCGATCAGGTGCACGCCCCAGTCAAGCAGCATGCCGCCGCCGTTGAGCTTGTGCCCGCGCCAGCCGTGCATCGACCCGCGTGAGCCCTGCACGCGGCTTTCGATAAAATACGGCCTGCCGATCAGGCCGGAGCGGACCGTTTCGCGCACGATGCAGAAATCCCGCTCCCAGCGCCGGTTCTGGTGGATGGTGAATATCCTGCCGGTTTCCTTTGAAACGGCGATGATTTCCGTCAGTTCCCCAGCGTTGAGCGTGACCGGCTTTTCGCAGACGACGTGCTTTCCGGCGCGCAGACAGCGAATGGAAAGGTCCTTATGAAAATTGTTCGGCGTCGCGATCGTCACCATGTCGACCGACGCGTCCGAAAGCAGCGCGTCAAGCGACGGATAGGCGGTCAGCCCGCGCTCGCGCGCCTTTTGCAGCGCTTCCTCACGAACGTCAAACGCGCCCACCACGCGAATCGCGGGTACACGCGCGGTGATATTCTCAAAATGCCAGTTGCCCATGCCTCCAAAGCCGATGATCGCGAGTCCAAGCGCCATATGTTTTCTCCTTTGCCCGATGTGATTTGTCAAAACCCGTGACGCGCCCGTTCCATACCGCTCTGATTATACAGAAACAGCGCGCCGGAAACAAGACCATTGGCTTCTCAGGATTGTCATTTCATGCTACAATAGCGCAACGATGAGAAAACTGGAAAGGCGGCGTCCCATGACAAATGAAACGATCGAAATCCTCCGGCGCAGGCGAAGCGTCCGCGCGTATCAAAAAACCCAGGTCGGCGACGATGCGCTGCGCGCGGTCGTCGAATCCGCGCTGTACGCGCCGCATGCGGGCGGACAGGCCTGGCATTTCACCGCCGTGCAGAGCCCCGCGCTGCTCACGCGGCTGAACGCCGCCGCGAAACGGTACGCGGCTTCCTGCGGACTTCCGTGGCTGGAACAAATGGGCCAAAACGCTGCGTTCGACTGCCTGTACGGCGCGCCGACGCTGATCCTCGTGTCCTGCGACGCGCAGACGCCCGCGCCCGATGTGGACGCGGCCGCCGCGACGATGAACCTGCTGACCGCCGCCGAGTCGGTCGGCCTTGGCGCTTGCTGGATCTATTTTGTCACGCAGGCGTTCCTGTCGGACGAAGGGGCCGCGCTGCGCGAAGCGACGCAGATCCCGGAAGGTTATACGGTGTACGCCTCGGTCGCGCTGGGATACCGCGAAGACGAAATGCCGGAACCCGAGCCGAGAAAGCCGGGGTTGGTTACGTATATACGGTAGGAGATTGGGGCGGGGCGGAGACGCCAAGGGGCTCTGCCCCTTGGATCCCCGCTTAAGGGCCATTGGCCCTTAAGAATCCCTTCTTGGGGCTTGTACACAAACAAAACCCTTACCCGCCGTGAGGCGAAAAGGAAGGGTTTCCAATGGGGCTAAGCCCCTTTGGCTGGGTCCGGGACGGAGTCCCGGCGTCCTTCCGTCCTTCCGTCCCTCTCCCCCATCTCACTGATAAAATTTCTTCAGCTCGTCCGCCATCAACCCCATGTTGAGCCCCGCGACCACCTCGCCGACCGTCCAGCCGGACTCGATGGACCAAGGCGCCCACCCGATGTCGTTCGGCACGCCGAACACCTCCATGAGGTCGACGTCAAGCGCGCGGGTCCACGCGCCGTCGAGCGTCCGGTTCGTGCTGCGCAACTGGGCTGAGATAAAGAACTTGGCGATATCCTCCCAAAGCTTTTTGAAGTAAGGGTCGCCGGTGACGAAATACGCCTGAATGAAGCCGGTCGGCAGCCAGTTGATCGAGTAGAGCATGTCCACGATCGGGTCGCCGTTGTTGGCCAAAAGCGCGCACTCATTGTCCTTGACGCCGCTGCAGCACGCCGTAAAGCCGGTATCCCACTCGAGATAGCCGCCGCCCGCGTGGCGGAAGCGCTGCAGATCCCCGGCCACCTGATACAGCCATTTTCTGTGTTTTTCCTGCTTCGTGACCCAGTACAGCATGGCAAGCGGGAACATGAGGCGGCAAAGCTCCTCGGTTTCGCTCTGCTCTCGCGCGGTGAACGGATAGATCGCCATGATGCTCTCCATGCCGCGGACGCCGACCTCGCGGTATTCCGCTTTGCCGGTGATGCGGTGGGCGAGCAGCAGCGTGCCGAGGTAATACGCGTTGTAATGCGCGCTGGGGACGCCGGCCGCCTCTTTCGCGAGCTGCCGGATGTCCTTGCGGAAGAAACCCCATTTCCATTTCGTGTACCCGTCGGCTTCATAGCTTTCCAGGCACATGCCGTCGACCTGATCGCTGTCCGGGCTCACCAGATCGGTGCGCACGACGCGCAGGCCGTCCGTGCCGGTGGTGCGGACCAGGAAATCCAGCGCGTCGACGCACAACTGCAGCCGCTCCCTGTCGTTTGTGTACAGCGCGCGGAACAGGATGGGCATCAGCACGCCGCGGGCGCTGTCGTCCTGGTAGCACACGAGGCTTCCGGACATCCCTTGGTACATGGAGTCCTCCGGGCGTCTGACATCCGCGAAAAGCTCCAGCAGGCCGTCGGCCACTGCCTTGCTCAGCGCGTTGCCCGTCCGCAGGTAATCCATGAAGAACGCGAGCGATGTTTCGCCGGTGCAGTCGGTGCGCATCGAGTCGCACACCTGCTGGTTTCCGTTGGCGAACACCGAGGTGCCCATGCCTTCCCGCACGCCGTAGTAGTTTCCATAGCGCTTCATCAGCATGTCCGCGTTGTAAAACCAACGGATGCCGCGGTCGGCGCAGGCCGCCGTCTGCGCTTCGAAGGAACCTTCATTCACATAGGGCGCAAAGTGATACACCTCGCGGTATCGCGCCGAAAGCGCGCCGAAATCCGGCTCCGCGCCGGTCAGCCAGCCGACAATATACCGGATCAGCGCTTTCCATTTCTCAATCGGCGCAAACCGCGCCTTGATGAAATTGGCCATCTGGAACGTGCAGACAAGCAGGTTCGGCTTTTCGAACCAAAGCGCGGTGTAGGTTCTGTCTTCGAGCAACTCGTCGGTCAGCTTCGCGCTGTAATAACCCTCGGCGTTGCGGACGTATTGCAGAAGCGGGCGGCCCGGGTAGTTGGCGCGCCACAGGTTCAGCCGCATGTTGCACTGCTCGTCCAGAATGTCGCCGGACGACAGGCCCGGGATGGCCGTCGTATCCGAAACAAAAACCGGCCGCTCGTACCGGGTCGAGCGAATGTCGGTGAAGTAGATGTTGTCGATGTTCATGCAGAACTCGGAAAACACCTTTTTGCCCTGCGCGATCTGCCGCCGCACAAGCGCGGCTTCCCTGTGGTACAGCGTCAGGCCTTTGTCGCTGGTGCCAAGGAGCGCGGAGTCCTTGAAGTTCGGGTCAAAGCCCTTTTGCGACGCGCCGCCCAGCAGCGCAATGGCCTCGTAGTCGTCCAGCCCGCAGGACAGGATATCGTCGGGGCGGATCACGGTCAGCGGGACACCGGACAGGCGCAGCAGGTCGAGCAGATCGCTGTCGCCTTCGGTGATAACGGCCAGCTTCTTTTTGTTCTTTGGATCCATCGGACTGTTCATGTGCTTTCTCCTCATTCTTTGATGGCGCCGATCATGACGCCTTTGGCAAAGTAGCGCTGGAAGAACGGGTACACAAGCAATATGGGCAGTGTGGTGACCATCAGGGTGGCGTACCGTACCGATGAGGAGGAAATGCGCACCGGCGTCTGAATCAGCCCGCCGTTTTGCGCGACGCGCTGGCCCATGTCCCGCGCCGCGTTGGTGGACTGCTGAATTTCGTACAGCAGCCGTGGCAGCACGTACAGGCTTTTCTTTGTGACATACCAGATGCTGACCTGAAAATCCAGCCAGAAGTACACCGCCATGAACAGCGCGATGGTCGCGATGGCGGCCGAGCTCAGCGGCAGCACAATGCGAAAGAAAATCGTGAAATAGCCCGCGCCGTCGATCTTTGCCGACTCCTCCAGGCTGGCGGGCAGGCTTTCAAAGAAGGACCGGATGATGACCATGTAAAACACGTTGAAGCCGGCCGGCAAAATATACACAAGGAAGTTGTCCAGCAGGCCGAGCTTGGCGATGACCAGATAGTTCGTGGTGATGGAGCCGGTGACGAACATGGGCACCATCAGGAACGTGAGAATGGCGTTTCGGCCCGGAAGATGCCGCTTGGAGGTGAAATAGGCGGCCAGGCTCATGACAACCGTGGAGTAGAACGTGCCGATGGCCGTGCGGATGACGGAGTTGACATACGCGACGCCCAGTTTGGGATCTTCCAGCACATAGCGGAGGTTGTCAAAGGTGAATTTTCTCGGCCACAGCCAGACGCCGCCCAGCTGCGAGTCCTTTGATTCGTTCAGCGCCAGCACCATCGCGTACCAGAACGAGTACAGCGTGATGAGGCAGAACAGACTCAGAAAGCAAATGTTGATGACGGCAAAGACCTTTTCGGCCGGAGAGCGCTTGATCGGGGACCGTCTCCCGCGCGCCTTTCGAATGCTGCCCGCGTGTAGCATGCTGACCATCCTCCCCCTAGAAAAATCCGTACTCGGTCACCCGCTTGCTGATTTTGTTGGACGCGACGATCAGAATGGCGCTGGCGGCGCCTTGGATCAGCCCAAGCGCGGCCGCGATGGAATACCGTTGATTCCGAACGCCCTCCACGAATGTGTATACGCTGATCACGTTGGTGGTCGGGCGCGTCAAGATGTTCTGCAGGTTGAAAACCTGGTCAAAATTGCTGCTGAACAGGCCGCCGATGTTCAGAATCAGCATGATGACGATCGTGGGCATGATGGCCGGGAACGTGACGTGCAGAAGCTGCTTCCATTTGCCCGCGCCGTCCATGCAGGCGGCCTCGTACAGTTGGGCGTCGACCGACGTGATGGCCGCCAGAAAGATGATCGTGCCCCAGCCCGCGTTTTTGTAGATGTGGCTGAACACCAACACAGCCGGAAAGTACTGCGGCTTGCCCATGTACGACACACGCTCCAGCCCGAAAACGGACTCCAAAATGTTGTTGATCATGCCGGTGCTGTCGGTGCTGAGGAACAGGTAGATGAGCGCCGCCACGGTGACCCAGGAAACGAAATACGGCAGGTAGGCAACCGTCTGCACCACCCGCCTGAAGAATTTGCTTCTGAGTTCATTGATCATCAGCGCGAGGAAAATCGGCACCGGAAAACAGACGATCAGCACTATAAAGTTGTAGTACACGGTGCGCAGGATCAACTGGTGAAAGAACGTATCGGAGAGGATTTTTTCAAAGTTTTGCAGGCCGACGAACGGGCTGCCAAGGCCCAGGAAGCCCTTGACCGGATCGTAGTCCAGAAAGGCGATGTAGTTGCCGAACATCGGCAGGTAGGAAAACACGAACGTGCAAATGACCGCCGGAACCACAAAAACATAGAGGAGGAATTCCCTTTTTACAATCGCCAGTTTCGCGCCGGCCGTCAGCGCATTCGCGCCTCCGCTCGCTTTCCGCACCGCCATCGCCCTCCTTTTCAGGTCGCGCTGGTCATCCGTTGACCAATCGCCGCGCCATTTTGGTCCACTCCCCGATGCGCCAGGGCTGGTTTTGAAAAGTGGACGTGTCCTTCATCACAATGTGTACGACGTTGTCTTTGGCGATGTCCAGCGTTTCGCGCAGTTGACGCGTGGCGAAGTCCAGGTCAAACTGTTCGGACGCGAGCGGCGTGGGCACCGGTTTGTACACATATACATAGGAGCGCCCCAGTTTCTCGGCCGCGCGCCTGCGGTCGCACCAGGGTGAAACGGCCAGCCACCGCAGGTTGGGAATCTTCCGAATGAGCAGGTCGAACTTCGTGTCCAGGCTTTCGCAGCAGCCGTACTCCACCAGCCCAAACCGCCGAAGGATCGGAAGCTGATAGGTCAGCACAAACTCGTCGAACTGTGCGGGGCCAACGGAGCCGGTCTCCTGGCTTTCGCCCCAGGCGCTCATGGCCGCCATGGTCGCGGGCGGCGCGCAATCTAACGCGTCCGTGTACCCGAGGCTTCCCGTGCCCAGCCAATTGTAGGGCCCGGTATTGCCCGTGAGCACGCCCTCTTTTTCGTAGAACGCGAACTCCCGGAGCTGCTCATCGCGCAGAAACGCCATCAGGCGGTGGATGAGCGCCGGGTTGTCATACAGATCATACATCATTTCTTCGAGGCCGCGCAAGTGGATCAGCATCCGCGTCAGCCCGCACCGGCAAAAATCAACGCCGGTGACCGCGACCGGGAGGATGTCGCCGATCGCGTCCGACAACGCCTCGCGCCTTCGCTCGCTCTCCGCCCGGTCGATCACGATGGCGGCTGGATGCAATTTATCAAGATCCGCTTCGCTTTCGATGGCCGGTTCGATATGGTACGCGCCCATCGCCGCGGACGGCTTTGTGACGCGGTTTTCAACGCCGCAATCGCTTTTTCGGATCACGAGCGGAACGCGGACGCAGTCCTCGATCGGGACGTCGTCGTGCAGGTGCAGCGCGCGATAGGCGATGCGCCGCATTTCCCGCTCCGTGTCGCGCCAGAAACCCTCGGGGCACACAAGGCTGTCCTCGGGCACCAACTCCATCCAGCCGTGCTGCGGGTTGGCGGCCACCATCGGGCGTTCCGGGCGCAGCGCGTTGCTGAGCCGCCACAGGCGGCGCCGCTCCTCCTGAATGGGCAGCAGCGCGGCCCGATGGATCTGTTCCGCGAGACCGCGGAGCGCGTCCCGCTGCTTCTGTTGTACGGTCATCGAACCGCCTCTCTTTCGCGGGCGTCGCTCGAGGCTTGTCCGGCGCATCGGCGCGGCGGGCGACGGCGGCTTTCATTTTTCATAATCCGCCCGTGATTGATGATTAAAACATAGCATAGCCGCGCCGTTCGGACATTCATTGGATTTGCGAAAACATGCACCTGATTTTGCAATACACACAAAGGCATAAATTTACAGAGTAATTTTGTGTACTTTCAGGTAAATTCGGTGAATGCGGAAGTTGACAGGGAATGATATGATAATAAATAAGTATGATCGCCGGCTGCGCGGCGGTCAAAACGGGAAACACATATTGTAGGAGGAGAAAACCGCATGAGAAAGTGTTATCGAGTGTTGTCCCTGGTGACCGCGTTCTCGCTGTGCATGTGCCTGTTTGCCGGCTTTGGCGCGGCGGGCGCCGAGGAGCGCACCATCCACATCACGGCGGTCATCGACCCGATCTACGCGCCGTCGTTTCGTGACGACCCGATTACCGACAGCACGCTGAACGACATTGTGGAGGCGCGGATTCTAGAAAAGACGGGCGGCGTCAAGGTCGTTGTGGAATGGATCGTTCCCAACACCGAGATCACCCGTGACGAGTACCTGAACACCGCGATCGCGGCCGGCACGCTGCCGGACGTGCTGGCGATGAACGACCTGGCCGCGGACGCCACCTCAAAAGCCCTGGTGGACGGCAAAGGCGTCCTCCGGCCGATCACCAAAGAAATGATCGAGCAGTACATGCCCGAGTACACAGCCCGCATCAGCGGCTACGGCGGCGACTTGGCCGACCTCCTCGCGGCCAACGCGTTCAACGGCAAGAACCTGTACGTTCCGAACGCGTTTGACCCGCTGTGCTTCCCGAACGTCTCGTCCGACATCCGCACCGAGGGCATTTACTACGGCCTCTACCTTCGGGACGATATCCTGACGCAGGTGTTCCCGGAAGCCCGCACGGAAGCGCAAATGAAAGACCTTCTGCGCGAAAAGGGAACGCTTACCGTGGAGGACATCACCGGCGACCTGCCCATTCGCAACTATGAGGAACTGTACAACTACATGCTCGCCGTGAAGAACCTGGATCTGAAAGTGGGCACCAAGAAAGTGATCCCCGGCGCGCCGTTCAGCTTCAGCTCCATGCCGGATTCCGCGCTGTGGAGCCTGGGTTCCATCACCGGCTTCAAATGGAGCTACCCCCTTCTGTACCGCGCGGACATGGCCAAGAGCGAAGACCCGTACGCGACGCAGGAATTCAAGGACTACATGAAGTTCCTGAACGATTGCTTCCTCGCGGGCCTCATCGATCCTGAAATCTTCATCATGAAGGACGAGCAGTACAACGAGAAGATCACAAACGGCGAATACGCGATCATTTGCGAGAACAGCCCCGTGCTGGCCGACGCCCGCGCCACCGCCGCCGAGCGCGGCTACGGCTACCGGTATCTGCCGGTGTTCGCGCCGATGGACATGACCGCGATGAACAACAGCTTCTTCTTCGTGCGCAAGGACGCGCGCGGCCCGCTGCTGACCACCAGCCTGCCCGAAGAGGACGTGCCGGCCGTGCTCGCCTGGATCGACTTTTACATGAGCGAAGAGTACGACAGGCTGCGCAGTTGGGGCAGCCCGGACTGGTACACCGTGGTCGACGGCGTGCCGGTGTACAAGGACGAGTATAAGGACATCGAAAACTGGGTGCTGTACGGAACCAAGAGCGAGAAGGACGGCGAGTACTACCATATGTCGCCGCCCGAGGTGATGGGCCAGGGCCAGCAGCAGCTCGTGAAGGGTGACCCGGTGATGCGCCCGGCCGCCGGAACGCTCCGCTTCTTCGGCTGGATCAACACGTATCCGGAAGGACCGCAGTTCAAGCTCAAAGTGGACGTCAGCCAGTTGAAGGACGTGGACGTGAACAAAGTCAGCCACCAGTTGATGGACGTTGCCGCCAACGCCGAGATGAAGCGCTTTACCCAGGACGGCTGGAGCATCGCCGACCTGTCCGCCGGCCCCGAGCAGATGGCGTGGCAGTCAGTGTTCTGGGATTACCAGACCGTCATCCCCGAGATCGCCCAGTTGGTCATCGCGCCCGCCGACCAGTTTGAAGCCGCGTGGACCAAGTACTACCAGTTGATGGTGGACAACGGTATGGAACGGGCGGTCAAAGAGTCGGCCGATTTCCTTGCCGACAAGTGGGCGAACAACACGGACGAAGTGAAGTAGTTAAGGAAGCGACAAAAAGACATCGCACGAGGATGTTGCAAGGGGAACGAACGCAAAGGAACTGTCGCGTTGGCAAGTGCCGGCGCGACAGTTTCGCCTCTTTACACAACCAGAAACAGGAGCGATTGGATGACACATCGAGAGCGCGTGCAGGCGGCATTCCTGCACCGTACGCCTGACCGCACCCCCATGTTTGAATATGTCCTGCTCTCTCCGGTGGCCTCGGCCCTGTTGGAGCGGTCGTTTGAGGATTTCGGCGGGGATGCCGACGCCTGGAGGGCCTATGCGCGCGCGGTCGGCTATGAACAGGCGTTGCGGCAGTATGCCAGGGATCGCCTGGACATGGCCGGGATGCTGGGACATGATCTGTTGTATTGCGTCCCGAACCCTTCGGCGGATTCGTTGGGCCTTCCCGAAAGCGCCCATGCGGAAGCCGCAAAGGCCGATTGGGTTGACGACGATCCCGTGGAACGGATCCGCGCGCGCAACCTTCGCAGCCGGGCGGCGCTTGACGCCCCGTTCGACGAAACAAGTCTGATCGTTTACGCGTATTTGTGCGAAGAGATGCGGCGCAGAGGCATCGACCTGCCCGTTTACGCGCCTGCGTTTCACCACGGCGTCTGGACGGACGTTGACCTGATGCAAACGATGCTCCTGGAACCGGAGACCGCGCACGAGCACTTCGCATTGATGACGCAGTTTTCGCTGCGGCTGATACGAAACTATATCCGCCTCGAGATCGACATCATCGGCATCGGAGGCGATTTTGCCGGAAACCAGCCGCTCATCTCACCCGCCAGCTATCGGGCCTTCATCGCGCCGGAATTGCGGGTTCTGTCGGACACCATTCATGAACATGGAAAGTGGGCGTGCAACGCGAGCGACGGGAATCTTTGGGGTTGTCTCGAAGATTTTCTGATCACCTCCGGCGCGGACGCGTACGGAGAGGTCGACCTGCAGGCCGGTATGACGCTGCGCGCGTTAAAACAGGCGTATGGCGACAGGATCACCTTTTTCGGCAACATGGACAGCGGCAATGTGCTCAGTTTTGCCTCCGAAGACGAAATCGCCCGGCAAACCGTCGCCTGCATCGAGGACGGCATGGGGCTTGGAGGGCATGTCTTTACCGCCAGCAACGCCATCACGGCAAGCATACCGGTGAAGAACTACATCGCGATGGTAAACGCGTACCGGCGGTATTTTGGGCTGGGATCCGTGCAGCGCTCATGACAGAGCGCCCGGGGAGAATGGGGAGGGCTTCGCATGTCATCGTTCTTGACGCAGACCGTGGATTTTGACCGGCACAACGACGAGGTCAGGCGTGTTTGGGACGCGTATGACCGTGGCAAACCCATCCGTGTCCCGCTCCGGCTGGACGGGTCGATCACCAGCTTCTTCTTTAACCCGGATCTGAACACCGATCATTGGACGTTCGAGCAGTTTTTCCGCGATCCGGTCATCCATATGCGGGCGCAGCTCCGGCATCAGCATTGGCGAAGGCATCACCTGCTTTTCGACCAGCAGATGGGATTGCCAGACGCGTGGCGGCTGACCATCGATTTTCAGAACTCATACGACGCGGCATGGGCAGGCGCGCCCGTCGCATACATCCCGAACCAACTGCCGGACACGCTGCCCATGTTCGCGGAAGAAAAAGAAAAGCTGTACGACATGCCAAAGCTATTGCCCGTTGAAAACGGCCTGATCGCCGACGGCATCGCCTTCATTGACGCGCTCGAATCGCTTTGCGAAGGCGCGGAGTTTTATGGCCGTCCGATCATACCGCCGCAAGCGTTTCCCGGGGAAAACACGGACGGCGTGCTTGACCTGGCCTACAAGCTGCGCGGCGCTGAAAACATTCTGATCGACATGCTCGAAGATGAGAACTACTACCATGACCTGATGGGTTGGATCACTTCCAATCTCATCCATCGGATGAAGGCGCTTCGGACGCGGCATCTGGAACGCTGGGGCGGAAACCCGCATCCCGCCTTCAGCTTCGCGGACGACGCGATCACGATGATCTCGCACGAACAGTACGTCCAATCCGTGCTGCCGTATCACAGGCAAATCTTCGAGGCATTCTGTACGGACGAAAAGGCTTTTGTCCACCTGTGCGGCGCGAATATGCATCACTATCAGCATCTGGCGCGCGAGCTTCCGATCCGTGGATTCGATACCGGGTTCCCGATTGACCATGGCTTGCTGCGCAGACAGGCCGGCAAGGAGATTGCGCTCCAAACCGGCCCGACCGTCATGCTGGTCAAGGACGGCCCCGCCCGCGCAATCCGAGACGAGGTCAGG
>JAVBOQ010000204.1:0-3239 GCA_031550455.1 Eubacteriales bacterium
GACATTGTCCCTTTGGAATCCCCTCCTTATTTTCTCGGATAGAATGGTTTTGTTACCCTGACCCACAGGAAGGGATTCTTAAGGGCCAATGGCCTTTAAGCGGAGGATCCAACGAGGATGAGCCTCCTTGGCGTCCCCCACACGAAAAGGAGCATTATGTACGAAACTTTCACCCTCCCGAACGGCCTGCGTGTCATCGCGGAATCCATCCCGCATTTCCGGTCGGTCTCGGTCGGCCTCTGGGTCGGCGCGGGATCGATGACCGAGAAGCCAAGCGAAAACGGGCTGTCGCACTTTTTGGAGCACATGCTGTTCAAGGGCACCGAGAAGCGTTCCGCGCGGCAGATCGCCGAGGAAATGGACGGCATCGGCGGGCAGATCAACGCGTTTACGTCCAAGGAATGCACGTGCTACTACGCGAAGGTGATCGATGAACATCTGTCGGTGGCGGTGGACGTGCTGTCCGACCTTCTGCTACGGTCGACGCTGGACGGGACGGAGCTTGAAAAGGAGCGCGGCGTCATCCTGGAGGAGATCGCGATGGTCGAGGACACGCCCGAGGACATCGCGCACGACATGCTCTGCGAGGCCGCGCTTGACGGCAATCCGCTCGCGCAGCCGATCCTCGGCGTGACCGAGGGCATCTCCGCGTACAAGCGCGCGGATCTTCTCGCGTACCGCAACACGCACTACCGGCCGGACAGCACGGTGCTGGCCGTCGCCGGGCGGTACGACGGCGAAAAGCTCCGCGCGCTTGCTGAGGCGCATCTGGGCGGCTGGCTGCCCGGCGAAAAGCCGTCGCTGCCGGAGGCCGGCGCGCGCTTCACGCCGTCGCTGCGCCGCAAGCAGAAAGACATCGAGCAGATTCACCTGTGCATCGGCTTTCCGGGCGTCGCGACGGGACAGATGGATCTCTATCCACTGTCGATCTTGAACAACCTGTTCGGCGGCGGCATGTCGTCGCGGCTGTTCCAGCGCATCCGTGAAGAAAGCGGCATGGCGTACTCTGTGTACAGTTACCCGTCCGCGTATCCGGGCTGCGGGCTTTACACGCTGTACGCAGGTACGTCGCGGCAGCATGTGGAGACGGTGCTGACCATGCTTCGCGAGGAAGTGGAGCTGGTGCTCAAAGACGGCGTTGGCGAGGAAGAGTTCAAAAAGGCGCGCGAGCAGCTCAAGGGCGGGTATATTCTCGGCCTCGAAAGCGCGTCGAGCAGGATGAGCAACATCGGCCGAAACGAGCTGCTGCTGCGCCGCGTGCAGAGCGAAGATGAGATCATCGCCAAGGTCAACGCGGTCACGCCGGACGATGTGCTCCGCGTGGCGAAGGCGCTGCTCGACGGCCCGAACGCCGCGGTGATCGTCGGGCGCGACGTCGACGCGGTGCCGGAAGAGCTGCTGCTCTGGAGGCGGTAATGGACAAGCTCGAGACGATTTTCGCGATGCAAAAGGCGCTCAACGACGACATCCGCGCGCGGCGGAACCTCACCGGGTTCACCGACGAGGAATGGATCCAGAAGCAGGTTCTGGCGATGCTGTCGGAGCTTGCCGAGCTGCTGGACGAAGTGAACTTCAAATGGTGGAAAAATCCAAAGCCGGTCGACGCGAACGCCGTGCGCGAGGAGCTGACCGACATCCTGCATTTCTTTGTGAGCATGTGCCTGAGCGCGGGCATGGACGCGGACGATCTGTTCGCGCGGTATGCCGGCAAGAACGCAGAGAATTACAGGCGGCAGGCCGGCGAGAGCGACAAAAAAGGATATTGCAGCGACGAGGCGGCGGCGTCCGGCGGGGCGTAGGGTGCAGGATCGACAGCGGGGCTGTCGCTGTAGGAAAGAACGCTGGGACTCCGTCCCAGCGTTCCTTCTCACCGCGACAGCCCCTTTTTTTGGCGTTAGAACACGTTTTCCACGGTCAGCGTCGCGAGCGCGTCGCCCGGGAAGGAGGGCGTCAGCGCGAAGGCGTTCGTTGAAAACAGTCCAAGCGCCGCGGGCGCGCTGATTTCGAAGATCGCCTGGCCGGTGACTTCGAACCTTTGCCCGCCGAGCGCGCTGGTGATCGTCTGTTGCGTGCCCGCGATGTCGACGCCGCCGACGCGGATGACGACCGTAGTGTCGACAACGGAGCCTGCGGGTATGTGCAGCGTATAGGAAACCCGGTACACGCCCGGGGCGGGCAGTTCGAGCAGCCCGTTGCAGAACGACATGCCGCCGCTGAGCAGCGCGTTGCCGGTGAACGGAACCGGAACGCCCGCGGCGATGGTGAACGCGTCCGTCTGCGTCAGATACGCAAACGGCGGCGGGCAGCAAACGATATCCTGGCAATTGTTGTCATCAAACCCGTGCGAGCACGCGCGGCTGACCGAGATGCCGGGACGAGAGAACATGAAGCAGGGGCTGAAACGATTATTGCATTGGCCTGCGCCACAGGAAGAACAAGTAAACATGGTGTTGTCTCCTTTCAAAACGGGGGGCCGCTATACTCTATGGACAGCGCCGCAAAATTGTTACAAATCGTGAACAAGCCGAAATTCCCCTTTCGCGCGGGGTGAAAATCTGCTATACTGATTTCGTACAAACATGTCCCGCGGTATGCGGACAATATGGAGGAGGATCCGAAATGAAGAAACTCATTTCCCTGGCGCTGGCGTTGGCGATGGTGCTCGGCATGGTTTCCTTCGCGATGGCGGAAACATTCGAACTGGCCCTCGTCACCGATATCGGAACGATCGACGACAAGTCGTTCAACCAGGGCTCCTGGGAAGGCCTCGTCGCGTATGCCGAAGAAAAAGGCATCTCGCATAAGTACTATCAGCCCAAGGAACAGGCGAACGACGCCTACCTGGACGCGATCCAGCTCGCCGTTGACAACGGCGCGAAGCTGATCGTGACCCCCGGTTACCTGTTTGAAACGCCCGTCTTTATCGCGCAGGACATGTACCCGGAAGTCAAGTTCGTCCTGATCGACGGAAATCCCAATGACGGCGACTGGTCCGCGGGCGCGCCCGCATACCACACGGCGGAAAACACCGTCGGCATCGTGTACGCCGAGGAGCAGTCCGGCTTCCTGGCCGGCTACGCGGTCGTCAAGGAAGGCTTCACGAAGTTCGGATACATGGGCGGCATGGCGGTTCCGGCGGTCGTCCGCTTCGGCTACGGCTTTGTGCAGGGCGTGGATTACGCCGCCAAGGAACTGGGCCTGACCGATGTGTCGGTCAACTACTTCTACACCGGCGGGTT
>JAVBOQ010000014.1:0-3888 GCA_031550455.1 Eubacteriales bacterium
GAATCTGCGTTCCCCTAACCAGGTCTTGGTCGATTATCTAGGGTCTCCTGCACAAGTCATCGAATGGTCCAGACACAAATGAGAACAGATGCTTTTTGCAGTAGCCCAAGTTCTCCCGCGTGGGGAAGATCATGTCCGCCAGAATGCGCTCCGGGTAGTGGCCTGTATACCATATAGTGTTTGCACCGAAGTATCGACGGAAAGTGTTCTTTGGTGAGAAAAAGATCGAAGTAGGGTAAATACTGAGGCAGTTATGTGAATGGAAGGGGATAACGATAGTGGAGGCAGAGATCTGCCTGGATCATGTCCACATGCTGCTAGAGATACGACCGAAAGTATCGGTGTCGAGTTTTATGGGATACTTGAAAGGGAAAAGCAGTCTGATGATCTACGAACGATTTCCAGAACTGCAATATAAGTATCGGAACCGAGAGTTCTGGTGTAGAGGGTATTATGTGGACACGGCGGGCAAAAATGCGAAGAAGATCGAGGAGTATATCAAGAATCAACTGAAGGAAGATCAAGCCGGGGAACAGATGACTATGATAACCCGTTAACGGGTAGCCAGTAACAAGCCTATGCAAATGTCAGGCCGTACCAACGCCACGGGAGGCGTGGCTGGTATTCAAGGGCTATGCCCGCCTATGAAAAACCACAGGCTTTGCCGGTGGATGGTTTTGTCAAGCTACGCCTGTTCTCATACCAGGGCGATTTCATTAGGAATGAGCAGTGAGCAAATCCGGAGCTCGAGGCGTGTGAACGCCTCGAATGCCATCATATTCGGCGACATGCGCGCCGAATATGCGCAGATTCCATAGCCATCCCGCTGGATGGCGGCGGAATCTGTGCCCGTTCCCGGCGCCGCCCGGAAATCTCGCAAGATTTCAGGCGCCGTCCCCCGTTCCCGATTGGCGATTTCATTGTAAATGAAATCGCCCTGGTTTTCATACCTTGCACGCGATCACGCCGAGCAGCCCCGGCCCCGTATGCACGCCCAGAACCGGGCTGACCGGCACCAGAAACGATTCCTCAATGTTGAGCAGCCCCTTGAGCCGCTCCAGCAGCTTCTCGCCGTCAAGCTGCGCCGCGCCGTGCACGACCGCCAGCCGGATGCGCGACATGCTGAACCGCGAGGTGACTTCCTTGATCAGCGCCTCGAGCGCGTTGATGTGCCCGCGCGCCTTCGTCAGCGTCTCATAAATTCCGTCCGGGTTGACGAAAATCACGGGTTTGAGCTGTAGCATCGTGCCGAGCACGCCTTCGACGAGGCCGATGCGCCCGCCCTTGCGCAGGTATTCGAGCGTCCGGATGATGAACACGCCGATGCTGCGGTCGCGCACCGCGACGGCGTGCCGCGCGATCGCGTCCGCGTCCTGTGTCGTTTCGAGCATCTTTGCGCATTCCAGCGCGATCATGCCCTCCTGCATCGACAGCGTTTTGGAGTCGACGGCGCGCACGCGCATCCGCTTATAATCCTCGGCCATCACGCGCACCATGTTGTACGTGCCGGAGAGGCCGGACGAAATGCAGATATGCACAGCGTCTGTGTATCCTTCGTCGGCCAGCCGGTCATAGCAGGCGATGATGTCCTCGGGCAGCGGCAGCGACGTCTTGGGCACTTCGGTGGCCAGCATGTCGTAGACCTGCTCCGGGCTGATCTCCGTGCGGTCGCGCAGTTCGCCGCCGTGGTACACGAGGCGGAGCGATACAAACGATATGTGATGGCGCGCGAGCAACTCGTCCGGTATGTCGCACGCGCTGTCCGTGATGATGGCGGTTTTTTGTTCGGTCATAAGCTCACCCTCCTGCTTTGCCGTTATTATAACACAATAGGCGCGGAAGGCCAGAGTTTTTTTACCGTTGTTCGGAAAAAACAAAGGCACCGGAGGCGTTCTTGGAAACCCGCAGATATCTCTTTGCGCACCGTGTCCCAAGGATGGACAACCCTACCTATTCTGAAAGTGCCAACCAAAAAAAGGCCTTTCGCCCGCAACCAGTATAGCACATCTTCCGCAAAAATGCCAGACTGTTTATTCCCGCGCAAATGTGATAGGCTACGGACATGATACTGTCGAAAGCGCGCAGGAGGTGGGCAGGTGGAGCAATCGCATGAGGAGTTCGCACGCGAGCAGCGGCATCTGGACGGTACGATCACGGTTGCGCGGCGGCAATGGGACGAGATCGCGGCGCGGCACCGGGCGCGGGCCGAGGCAATCAAAGAAGCGCAGAACGAGATGCTGGAGCGCGGCACGTACGGCATCCTCGGGATAGGTGGCGCGCAGGGATTTTCCACGCTGTTGGACCTGCATCAGGACGAGGCGATGATCACCGCCGAGGGCAGGCGGCAGGACGACGACGACGCTGCGATGCGGACGCTTGCCCGAATGATGAAAATGCCGTATTTCGCTCGCGTTGATTTTCTGCGCGAGGGAGAGAGGGAACCGCGGCAGGTCTACATCGGGCGCGGCACATTGATGGAAAAGGACACGTTCGCGATGCACGTCTACGACTGGCGCGCGCCGGTCGCGGGCCTGTTCTACCGCTACGGAACCGGCCCGGCAAGCTATGACGCGCCCGCTGGGACGATTCAGGGTGAGGTGACGCTCAAGCGCCAGTATGAGATTCAGGACGGCGCGCTGCGCTTTTTCTTTGACATGGATGTGCAAGTCGTCGACGCGTTCCTGCGCGACCTATTGTCGCGGCCCGCGGCGACCGAAATGAAGAGCATCGTCGAGACGATCCAGCGGGATCAGGACGCGGTGATCCGCGACCTGACGAACGACCTGCTGATGGTGCAAGGCGTGGCCGGCAGCGGGAAAACCTCCGTCGCGCTGCACAGGATCGCGTACCTGATGTATCAGGGACTGAACGAGAAGCGGACGGCGCCGCAGGACATCCTGATCCTGTCGCCGAACGCGGTGTTCCAGCGCTACATCGCGCGCGTGCTGCCGGAGCTTGGCGAGCGGCATGTGCAGACGACGCTCGTCGAATCGCTGGTCGAAGGGCTGCTGCCGGATGAAACGGTGCAGCCGCGCGGCGCGTGGGCCGAGGCGTGGCTCGCGGCGGACGACGGCGCGGCGAAGGACGCGATGCGCCGGGCGCGCGCGTTCAAAGGCTCGCGCGCGTTTGTGACGCTGCTTGACAGGCTGGCGCGCGAGCTCCCGCGCCGCTGGATTCCCTTTTGCGACATCGATTACGCGGGCCGTCAGGTCGCGAGCCGCGACCTGACGCGCGCGGAGATACTGGGCAGCAAAAAGCACGCGCCGCTCGGCGTGCAGCTTGCGTGGCTTGAAAAGCCGATTTTTGAGCGGGTGCGCGCGCTGCGGCCAAAACGCATGGAGCGGCTGCTGGCGTTCGCGGCGCTTCACACGGAGCTTCCGGGCGACGCGCCGGCGTACGCCAGAATGCTGTCGATCCGGGAACACGCTGCCGTCCTCAGGCAAACGCGCGGTTTTTCGCGGGTCGACTGCGCAGCGCTGTACCGCGCGCTATTCCGGGACGCGGCGGCCTTCGCGCGCCTGTCGCGGGGCCTTTTGCCGCCGGACGAGGCGGAGGCGATCCGCCGGACCACCATGGAATCCCTGGCCGGAGACGTTTTGCCCTACGGCGACGCGGTGGCGGTGGCCTATCTTCAGGCGCAGGTATACGGCAGCCGCGCGTACGCGGGCATCCGGCAGGTGGTGCTGGACGAGGCGCAGGACATGGACGCGCCGCACATCGCGCTGCTGGCAAGGCTTTTCCCGAAAGCGCGGTTCACCGTCGTCGGCGATGTGCGCCAGACGATCGGCGGGACGGCCGACCCTGCGCATTACGATATGATTCGAGCGCTGCTGAAGCGGCCGGCCAGCGCGCTGGTCGCGCTGAACAAAAGTTTCCGGTGTACCCGGG
>JAVBOQ010000120.1:0-17246 GCA_031550455.1 Eubacteriales bacterium
CGCATCGTCGCGGCGGATCTTTTTCCATACGGCGTTGTCGCTCTCCACTCGGCGTAGCGCTGCTACGCCTCGTTCCGGCTCCTAGCCGGATGAAAAAATCTCTCGCCGCTTTGGATGCGTTAAGATTTTCCATTGGTATTACGGGGTTTGTTCGTGCTCCCGTATGCGCACGCACTCGCGTCGGTCAGTTGAGGTAACCATCAGTGAAAGCACAGCGAGTCGGGTAAAGATGGACGAAAAGTAACGGTATTTTGTGAAGCCTCCATCACCTCCAATCTATGATCCGTTTGTGTCATTGATGGCATTCAGGGCAGATGCCCCTGAAAACGATATCGTGGCCTGTGAATGCAAACCCTCGTGCATCCTTGATGCGTTGATCCAAATCCGCGATAAACTCCATGTCAACATCCAAAATCCGACCGCACTGAACGCACCGTGCGTGGTAATGATCGTGGCATTGATGGTCATAGCGGTCAGCGCCGCCCGGCATTTCCCGCCGGCGGATGTCACCCAGGTCGGACAGCAGGTTCAGATTTCGATACACCGTCGCCCTGCTGATATCGGGGTGTCTCTTCACGATCGATTGGTAGACTTCGTCAGCGGTGGCATGACACTTCAGTTCTCTTACCGTTTCCAGCACCAAGGATCGCTGGACGGTGTTGCGCATGTTCATGACAATCAGTCCTTATCAATACTCTCGCTCTATTGAGATTATATCTCAATTAGACCACCGTGTCAATAGCAATCAAAATATTTCTGCGGCACAGTTGGAACATCATTACCGTAACTGCCGCAACGAAACGCCTTCAGTTTTTTATTTGTGCGGAACCTTGTCGCCCGGTCATTCGTCTTTTTATCAGAATACATCGGAGGTAAATAAATGAAACGGATTGTTGCTTTTGTTGCCACTTTTGCTTTGCTAGCCGTCGGTTCCATTTTAGCGCCCGCGACGGCAACGGCGTTCGCCACGCAGCCGCCCGCGTTCACGGTTCGGGCAGACGAAACTGTCCTGCCATCCACGGTGGGTCTCAACAAGTGGGAAGGCGCGATGATCAAACGCGGCGACACGCTGGTGAATCTGGCCAAAGAATGGCCGGAGCTGCCCTATGTAAAGCCCGGCACGGAGATCGTGTTTACCATAGACGGCCCCGCGCCGGACAGTATGGTGCTGCGAGACTACGTGCTCAATGAAGACGGGACGGAGAAATACTGGGTGGACGCGCCGCAGAACGAAGTCGCGTTTGCTTTCGAAAACGGCGCTGGCAGCTTTGCACTGCGCGGGAACTTCCTGTCGCTGCTCAGTTCCAACAGCGAGGATTACGAGCCGGGCCGTTCCATTCGCGGGTTCAAGCTGACATGCGCCTGGGGCGAGAACGAATGTGAGTACGCATTCATTCTGCGCACCGACGCGGACATGCAGTAGTCATTGCACGCTGCGGATCAACGCCTATGTCAACGAAAGCATAGTACGCTTCATCCACGGTGACTTGGACGTCGACAAGGATAGGGATGCGTTGAAGAAGCTGGCACTGCTTCTTCCGCGCATTGTCCTCTCTTTCCCAGTTTTTCCGTTGTTACTTCTTGCCAACATTCAAAACAGGTTGTCGCGCTGAAAAAAAGCCAGCGCGACAACCTGTTTTTTCGGGTTCGGGAGGTGTCGCTGCCGCGGCGGCCCCATTCGCCCGCGCCTCAGTTGGACGGCGGGTTGTAGAACGCGTCGATCTGGGTCTGCCACTGCGGCATCAGCGATTCAATGACGGCTGCCGCCGAGTTCTCGCCGCCAAAGAGCTTGTCGATGACGTCGAGCCAGGTCAGGCCGATCGCGCCATTGTTGTTGGGACGGGAGTGGTTGGTACTGATGTCCACCTGCCGCTCCGCGTCTTCCACGGTGGGGTAGCGCATGTACATCTGATCCCAGGCGACCTCCAATTTCTCCTCCAAGGATCTTCCATGAACCGCGTCGTTCAGGTCCTCCCAGATCTGGTAGACGATTTCAGGATCCTTGACGTACATGGGGATGCAGTATCCGTCCGCCAGGGTGCTGATGTCGCCAAGGTACTCGCCTGTGTTATCCGGCCCCTTCGGATGCGAAATGACGTGCCAATCAAAGGGCAGCGGCGCTTCGGGGGCCGTATAGGTCTGGAACTCCCAGAACGCCACGTCACCCTCCTGCCACGAAACCCGGGCCATGTCGTTCCACGGTTCGGCCGCGTTCTTCATGATCTTGTGTTCATAGTTGAGCTGGGCGATCCAGTCGAGCGCGCGCGCCGCCTCCGGCTTGTCAAGGCCCGTGGAAGCGTCGTCAAAATCCCAGACATACGCGCCGTTGGAATACAGGAAGCTCGTGAACATCTCGGGCGCGAAGCCGACATAGCCAAACTGGTCGAACACGCCGTCGCCGTTCAAATCCTTCGTGGCTGCTTTGGCGATTTCCAGGAACTTGTCCCAGGTCCACTCGCCCGCCAGGTACAGTTCCAGCGGATCGCCAAGGCCCAGGGCGTCGGTGATGGTTTTGTTGTAGCCCATCGTGACCGCGGAGTTCACCAGGCCCGAGCCGTTGAAGGAAAAGACGTCGCCGCCGACCGGGGCCCGTCTCGTATAGATGGCTTCGGCGCTGTTGATGTCCAGCTTGTCGCTGACGGCGTACGCGCTGACCGGCAGCACCCGTTTGTTGACCGACGCGATGATCATCTCATTGCCGTGCAGATAGACGATGTCGGCCAGGGGCTCGCCGGCCAGATACGCGGTGGTCAGGGCCGCGCCGATTTCCGCGTAGGGAACGTTTTTCGGCCGGATCTTCACGTTGTACTTTTCTTCGATCCGGCGCATGCTCTTGTACATCTCCAGGCGGCCTTCGGTGAAGTCCGCGTCCGCCGGGGTCGGCTCGGCCGAGTCGCTGTTGGGCCAGTAATCCCACCACATCGCCACTGTGATCTCACGGCCGCCCAAATCGACGGCGGGGTAGATGGTATCGCGGGGGTCTTCCTCAGCGGCAAAAGCACCGGGGGTCCATGCGATCATCATCGCGATGACCAGCATCAGGATAGAGACTCTGTAGCGTGGTGTACTCATGGTTTCTCCTCCTTTATTTATTATCAGGGCATACGCCCGGACAATCATCGGGTTCGTCAATTTGGGGATCAGCCCACAATCCCGCTGCGCTCGATGCTCTCCATAAAATACTTTTGCAGGAAGATGTACAGCAGGATCAGCGGCGCGACGACGAGCAGAATGCCTGTGTTCGTGGCGATCGTGATGTATTTGGTGTCCCGCCCGTTTTCAAAGAACTGGTACACGACCTGGGGTAGTGAGGTGATTTTGACCGACAGCAGCGGGGAGCCGTCCATGAAGATGCCGGAATAATACGTATCGTTGTACTGCCAGACAAACGAGAACATCAGCACCGTGATGATGCTCGCCATGGCGTTTGGCAGCATCACCCGGAAAAAGGTGCGGAACGCGGACATGCCGTCAATCAGCGCGGCTTCTTCGATTTCCTTGGGCAGCCCGGCAAAGAACTGCCGGAAAATGAAGATGTACAGGCCGGAGCGAAGGCCGTTTCCGGTGATCGTCAGCATCAGCATGCCCAGCGGGTTCTTGAGCAGGTTGACGGAGCGGCCGGTGAAGAGCGTGATCAGCCCAAAGAAGTCAAACTCCTTAAACTCCAGGTACATCGGGATCATCAGGGACTGCGCGGGGATCAGAATGGTGGCGATAACGCAGGCAAACAGCACGTTCCGAAGCGGAAACTTGTACCTGGCAAAGCCGTATCCCACAAAGGAGCACACGACACATTGAATCAGCGTCAGCGCCATGCAGTACACAAACGTATACGCGAGGGCGTAGAAGTAATCCATGTAACGGATGACCTGCCGGTAGTTCTCCAGCGTGCCTTCGATCGGGAAGAGGAACACCAGAGGATTGTACAGGTCCCTGTACGACTTGAAACTGCCCGAAATCATCGTCAGCAGCGGGGCGATGATCACATAGGAAATCCCGGCCAGCAGGATGTATTGGCACACCTTCAGGATCACGGCGCCCGCGCCGCGTCTGTATCTGGCGATCTTGTTTTTCACCCTGCCGTCCCGAAGCGCCAGGTCCATGCGCCTTTTCGCGTCCAGCATGCGTTTGCCCCCGTTTCCGAAAAATCTGGCGGTCAGTTCTGATAATAGACGAATCGGTTGATCAGGGCGCCGACGCCAAGCAGCACGACCCCCACGGCCAGGGCGCTTGCAAGGGACATGGCCGCCGACAGGCCGTAGTTGTTTTCCCGAAAGGCTGTCGTCTTGATCATTTCAATCAGCGGGCTGGAAGTATAGGAATCAATGATCGTGTAGAACACATTGGTCAGGATCAAGGGACTGATCATCGGCAATGTAATCTTAAAGAACGTTTCGAAGGATGTCGCGCCTTCAATTTTGGCTACCTCGTACAGCGCGCCGGACACCGACTGCAGCGCGGCCAGGAAAATGATGATTTGGACTCCGGACGCCTTGATGATTGCGTATATCCGGCTGATGGCTCCAAGGATGTACACGCTGACGCTTTCCGGCAGGCCGACCTCATAGAGCAGGTCCATGATGTACTCCGCGTTCATGACCGTCTGCGTGATTTCAAAGTCCTTTGGCACCGCCGAGATGCCGCCGAGCGCCATCTCCAGCGCGCCCGCGATGCCGGACGCGATGGCGGGCGACGCCATGATGACGGGCAGGAAGAAGATTGCCCGGACAATCGCCCGCCCTTTGAATCTCTGGTTGAGCAGCATCGCCATGAACAGGCTGAAGAAGATGATCAGCAGCAGGTCGACCAACTGCGCCTGGACAGACTCGGCCAGGGTGCGGTTGAACAGCGGATGCTTGGTAAAGAGCGTGACAAAGTTGGAAAACCCGGCCGGGACGAGGTAGAACCCGCCTTCCGGCGGCAGCTTGAGCACGGAGAGGCTGAAGGCCGCCGTCTGAATCATATACCGGGCGAAAAACAGCAGAAAACCCAGCAGCCACGGGCTGATGAACACCAGCCCGATCACCTGATTCTTCCGGGACAGGGTCAGCAGCCGTTTCTTCTTTTTCGCGCCGCGCCCGTTTGCCGTCTTGTTCGTCATTTGCCACCCTCCAAAGGGCCGCGCACAGCGACCGCGTAGCCTGCCGGAGGAACCGCCACGCCGTCCACCGTTTGCGGGTCCGGGCCATAGTTAACATAAACGGACGTTCCGTCCTGGTAGCGCATTTCCCGGACATCCCGGCTGTGGATGATGTGTTCCGTCATGGCGACGCCTCGCAGCCGTTTGTGCACGGCGTTGATTTCCGCGTACATGTCCGCGCAAACGTCCTTCCATACCTCAAATTCCGTTGAATACAGAAAGTTCAGCGCCGTGGACTTAAGGTATGAAGCGCTCTTCGCCGTGAGCAGGAAATGCGGGCTGGCCGCGTACTCGACGGCCCGGAGCAGCACCTGCCGGAGATCCGCCGCGTCTTCCAGGTTGACCGCCTTCCCGGCGTAGTCGACATACCCGTGGAGCACCATCTGGAAGAAGGGAACCTCCTCGTCGATGATCAGGTATTTGTTGGCGGTCATATGTGCGTCCACGACGTCGGTGGCATGGCGCAGCGCGTACAGGTTGCCGACCTCGACCATGACGCGCTCATACGCGGCGGCAATCTTGGAAAGCTGCACTTCCGCGATGCTTTCGGCATAATCCCGGCCGTATACGGCGCTCCTTCGCATGTCGGAGTACAGCGTATCCCCGAGGTCGCGCAGCGAAATGGCGTTCAGGCCAAGGCGCTCATACTGCCGCATGAACGCGTTCACATGCTCCGGCAGCCTTCCCGGGGAGAGCAGATGCCAGTATTGCTGGAGATACCGCCCATTCATGCGCATGGTAGCCCGTTCGGTAACGCCGTCCACCAGCGAATAGCCGACGAGCCACCGCGCGCTTTCACCGGACGGGTTATAGCCTGGATTGTTGCCGATCCGCACCTGCATGAACCGGACGTCCGGGTAGAGCGCTCCGCCGGTGCTCTGGGCCGCTTTGTCAAGCGCGTCCAAATCCTGCCCGTCGCCCAACGCGCCGTCGAGATGGATCGTTTTGGGTATCTTGTGAAAATAACCGTTGTTGAACCATCCCTGCAACCGCACACGGATGTTCGAGACGCCCATGCCGCCAAGCGCGGAGACCATGTCCGCGCCTTCCCGGAACGTGGTCATCGGAAAGACCGCGTCGGTCGGAATGGTCAGGATGTGCTTCGTCTTGACGACCGACCCAAGAATATCCAGGTAAAAAGGCATGTCTCCCGGGTTCGCGAGCGGGGTCAGCACACCACGGCGAACCAACCTTTCGCGGAAAGCGGATGCCATGCCGCTGTACGTCGCGTCCTCGCCCTGCAAAAAGGAGTACGTGATCTCCAGCCGGCTGTCGAACGCTTCGTCCTGCAGGATCAGCATTTCCGCGCCGAGGCCGGACTCGCCAAATGTGGCCAGCGAGTCGCTGTAGCGGACGGTGAAAAAGGCGTAGGCGTTGTTGTAGCTCGTCCTGCCGCCGCTGACATTGGCGCAGACCGCGGCCAGCGCTTCGCCCTTTGTGATCTCCGCAAACCAAGCGGCGTCTCCCGCCCGAATGCCGTAGACGGGCAAAACGGGATAGCTGATGGGCGAGGGCCGCGTTCTGGCCGCCTGAACATAGTCGATGCCGTAGACATACTGGATGTAGTCGGAGCTGGATTTTCCGTTATTCAGCGCAATCAGCGCGCCGCTGCCGTTGGGCACGAAGATATACCCTTCGTCTTCCGGTCCGGCGGCCCCGAAATTGCGGAGCAGGTCCACCTGGTAGATGAACACCTCCGGGCCTTCCACAGCCCTTTCCATGTCGACCGAGGCCACGAACCCCTCGTCGTTTAGGTAATAATCTACAGGCAGCTCAATGATCGAGCCGGGCAGTCTGGTCTCGATACCGGCTGCCGCGTTGTCCTCGAGGTAGTCTTCTTCCGTATACCCGGCCTTTTCCAGAAACCCGAGCAATTCGCCAATCTGAATGACCGACGTCTTCGCGGAACCGATCAGCTCCAGAAAACCCGGCTTGCTGGCCGAGGCCGCGTACCGCCGGCGCGCCGTCCGCGCTTCTTTTTCGGTAAGGTGCGGGAGCACCCTCTCCTGCAGGCGCTCCTCGGTGATGTACCAGGGGATGATGCCCGTCAGCGGCCCCGCGTCTCCAAAGGTATAGGTGATCTTGACGCCGCCGGGAATTGATTGCAGATCGAACTGCCCTTTCGCCACGCAGTCTGCGTAGCTCGTGTACGTGAGCTTGTTGTTGACCGTGTTGTAGTAGTGCACGGCAATCTGCGACGACTGCGTGTTCTTCTGGGCGGTTGTGGTGGCCCGGGGATCGTTCGCGGCGTTTTCCGGGACGGTGCGGTAGAACCGTTCTGCCGCCTTGTCGTACACGACGATATCGGCGTCCTTTTCATTCAGCAGCAGCGCCAGCGCGCCGTTTTCCGCCACGGTTGCGTATCCCGGCAGGGGCGAATCGCTTTTGAACGGTGCGTACGCCGTGCCGGTATTCTCCGGGTACGCGGGCCGAAGCGCCGCGACGTCCGTGCGGGGGTTGGACAGCGTCAGCATGCGATAGGCGAACAGCCCGGCCGCGACCGCCACAACGCAGGCGACCGAAATCCCGATGGCGCGCTTTTTGCCCTTTGTCATGGCGGATCACCTACCTCCTGTACGAAAGCTCGGTGTACACATACTGAAAGAACGCGAAAAGCTGCTGTGTCAGCGAGAAAACGAGCGCGCCGAGGAAAATGATGACCAGAATGGCCAGCAGCGTCAGGAACATGGTTCCCACGGTTTTCGCTCCTGTGTAGTTGTGCACCGTGAGGTTGCCGATGAAGACGAGGGCCAGGAACCAAACGATGCCAAACCCTGCGATCATCGTGCTGAACGCCATTTCCTCCATGGACAAAACATTGGATAACGCCGTGGAAACAGCAAAGCAGAGAATCAGCGGCGTCATGGCGTACGCCGCCGCCATGGCGATGTCCAGCATCCGCCCTTCCCCGTCCATCAGCGTCGTCACAGCCCAGTTTGCCACGCACCAAAGCAGCAGGAGCAGCGCGATCCCCGAGGCCACCGTCAGGCCGTTGAACGCCTCGGGCGGTGTGTCGTTGACGATGAAGCTGGAATATAAAATCCGGCAGCTCATCGCCAGCCAAAGGAGCGCGGAGTTCAGCGCGATGACGCTCCGCCTGCCCATGCGCTGGTGCTTCATGACGTAGAAGCCGTCAAACGGGTGGCGCAGGATGTAGAACATAAAAGCAAAGTACGCTTTCGCGCGCGCCGGATAGCCGCTCCGCGCCGTCTGATTCATTTGACCGCCCTCCTTGCGCGTTTTCTGCGGACGAGCGCAAACGTCCCGACGCCAACGACCGCGACGCCGGTGATCAAATACCCGAACATGCCTTTCAAGACTTCGTTCCGGTACCGCCGAAACGCGATGGAATAGTACCGCTTGTCCATGGCCAGCTTGAAGTACGCCATCGCTTCTTTGTTTCTTTTTTGCGCCAGCAACGATTTGCCGATGCCCGCGTATGCCACCTCGTAGTTGGCGTCAACCTCCAGCACCTTTTCCCAGTAGCGCACGGCTTCGCTCTCGTCGCCGTCGTAGCGCATCGCCACGGCCCGGTTGATGTTTCTTCCGTATTCGGTCGGTGTAAAAAACGCGATCCGGCCCGTTTCCTCGTCCAGCACCAGAATTTGATCGCCCAGCACGTCAATGGCGGCGGGCTTCCGGAACGTCCCTTCCTGGTTGCCGAGCACGCCGAAGATGTAGAGGATGTTTCCCTCGGAATCGTAGGTGAAAACCCTGCCCCGGGCGGTGTCGACCGCGGAGAAGATGCCGCTGTCCCGGACGACGACGTCGACAAACCGGGTGCGCCCGGAAAACATGGGGTTTCTCGCGCCGAAATAGTAGCTGTGATCCCCCACGATCGGATAGTCGGTCTTGCTCTTGATGACGTCCGCGCCGCTTGGGTTCAGGCGCTTGATGGCGTTGACCGCGACGTTCTGGTCCACGTTTGTCGCGAAGATGAACCCCGACGCGTCGATGTCCAGGTTCGTGAACTCTGTGGGAATGAAAAGCTGCATCTGTGACTTTTGCTGTTTGGACGCGAAGGTTTTCCAGAAAAGATCCAGCGGGCTGACGTTCACTTTGATGGTGCCGAGGTAGCCGCTGAGCGCGCCGTCCGCGTTGAAGCTCATGATTCCTTCGTAGATGCCCCGGGCAACGACAAACACCCTGCCCGCGGCGTCCGCCGTGACACGCAGCGGGTAAAAGCCCTTGTTGTCGGCAGGCTGGTAGGCGATGATCCGCAACAGGCTGTCGTTTGGATCCAGCACGACGATCCGCCGGTTCTCGGTGTCCGCCACATACAGGGTTCCGTCCGCCGTCACACAGATGCCCGCCGGGGATTTGAACCCGTCTGCGGCGCCGTTGTTGTCGAAGGAGACAATCTCCCGCTCGAACTTCAGGTCGCGATTCAGGACGACGATCCTGCCGTTGCCGGCGTCGCAGATGTAGAGCCGGCCGTCGTCGGCAGCATAAATGTCCGTCGGCCGAAGGAACGGCGCGGCGCCGAAATCTTCCGCGCCAAGGCTCCCCGCCGGCACATACGCGGCGGGAGAGGGTACGCCGGTCTTGTAATAGTCATAGTTGTAGCTCTCGTACGGAAGCGTGGCGGCAAGCGCCGGCGAGAAAATCCCGCCGACCGTCATCAGAACCAGCAAAGCGACCAGCGGCTTTTTCATACGCATCATTCCTTAATGCCGGAAGTCGTCATCGTCTCAATCACATTGGCCTGGCTGACCGTGAAGAGGAACAGCGGCACGAGCAGCAGCAGGAACCCCACGGCGCTGGCGGCCCCGGCCCGGGCCACGCCGCCCGCGACGAGTTGGTTCAGCGCGTAGTTGAGGGGCTTGAGCTGCTCGCTCCTGAGGAACAGCCCGCCGTTGTTGCTCCACAGGTTCTGAAACACCAGGATTACCAGCGTCAGCCACGCCGGCTTCACGTTCGGCATGACGATCGACCAATATGTGCGGTATTCGCTGCATCCGTCGATGCGCGCCGACTCGATGATGCTGTCCGGGATCTGCTCCATGAACTGCTTCATCAGGTACAGGCCCAGGGAACTGGCAAACGTCGGCAGGATGATCGCCAGGTACGTGTTGTTGATGCCGAGCGCCGAAATGATCATATAGTTCGGGATGGAGGTGACGACCCCCGAAAACATCAGAGACAGCACGACGACATTGAACAGGAGCTTCTTCCCGCGAAAGTTGTGCTTGGCCAGCGGGTATGCGGCGGCGGAGGCGAACAGCAGATGGCCCAGGGTTCCGCCCACGGTGATGATGACGGTGTTCAGGACGTACCGGCTGAACGGCACCCACGAATTGCTCATCAGAATAAACAGGGTCGAAAAATTCTCCGTCGTCGGGTTTCTGACGAAAAACCGCGGCGGATAAATGAACAGTTCGTCCAGAGGTTTGAACGCGTTGAGCACGATATACACAAGGGGCAGCGCGATGAACGCCCCCATGACGCTGAGCGCGAGAAACATCGCGATGTTGCCGGCGAGTGAACGGCTGACCCGCTTCCTGCCGGAGAAGGCGCGCGGCTTCACGTTCATCACTCGCCCACCTTTCGCAGGAGACTCTGGACAACTTTGTTTGTCACGACCATCAGCAGAAAGAGCAGCGTCGCGATCGCGGACGCGTATCCCATTTCAAACCTTGTATGCCCATAGTCGATCAGGTGCAGGACGATGGTTTGCCCGGCATAGTTGACGCTGGGAAAACCCGCGAGATTGAGCGAAATTTCTGCCACCGAAAGCGCGCCGGTGAGCTGCACAATGGCGCCAAACATGAGCTGCGGCCGCATGCTGGGCAGCGTGATATACCAAAGCTCCTGCCAGCGGTTCTTCACGCCGTCCACCGCTCCGGCTTCGTACAATGTCCGATCCACCGTCTGCAAGCCGGCGATGAACGCCAGGAACCCGGCGCCGAGGCTGATCCAGAGCTGGACAACCACCAACAGCGGCAGCACGCACTGCTCTGTCTTCAGCCATTGGATGGGTTCTGACAGCATTTGCAACCGCAGCAGTATCCCGTTGAGGTATCCGTACCGGTCGCCGGAGAGGATGAAACTCCAGATGAAGAACGCGCCGCCGGATATGCTCGGGGCGTAGAACACGACCGTCATCAGCGCGCGGAGAAAGGGCTTGAAATCGTTGATAACCCAAGCCACAACGAAGCAGGCGACGTAGCTGACCGGTCCTGTGATGACCGCGAACACGACTGTGTTCTTGATAGCCTTGATGAATACGTCATCCTCCAGAAAAAGCCTGTAGTAGTTGCTCCAGCCCACGAACCCAGGCCATTCGAGGATATTAAAATCGGTGAAGGACAGGATCATGCTGGCGATGACCGGCAGCACTGTGAAGCAGAAGAACAGGGTGAAGTACGGCGCGATCATCACATAGGACGGCAGGTTTGGGAACCTGCGCATCCTGTTCCGCCGGACAAGGTCTGCCTGCGCCTGACTCTGCATGTGGATCCCTCCCTGTCTTCACTCGTTCCGGCGGACGGCGTCACGGAAGCCCGAACTCCTTGCGCTTGTACGTGATCTCGTCGTTGATGTACCGGACATATTCCATCAGGGCCTCGCGCGGCTCCATTGTTCTTTGCAGCACAACCGTGTAAAAGGCGTTGTTGATATGCCGTCCCGTGAAATACCCGCCCGGTACCTGCGGAACGCCCCGGATATTTTCGTACTGCGCCATGATGCGCTGATAGTCGGCTGTCGGCCATGGCAGCAGGCTGAACGCTTCCAGATTGGCGGTCGGATAGCGCGCGGCGCTTCCCATCAGGCCTTCCAGCTCCCTGGCATATTGGATCTGGGCCTCCGTATCGGTCCACCACTTGATGAACTCCCACGCGGCGTCCGGGTCCTTTGTGTTTTTGAGAATCATGATGCCAAGGCCGTAGGAAGGCACGGTGTTGTCGACCGCGCCGTCCCGTTCCGTACCCGGCACCGTCGTGAACGACCAAAGGCCCTTGATCTCGGGCGCGAAAACCTGCAGCGTGTTGTACAGCGAGATGTCCGCGATGCCAAGGGGCATTTCGCCGGTCCGGAACCGGTTGGCGAAGTCGAACTCCCGCTCCAGCCGGTAGTCCGTGTAATAGGCTGTATACTCCTTGAACGCGTTGACTCCGGTGTCGCTGTCGATTGCGCTGGCCTTGGCGTCCGGCGTATAGAAACTGCCGCCATTTTGGTAGAGGAACATGCCGAATGTCAGGTCGGACGGCATCATGGCGAAGGTCATGTAGTTGTTGGAAAGGACGCTCAGCGCGGCTTTGACCTCGCCCCATGTCCTGGGCGGCGTCAGGCCCAGTTCGCCGAGGATGTCCTTTCGGTAGAACAGCATGCTGAAGGATTGCGTTTCCGGCAAGGCGTAGCACCTGTCCTCAAATGTAAAGGGAACCAGCGCGTTTTCATTGAAGCGCGCCTTAACCCTTTCAAATTCCGGAAAGCCGGAGATGTCAAGCGCCGCGTTTCGCATCGCGTAGTTCATGGGCACATCGGCCGCGACCTGCATCGCCACGTCCGGTCCCTGGCCCGCGAGGGTTGCGGAGAGCAGCGTGCTCATGTCCACGTTCATGAGGTTGACGTTGATGCCGGTTTCCTTGGTGAATGTCTCATCGATGAGCGATTTGATCGTCACCGCCTGGTCGCGGCCCGCGCCGACCCAGACCGTGATGCTTCGCTGGTCTGACGCCTGCGTTACGTTGCCGATGGAGTTGTAATCGACCAGGAAGGAGTTCAGCAGGATGGACGCCTCGTGTTTCACCGTATCGATGAAGGCGTTCCGCGGCGTCTCCACAGCCGCGACGTCCGGCGCGAGATAAATTCTGTCAATCTGGAGGGGCTGCTCCTTGGCGCGCATGACCCAGGTGCTCAGCGCGCCGATGTTCGTTTTGAAATCCTTTTGCTTGCGCGGGATGTCTTCGATGTCCCGCGCAAGTTCCTGAAGCTGTGCGGACATGGTGATGAGGATAGCTTCCTTGTCGCTGCGCTGGCCCGCGATTTCTTCGAGCAGCACGATGTGGCGGTCAATCAGCGCTTTCTGTGCCAGGAGCGTGTCTTCGATGCCGGGGATTCTCCGGGCGATCTGATAGTCCCGGTTGAAATCCGGCTCGGTACCGGTGATCATCAGCACGCTGCGGTAGATGTCGTTCAGCATGAGGATGCAGCCTTCCATCTCGCGGATCACGTCCGCAATGCTGCCGAGGGTGACCTCAAGGCGCAGCGTGTGCGCCCCTTTCGACAGATAAAACTGATACGGCCGGCCGGTTTCATCCGACAGAACCTGATAGCGGTAATCCCGCGCAAAGGCGAACACGACTTCGTTCATCTCGGCGAACGGCACCTCGCCGTCGATGAAAAAGCGCCTTGCGGAATACGTGCCCCGGACGAAGTTCTGCTTGACCCAGAAGGCCAGCGTATACAGACCGTCCTCGGGCGCTTCGATATCCCATTCAATCCAGTCCCCGGCGATCCGCCAGTTTTCCCCGCCGATTGCGTTGTTCCGGATGGCCTTGGCGCTGTAGGGGGAAATGGCGGGCGTCGAGTGGTCGCACACGGGATAGAGCATGGGGCTGGACTTCCGCTGCGCGCTTTCCGCCTCAATGACCAGAGGCTGCGCCTTCGCGGGCGCGTATCCCTTCTCCGCATGCGCCGCAGCATATGCCGCGTACGGCGCGAGGGCGGGCCGGTTGGCCACGGTGATGCGCCGGATCACCATGGGCTCGCGCTGGGAGAAAAAGGAAAGCGTATGAACGCCTTCCGAGAAATAGAACAGCAAGGGGTCCGTGTGAAAGCCTTCGGAGTCATAAAGGTATTGCGTCCGCCAGCAAGGCGCTTCCACCTGTTTCGGGCGAAGATCGTTGCCCTGGTTATCCCGCTTGTACGCGTCCTCATCGTTTTGCCACACGCGCGGGAGCTGAACCAGCGCGCTTTCCGCGTACGGAAGCGCGCCGTCGATCAGCACCGCGCGCTCGATGGTCGAGCTTTTCCCTTCAACGGGATAATATTCGATTTCGATGTTGTAGAATCCGGCGGTCTTGCAATCAAACCGGTAAGTGATCAGGCCTTCTTCCCCGGTGAAAACGCTTTGCCCTTCCTTCCCGGCGAAATCTTCGTAACGCTCGGGAACCATGCGCTCTGCGTCGACATAGTCACCAGCTTCGATGACATATGCGTCCGCTGGGCGGGCCGCCTCCGGGTGTTCCGCGCAATATTCCAGGTAGGTCCTGCCTTCTTTGTAGCTGTCAAGGCGCTCGAGCAGACCGTCGTAATCGATGGCGGAAGCGCGCCCTCCCGACGGAAACAGGAGGAAAAGGCAGGCTGCGCAGACAAAAAATGCCGCGGGCAGCTTCCCTGTTTTTCTCGTTCGCATCGGTATACGCTCCTCTCCTGCCGAACGTCGCTTTTATTTTCTGGCGCGCAGGCTCCAATCGTACACGAGCGTCCCGCTGGACGTGGTCGCGTAAACCAGCGGCCGGACGGGATTGACCTGCACAACCCAGATGTCAAGGGTGCCGGGCATGCCGGGAACCGGCTCCCAGTTTTCGCCGCCGTCGAATGTTTCGAACAACCCGGAACCCGGCCCGTGTGCGACGGAATCCACGCCGCCGGCGAAGAGGTGCAGCGGGTCCCCGGGATCCTGGGCGATGCTGAAAATATTCAGGTTCCCGTTCGCGCCTTTGACAAGCCCGTTGGTTTCGTCGAAAAATTTCACCTCGCCGCCGTCGATGCGCGCCAGCCCGCCCGAGAACAGCCCCAGCCACAGCCTGTCCGGAACGAACCGGTCCACGGTCAACCGCTGTGGCCCGTAGATGGTGACACCGAGGGATTTCCACGTGTTTCCCCGGTCGGCGGATTGGAAGATGTTGGTTCCTTCGATGGCGTAGACGATATCTCCTTCCAGCGGAGAAACCGCGCAGACGGTCTTTTCAAGCATCGTCCACGTTCTGCCGCCGTCGTCGCTGCGGAGTTTTCCGGCATACACGACGTTTGGCGCCGACGGGTGGTACTCCAGCAGGGATCCATAGTTGCCGCCCGTATCCCGGACTTTCGCCCATGTCTTGCCCGCGTCGAAGCTTTCTTCCAGAATCAGGTTGGAACCCCAGTCGCCGATCTTCGCCAGAAGATGGTCGCTGTCTTGTGGATCCTGGGCGATGCTGTGCGCCGACCAGACGCCGTTGTACCGGAGCACGTCCGGCAGATGCATGAACGTGCGGTATGGCTCCGGCGTACCGGTGGCCTTGAACAGGCCGTGGTCCAGAATGGCCATGTACGTGGGATTGCCTTCCGCGTCAAAGAGCGTTTTCATGTTGCGGAAACCGGACAGGCCGCTGTTGGAAAGCTGCCAGTTGACGCCGCCGTCCGTCGTTTTGTAGGTAACGCCGTCCAGTACGGTCCACGCGGTCAGCGGATCCGCCGGGTGGACGACCGTGCTCTCCGCCCAGTAGCCGCGCTGATCCCGCAACGCGATTTCGTTGTGGAGGACGGGGGTTTTCCAGGTGACGCCCAGGTCGTCGGAATAGCGGAACTGGGGGCTGTTCATGTTGAGCGTCAGGTACAGAACCGCCGGGCCGTTCGGATTTAGCGCGCCGAACAGCAGCTTCCGGAGAGGCTCCTCGCCGCCGACGCCGACCGTGGCGCGCGGGGCCCAGCTTTTGCCCCGGTCGGCGGAACAGAACACCTGCAGGCTGCCGGGGACGAGCGTGAACCAGCGGTCCGGGTTTGCCGGGTCGACCGCGATGGTGTATGCGCCGTCCCGCGGCAGCCCCTGGTTCGAAGCGGCCCAGGTTGCGCCGCCGTCCTCGCTGACCAGGATGCCGCTTTCGTTGCTGGCCGCGACGATCAGGTCGCCGTCCGCGTGCAGGTCGGTGAACGTGTTGCCGGTCAGCCCAAGGCATGTCCAGGTCAGGCCCCGGTCAGGGCTCACGAACACGCCGGAGCCGTGGGTGGCCACATAGACCGGCCGAACCCCTTTTTCGTCCGGGGAGCCGAACTGGATCAGCCGGTTGGAATGCTCCCGGTGAAAATCCGCGCGCAGCACCATTTCCCAGGTCGCGCCGCCGTCTCTGGATCGGTATACGCCTACCTGTTCATTCACTGTCGATGGGAACGTATGCAGGCACCCCGCGACATAGGCGATGTTCCCGTCGTCAGGGTCGAAGGCAAGGCCGACCGTGCCGAAGGTTTTGAGACCCTCGCAGCTCAACCGCCAGGACGCGCCGCCGTCCGTGCTTTTCCAGATGCCCGAGGTGTCCGTGCCGTACAGAAGCGTATCGGGATCGGTCGGCGAAACGGCCATTGACCAGTTCATCTGCCCGCCGTCGCCGCCCTTGTACCGGGCTGCGGCTTCCGCTTCGCTCGTCAGGTGATAAATCCGCCACCATGGCGCGTACTCGGTGGTTGTGTACTCTTTCAGCATTTCTGCAACCCCTTTCGGTATCAGATGAACAATCAAAGCGGTGAACAGGAGAAACGCGGCCAGGCTCGTACAGAGCCAAAGACGTCTTCTTTTTTGACGATCCATGGACGCTCCCTCCTTTCCAGTGCGTGGAACGGACGTCCGTCCGCCCGATGCGGCAAGCTGCGCTACAGGTTCGATTCTGAAAATTCGTCGATTATGGCCAGCGCGTTGTCGACGGGGACGCTGGTATTCAAAGGCTTGCACGGTGCGAGGATGTACCCGCCGCCACGGCTCATCTCCGACCGCAGCTTGCGAATCTCCGCCCGCACTTCCTCCGGCCGGTCAAAGCAGACCGTGCGCTGGCACCCCAGCGCGCCCCAGAAGCTCAGGTCGCGGCCAAACTCGGCTTTCAGCGCGTACGGATCCATGCCAGCCGCTTCCGGCTGCACGGTCTCCAGGACATCCAGGCCGATGCCGATCAGGTCGGGGATCACGTCGCGGGGGCTGCCGCAGCAATGGGTGATCGTCTTCTTGCCCTTTTTGTGGATGTGGGCATACAAGGTTTCGTAGTAGGGGCGGATCATCTCTTTCCAGCGGGGGCGGCCGAACGTGACGCCGCGCTGATCCGCCCAGTCGTCTCCGATGAGGACGGCCTCCACAGGCAGCGCGCAAATCACGTCCGCAAAGCCAAGAATCAGTTCCATCAGCTTGTCGAAG
>JAVBOQ010000200.1:0-10266 GCA_031550455.1 Eubacteriales bacterium
CGCCGCGCGGTATGTGCAACTGGACGTCGGGCAGGCGCTGTCCGGCGCGCTGCACACGGGCGGCAAGACGTACGTGTACGACTGCGGCAACCCGAACAGTGACCTGACGGAGTATGTCGCCTACACGACCCGGCGCGTCGAGGGCCTGTTCCTGAGCCACCCGCATGAGGACCACATCGGCGGTTTCACCGAACTGCTCGCCTCCGGCATCCCAATCGATACGGTCTATGTGCCCGAAAACGCGACCGCGTTTGGCGAGGACGACGGGTACGAGGCGATGCTGGATACGGCCCGCGCGCAGGGCGTGAATGTCGTTCAGGTTTCGGCTGGTGACACGCTGAACCTCGGCGGGCTGACGGCGACCATCGTCGCGCCTTTCGCGGACGCGTCGCGCGGCAGCGACCCGAACGACAGGTCGATCGTGCTGCAGGTGGAAATCGGCGGAAAAACGCTGCTGCTGTGCGGCGACGCGGACGGCGTCACCGAGCCTGCGGATGTAGACTGCGACGTGCTGCAGGTCGCCCACCACGGAAGCCGCGCGGCCGCCGACGCAAAGGTGGTCCAGGGCGCGACGCCGGAAGTCGCGCTGATCTCAGTCGGCAAAAACAGCTACGGGCATCCGAACCCGGACACGATGAAACGGCTCGAAGACGCCGGCGCGGCGGTATACCTGACGCAGGAATCCGGTGCGCTGACGGTGTATTTCTATCCGAACGAAATTCGCGTGGAGGCCTACTGTCCATGACGCACGATGACTTTTTCGCGGCGGTCAAGCGCGGCGACATACTGCCCGCGTACCTGTTTGAGGGCGAAGAGGAGCATATCAAGGGCAAGGCGCTCGAGGCGCTTGAAAAGCGGCTGCTGCCGGAGGGCCTGGAGGCGCTGAACGCCTCCGTGCTGCTCAACCCACCCGCCCGGGACGTGATCGCGGCCGCCGAAACGATGCCGATGATGGCCGAGCGGCGGCTGGTCGTCGTGCGCGAAAGCGCGCTTTTGACCGCCGGTAAGGTCGCGAACGAGGCAGACGAGGCCGACAGGCTGTCTGACTACCTGAAAAATCTACCGGACACCGCGTGCGTCGTGTTCTACTGCCGAGGCGCGGCGGACGGCCGCAAAAAGCTCACACAGGCGCTGACGAAGCGCGGCATGCATGTGAAGTTTGACCGGCTGGACGACGCGTCGCTGTCGCGCTGGATCCTCGCGCAGTGCCGCGCGGGCGGCAAACGGATCGGCCCGGATACGGCCGCATACCTGTCGTTCACGGCGGGACGCGAGCTGTTGTCGCTTTCCAGCGAGATCGCGAAGCTGATCGCGTACGCCGGAGACCGCGACGAAATCGCGCGAGCCGACATTGACGCGGTCGTGACGCCGTCGCTGGAATGCACGGTGTTCCAGCTCGTCGACGCGCTCGTCGCGGAACAGGAGGCCGAGTCGTTCCGGCTGCTGTCGATCATGTTGGAGAACGGCGAATCGCGCATCGGCATCCTGGCGATGATCGCGCGGCAGTACCGAAACCTTTTGCACCTTACGCTGATGCAGGCCGCCCGTGTGCCGGAAAGCGAGATACAGGCAAAGCTTTCCGTGCCGCCGTTCGCGCTGCGCAGGCTCATCGCGCAAGGAAAGGGGCAGGCGGCGGATGCGCTACGCAGGCGGCTCGACCTGTGCGTGGACACCGATTTCGCGATCAAGAGCGGCAAAATGCGCGAGGACGCCGCGCTGGAGCGGGCTATGCTGACGCTGTGCCGACGGTAGGCTGGCCGAACAAAAAGAAAAGACGCTGTGTTGACAACGCCTTATCCAACGTATGAACATGTCGCATGGAATCAGTTTGCGGCCTTGGCGAGCCTCCGGGCGAGGCGGGCCTTTTTGCGATTGGCGGCGTTCTTGTGGATGACGCCTTTCGCGGCAGCCTTATCCAAAGCGCTGAACGAAGCGTCGAGCAGCGCGGTGGCTTGCTTCGGATCGCTCGCGACAGCGGCATCAAACTTTTTCAGCGTCGTTTTGACCGAAGATTTCACCATGCGATTACGCAGGTTCTTCTTGGCGTTCACCTTGACGCGCTTGATGGCGGACTTGATGTTCGGCAATTTTTTCACCTCCTCGGAAAAAGATCGCGACGCTTATTTTACCATGGACAACGACCAAATGCAAGCACTTTTTCAGAGCAAAAGCGGGCAATTGCGCGTATTGCCAAACACAAAAAAACGCCGTCGCGGCAATACAGCGGGCGGCGGCATTTTTCGAATGGGTTCGGTCAGCCGTTCGGGTTGGGCAGCACGAAATTCATGACGATGCTGAACTGGTTGCCGGTCAGCGTGACAGACGGCGGCTGCCCGGGCGCCGCGACGGTCACGGTGCCGACCGAGAAGGTGGGCGTGATGCCGGCAACGCCCGCGGGGCCTGTCGCGCCGGTGGGTGCGATCCCGGAAAGACAGGTGGGCCGCTACGCCTCCGGCATCCCAAACGCGGTTGGCAACCCGTCCGCGAAGCGCACGGACAGCCGGACGCGCCTGTCCTCATGAATGAAGACGCAGTTCACCGTCCCGCCGAGCAGACAGCGGTCAAGCTGCGCGACGCCCGCGCTTTCTGCCGCCGGCCGCGCGCCGCAGGCCGCGCTCCGCGCCTCGGCAATGTTTCGGATCGCGGCCTCACATTGCCGTATTCGCAGGGCGTATTTGTCCTTCAGCCGCCCATACTCGTCCAAAGTGATGACGTCGCGCTTGAGATCGTCGTACAGGCCGTCGGATGTGTCCCGAAGCGCCAAAAGCTCCTTTTCCCGCGCGCGCGCCATGCCGTCATACCGGGCCGCGTCTTGATCCGGCCCGCCCGTTTCGCCTTCGCCGGACAGCGCCGAAGGCGGCGCGAACACCGCGATCACCGCCCGCAGGAACGCAAGCGCGGCCTCCGCCAGCGCGTCCTCTCGGATTGAGTGTCGGGAACAGGCGGTTTTCGACTTTTCCGAGTAGGTTCGGCAGACATAATAGGCGCGCTCCGACTGCGGCTTACGCTGCATCGCCTTGCCGCAGTCGGCGCAGCGCAGGAACCCGGCAAAAAGCAATGCGTGCCGACCGCCCTCCGGCGTGCGTATGCCGCGCGTAAGCGCGCGCTGAAGCGCGGCATACTCGTCCTCGGTGAAAACAGGCTCCACGATGCCGTCTGCCACAAACCATTCGTCCGGCGGCACGGTTTCCGTCTCGTGCACCTTGTAGCTGATCACGCGCCGTCGACCCTGGATCAGGCGGCCGACGTTGATTTCGTTCAGCAGCACGCGCCGCACAGTGACGGCCGACCATCGCCCATCGTTTATGGCGGCCTGCGGGTTGTGATAGGAAAGCCCAAGGCTTTTCTTGTACGCCGTCGGGTTTGGCACGCCCAGCTCGTTCAGCCGCAGCGCGACGCCGCGAAGGCTCATCCCGTCCCGGAGCACCCAGCGCAGCATGTCGCGCTTGACCGGGACGACAGCCGGATCCAGCACCAAGCGGTTTTTGTCCGCCGGATCCTTTTGCAGCCCGTACGGGGCAAACGCGCCGATGTACGCCCCGCGTTCGCGCTTCATCCGGAAGGTTCTGCGCACGGCGGAAGACGTCGCGGCGGCAAACCTGTCGTTCATCAGGCCGTGTATCGGCAGCTCCATGCCGGTAACGGCCTCCGGGTTTTTCAACGTGTCCACCGAAGGGTCGGACAGGCTGATAAACCGCACCCTGTGCAGCGGATAAAAATACTCAAGGTAATACCCCTGGTCGGCATAGTTCCGAAAGCAGCGGGCGAGCGTCTTGACAACGACGCAGTCCACGCAGCCGCACGCCACATCACGGTTCAGGCGCGCAAACGCCTCGCGCGCGTCGTCCGTGCCGGTCAGCCCGTCGTCGACATACCGGTCGATGATGACATAGCGGCCTTCAAACTCCGTTTCCATGTAGCGGTCGAGAATGAGCCGCTGGTTCGCAACGCTCTCGCTCTCCGCCTTGCCGTCCTCTCTGGAAAGGCGAATGTAGAGTCCAACCTTCCAGACGGTATCGGCGTTTGCGCGCCCGAAACCGCCGCCTTTTTTATTTTCCGCCACGGCTTCCCTCCAAAACGCGAAGCGCCCGCGCCGTACCAAATCAAGTCGTGTTATACCAATGGAAAATCTTAACGCATCCAAAGCGGCGAGAGATTTTTTCATTCGGCTAGGAGCCGGAACGAGGCGTAGCAGCGCTACGCCGAGTGGAGAGCGACAACGCCGTATGGAAAAAGATCCGCCGCGACGATGCGCTAAGGTTTGGAATTGGTATTACTCGCGGATCATCGCCAGGTACGCCCGGAGCGCGTCGCGCAGCGTGCCGCCGTTCTCGGCATACTCGACCTTCACGGCGACATCACCGACGCGGAACACATATGGGTTCTTGATTTGTTCGCAAAACTGGCGCGCGCGCTCCGCATCCGTGGCGGACGCATCCACCCGCACCGTCCGGATGTCCACCAGGGCGGCCTTGTCGACCGTTTCGATGTCCACCCGGCGCAGCGCGTCCAACTCAGCATCGGTCAGCATGCGATCCCTCCGTTCGCCCGATTTTGCGTCTGTATCAGGGTATGGACGAAATCGCGAAAGCATGAAGGGACAGGCTATGGGAAAGGGCACGCCAGGATTCTTAGCATGAAGAACATTCCGCCCACAGACAAGAGCAGGGATCCCAAGAGGTTATCCCCTTTGGCGGAGTCTCCGGCGTCCTTCCTCTTCGTTTGCAATCGCTACGCGCCGCCGTCCGGCAGCGTGATCGTAATCACCGTTCCCTCGTTTTCACGGCTTTCTACCATAAACTCGGCGTCCCGCCCGAAATACAGCCCAATACGCCTGGCGACGTTCGCAAGGCCGATGTGCTCGCTTTCGGCCGCGGGCTCGGGCGCGAGGATGCGCTGGCGAAGCGCCAAAAGCCGCGCCTCCGGCATGCCAATGCCGTTGTCGGAAACAGTGACGTGAAGCCGGCCGCAGCAAAGCGCGCCGGTGATCGTCAGCCGGTCGTCCGGGCTTTGCCCGTACAGCGCGCGCTTCGGCGCGAGGCCGTGGGTGATCGCGTTCTCCACCAGCGGCTGCAGGATCAGCTTTGGAACGAGCTTTTCCGCCGCTTCCGACGAAATATTGATTTCCACGCGGAACACGTCGCCGAACCGCATGTTCTGAATCAGCAGATACTTCTCCACGGTATCCGTCTCGTCGCGGAGCCGTACCAGCGCGTCCGGCGCGCCCATGCTGTAGTTCAGCAGCGACACCAGCGCTCGGATCATTTTGTCAACATTTTCCGTGTGGCCACGCTTGACCATGTTGCCGATGCACAGCAGCGTGTTGTGCAAAAAATGCGGACTGATCTGATGCTGCAGCATCTGGAACGCATACCGCTGCTTTTGTTTTTCGCTCTCTTTGATGTCCGCGATCAACTGCCGGATGCGGATGAACAGGTTGTTGTAGCTCTCGGTCAGCCTGCCGATCGCGTCCTGCCGCCGGGTGATAACAAACACGTCGCTGCGCGCAATGTCGGTGATCGCGTTGACCTGCTTTACAAGGTCATACACGGGCGCGGTAAACCGCCTGCTGAGCAGCCACGCGTTAACCAGCAGCACCGCCAGAAACAACGCCATCAGCCACAGGTAGGCAGACAGCATCTCGGTGCGGCTTTGAAAGAAAAGCGCCTCGTCGACGAGCGCGACGGTGCGCCAACCGAACCGGTTATGCAAAGACTGAATGCACAGGTAGCGGCGGCCGCCGTGGCTGATCGTCGAAATCGGCGCTTCGGCCTGCGCCACCTCGCGGACGAACGCGGGCTCCACCTCGGGAAACGCGGTGTACGGCACCGTCGGCAGCATCCCGGTCGCCTGCCCGAAGAAAACGATCTCGTCCGCGCGGTTCATGATCAGGTAGGATTGCGAATCGCCCAGCACATACGGATCGGCCAGCGACCGCATGCCTTCCAGGTTAAGCTCCAGCGCGGCGACCGCGACGAGCCCGCGCGTGCGGAACGGATACAGCACCGCGGCCGTCTCGCCGGACAGCAGCGAAAAATACGGCGCGCTGACAAAGACGCCCTGCGCCGACGACCGCGCCTCCGCGACCCAGCGCATCAGCGGCACTGCGCCCAGAATGCGAAACAGCGTCTGCTTCGCGGTGACGACCGTGTCGTCCGGCAGCACAACGAACGCAGAGGTAAACAGCGACGCGTTGCTCCGCTCCAGCGCGCGCAGCGCCCGGGAGCGTTCCGCCTCCGGCAGCGAAAGATACTCCGACGCCTGCGCGCCGAGCTGCAAGAGCACGGACAGCGCGGCGTCGTAGTGGGCGTCGATCAGGCTGTTGTTCTTCTCGACGATTTTCGTCGCGTGCCGGATATACTCGTTTTCGAGCGCGCGCGACGTGCTACGGTAGTTTTGCATCACCATCAGCACCATCAGAAGCGCGATCGACAGCGCCATCCACAGGAAATACTGAAGGGCGAGCGGAACCCGCGCCAGCGGGTGCTTCGCGCGCTCACGCATGCGCTTATCCACCCCGCTTCTTTTGCGCCGCGAGCGGCGAGACACCGTACATGCGCTTGAACACCTGCGTGAAATACCGGTAGTTCGGAATGCCGACCTGCATCGCGACCTCGTACACCTTCATGTCGGTCGTGGACAGCAGGCGCGCCGCATGCTCCATGCGCACACCGGCTACGTAATCGTTAAACGTCTGACCCACTTCCGCGTGAAACAGCGTGCTGAAGTAGCTCGGGCTCAGGTGCACCGCTTCCGCAATCTGACGAAGCGACAGATTCTCGCCGTACCGCTGCCGGATCAGCCGGATCGCACGGTCGACCTCCGGGCGTACCGCGCCGTTGACCGGCTCGGAGGGCGCGCCGGAAAGCGGCGGCAGCGTCGTCGCGGCCGCAGCCTTCCGCACCAGCGCGCGCAGCAGCGCGTCGTCAAGCTCCGCCTTTTCAATGTAGTCCAGCGCGCCGAGCGCCACGGCGCGCTTGGCAAAATCAAAGTTACGGTGGCAGGTAAGCAGTGCGACGAGCGTCCCGCTGCCGGCTCTCCTGAGCGTCTCCAGCAGCGAAAGACCGTCGAGCAGCGGCATCGTGATGTCGCACAGCATCAGATGCGGGCGCAACGAAGCGCAAAGCGACAGCGCGCGAGCGCCGTTGTCCGCGATGCCAATGACGCGCGCGCCCATCGCCTCCCAGTTGAAAGAAAGCAGGTCCTCGCGGATGTGCGGCTCGTCGTCGACAATCAGCACACCGATCGGTTCCACGTTCATCAGATCACCTCGATTTTCGTTTATTCTACATGAGCGGCGGCGGAAAAACCAGCCGTATCCAATTGTTTCAGGCCAGGTTCGTAAAAGAGTGTACAGAATCGTATCAAAACTGCATAGAACATTTCTACGGATTCTATATAATTAGCGTAATCGGCACATAGGAGGCGATGCAATGGTCACGAAAAACCAGCGCACCATCGCGGCGCGGCGCGGCGCGTTGCGCCGGTACGCGCCGTTCTACCTGATGCTGCTGCTGCCGACCTCGTACTACATCATCTTTCGCTACCTGCCGATGTACGGGCTGACGATCGCGTTTAAGAACTACGACTTCGTCAAGGGCATCCTCGGCAGCGACTGGGCAACGCCCTGGTATAAGTACTACCAGCAGTTCTTCAACTCGCCGTACTGCTGGCGCATCATCCGGAACACACTGGTGATCAGCATGCTCAGGCTCGCGTTCGGCGTGCTGCCGCCGATCCTGCTGGCGATCCTTTTGAACGAATGCCGCGTCTCCGCGCTCAAGCGCACGGTGCAGACGCTGACCTACATGCCGCACTTTCTGTCGTGGATCATCGTCTACGGCATCACGCTGATGTTCTTCTCGCAAACCTCGGGGTTTGTCAACAAGCTGATCATGCAGTTCGGCGGGAAGGCCGTGCCGTTTCTGCAGTCAAACGGCACGTTTCGCTGGATGCTGGTCGGCACCAGCGTCTGGAAAGAAACCGGCTGGGCCGCGATCATCTACCTCGCGGCGATCACGGCGATCGACCCTGGCCTGTATGAAGCCGCGCGGATCGACGGCGCGGGCCGGGTTCGCTCGATCTGGTACATCACGCTGCCCTGCATCCGCCCGACGATCGTCGTGCTGCTCCTGATGCGCGTCGGCAACATCCTGGACGCCGGGTTTGAGCAGGTCTACGTGTTCTACAACACGCACGTAATGGAAACAGCGGACATCCTGGACACGTGGGTGTACCGCACAGGGCTTTTGCAGCTCAAGTTCAGCCTGTCGTCGGCCGTCGGACTGTTCAAGTCGGTCATCGGCCTCGTCATGATCACCGGCACGAACGCGCTCGCGCGCCTTTGGGGTGAATCGCTATGGTGAAGGCGCGCGGCGAAGGCGTCTTTGACGCCGCGGTGTACACCGTTCTGATCTTATCGGCGCTTTTGTGCCTGGTGCCGCTGCTGTATGTCGTCGCGGTGTCGCTGACGCCGTACACGGAGGTCATCCGGACCGGCGGGTTCATCATCGTCCCGCGCGAGCTGACGCTGGACGCGTACAAGCGGCTGTACGACTATCCCGGCATGTTTCGTTCGATGGGCGTCACGCTGCTCATCACCGTCGTCGGCACCGCAGCCAGCCTGATGCTGACGCTGCTGATCGCGTACCCGCTGAGCAAAAAGGGCCTGCCGGGCCGGAAAATCTTCAGCACAATGGCGCTGATCACGCTTCTGTTTTCCGGCGGAACGATCCCGACATACCTGATCGTCAACGCCCTCGGCATGGTGAACACGATCTGGGCGCTGATCCTGCCCGCCGCGATCTGGAGCTCGAACGTGTTCATCATGCGGACGTACTTTGCGTCGCTGTCCGAAGAGCTGTTCGAGTCCGCGCGGATCGACGGCGCAGGCGAGTTCCGCATCCTTTTCCGCATCGCGCTGCCGCTGTCCGTGCCGGTGATGATCACGATGGGACTGTACTACGCGGTGGGCCTCTGGAACAACTACATGTCCGCGGTCATCTACATCACCAGCCGGGAACTGCGGCCGCTGCAGGTGCTGATCCGCGAGATTCTGTCGCTGACGCAGGAGCAGCTCGTCGACGCCGAGCAGGTCGTGCCGTCGGTCACGATGCAGATGGCCGCGGTCGTGTTCGGTTCGCTGCCGATCATCGCGATCTATCCGTTTCTGCAGCGGTTCTTCATCAAGGGCGTCATGCTAGGATCCATCAAAGGGTAGTGTACCGCCTCGTCGCGGTAAAAAATAAACAAAGGAGACTGCCACAATGAAAAAACTGATTTCCCTGCTGGTCGTCCTGTCCCTCCTGCTGGCCGCCGTCCCGGCGATGGCCGCGGGCGCCGTCATCGACGCGATCCGGCCCGGCTCGGGCATGCCGGCCGCCAACGACGACGTGATCAAGGCCGCGCTCGACAAGGCGCTCGACATGGACCTGCAGCTCAACGTGCTGGGCTCGAACACCGACTATTTCAACCAATTGAGCATCCGGCTCGCGTCCGGCGCCGCGCCAGACATCTTCTGGGTGGACGCGACGAACCTCAAAAACCTGGTCGCGAAGGGCCTGATCATGGACCTGACCGACGCGTACCAGAATGAGCTGAAGCAGACGTTCGACTGGCTCGGCGAGGCGACGATCAAGCTGGGCACCGTCAACGGCCGCTACTACGGCATCCCGAACCCGAACCAGTTCACCTACGCAACCGAATGGGTGCGCACCGATTGGCTGCAAAAACTCGGCTTTGAAATGCCGGCCACGCTCGACCAGTTCTTCGAGGTCGCAAAGGCGATAACGTTCAACGACCCGGACGGCAACGGCAAGCAGGACACCTTCGGCATCGCGGGCACCGGCTTTGGCGCGCTCAGCCCGGTGCTCAGCTACTTTGGCATCCCGGACATCAACAGCTTTTACGAAAAGAACGGCGCGCTGACGCACTCGGTCTACGACCCGGACATGCCCGCCGTGCTGGCCAAAATGAAAGAGTTCATCGACGCGGGCGTCGTGGATCCGGAAATTTTCGGCAACCAGACCGCCCAGATCCTGCAAGCCAAGGCGTTCCAGAACCAGGCCGGCATGGTGTACATCGGCTGGAGCGATTTCGCGAAAGACGAACACCTCGATCAGATGAAGGCCGGCAACCCGGACGCCGCGTGGGCGCAGCTTCCGGCGATGGAAGGCCTGTACGGCAAGCTTGACGGCCGCCAGGAGAAGGGCACGACGAACCACATGTTCGCGCTGCCCGCGACCCTCGCGAAGAACCCGGAAAAGC
>JAVBOQ010000065.1:0-2541 GCA_031550455.1 Eubacteriales bacterium
CTGTGGTGCAGACAATCTTGACGTTCGACCGGTAGATCAACTGCTGCGGCGTCATGTCGATGATCTGCCGGTTGCACTCGTTCCAGATGTCGGCGGCGGAGCGCGGCGACAGCGGCTCGTCGATGTCGAAATACCGCTGCAGTTCAAGGTGTGTCCAGTGATACAGCGGGTTGCCGATCAATTTCGGCATCGTCTCGGCCCACGCCATGAACTTCTCTTCGTCCGAAGCGCCGCCGGTGATCAGCGCCTCCGGCACGCCTGCGATGCGCATCGCGCGCCATTTGTAGTGGTCGCCGCCGAGCCAGACCTGCGCGATCGACGTGAACGGCTCGTTCTCCGCGATCTGCTGCACCGGAATGTGGCAGTGAAAATCGCAGATCGGCAGGTCCGCGGCGATGTCGTGGTACAGCTCGCGCGCCGTGTCGGTGTCCAGCAGGAAATTGCGGCCCATAAAGCGTTTCATGGTAATCCTCCGTTTCAGTTGGGAGACGTTGGAGGGTTTCGCCCTCCACCTCTCCGGCTTAAGGGCCTTTGGCCCTTAAGCATCCCTACATAGGGCAATACTTCGCGAAACCCTGCCAAAGAAGGGGTTTCCAAAGGGACACCGTCCCTTTGGCAGAGGGTCTGGGAGACAGAGTCTCCCGGCGTTCCTCTCTTAACCCTCCACCAACGTAACCTTCCCGTTCTCCAAGTCCACCCCGCGCTCCTTCAAATAGAACGCGGCCCGCTTCCTGCTGTGCGTCCGGATCGTGACCGCCTCGCCGCGCGTGAGCGCGACCGCGGCGTCCAGGCCAAAGGAGAAGCCGAGCATCGCGTCAACCGCGGCGCGGGTCGCCCTCTCGACGGAGGCAAAATCGCCCGCGTCGATCCACGCTTCTTTCACCATCCAACTGCCGCCGCAGGCCAGCACCTTCGGGAACGCGAGGTAGGCGGGCAGCTTCTTTTCGTCAATGCCGCCGGTCGGCACGAACGAAACCCCGCCGTACGGCGCGCTCATCGCCCGGATGGCCTCGATGCCGCCCAGCGTTTCCGCCGGGACGAACTTGACCGTGGACAGGCCCAATTCCAGCGCGCGCTCGATGTCCGACGGACAGGCGCAGCCGGGCAGAATGGTCAGACCCCTGTCGAGGCAATGGCGCACGATGGTCGGGTTCAGCCCGGGCGACACGATGAACGACGCGCCGGCGGCGGCCGCCTTATCCGCCTGCTCGACGGTCAACACCGTGCCCGCGCCGAGCAGCACACCCGGCAGTTCCGCGTGCACGCGGCGGATCGCCTCCTCGGCGGCGACTGTCCGGAACGTGATTTCAGCCACCGGAAGGCCGCCGCGCAGCAGCGCGCCGCACAGCGGCACGGCGTCCTCGGCGCGGTTCACCTTGATGACCGGAACAATGCCGCGCGCGGCGACGGCTTGAACGACATCCATAGAAATAAGCGCCTCGTTTCTTTGGTTGCAATACCCATGATACCACATGAATTTTACCATGGCCGGCATGGCGCGTCAAGGCTGCGCGGGCGCAGATACACGGCAAACGCATGAACTGAGGTTCATGCGTTTGGAGGAAGGACGAGGAGGATTCGGCCTGAAACGCTGCGGCGTTTCCGGGCGGCCTCAGGCGAAAAGTCCAGATTCCTCCGGCTACGCCTACGGAATCTGCGCATATTCGGCGCACATGTCGCAGTAAATGATGGAAAGTCGAGAGGCCTCGGCCTCTCGAACGCTCCGTGCTGGATACTTCCTGCTTCATGCGTAAGCCCTGGGCGCAGATATCCTGATCGGCCTCGCAACCCCGTCTGTGTACGGCGATGCGCTGTAAAGATGCCCAACAAAAAACTCTTCACATTTTGTTCGGAAATTATTGACAGAAGGGCCCCCGAGATGTACGATATGAGCAGGAAGAAGAAGGGAGATACACATGAAAAAGCTACTCAGTCTGCTGCTCGCTGCCTGTTTGCTGTTCGCGGTTACCGGTGCCGTGAGCGAAACAGCCGAAACCAAGGACCCGAACAGCGGCGGCGTCAGCCTCAGCCCGTACGACAAGGACGGCGACCCGTCCAACGGCATCCAGTCCGGTGACCTGCCGGAAGTGATTCAAAAGCGCATGCAGAAAAAGGGCGTGGAGTTGCCGGTACTTCGTCTGCTGCCGCTCGGGTTCGCCGTGACGGTCGTCTGCTACGACGAGACGAACGGCGTGGTGATCAGCGAGACTGCGCACGGCGTCTGGCGCGGCGGCGAGATCACCGTGACCGCGCCGACGCTGACAGGGTATACATTGGTGCCGGGGCAGGAAACGTCGGTTACGTTCACGAACGTGCTGGAGAACAAGGTTGTCACGTTCAATTATACGCAGGACGACCCGGTGCTGTATACGCTGACGGTGCATTATGATAGCGACTTAATCCCGCCGGATACGTATGTCGTCGAAGCGGGCGAATTTCCGTTTACGGTATTCGCGCAACTGGTACCGAATTATGGCGCATCCGTAGGCAGTTACACCTTTAATTTCACCGGCGGGGATCAGGAATGTACTTTCAATTATT
>JAVBOQ010000203.1:0-20420 GCA_031550455.1 Eubacteriales bacterium
AATTCGGGGGAGAAGGAGGCGAAAGGAACGCCAGGGGCTCTGCCCCTGGACCCTGCCAAAGGGCCTTCGGCCCGCTGGACTCCCTTCATTTTAGCCGCACGGCGGGCAGGTACCTCAACACAACAAAAAAACCCTCCCTCGCCCGCAGGCGCAGAAGGGTTTCCAAAGGGCCGAAGGCCCTTGGCGGAGGTCCAGGAGGCAGAGCCTCCTGGCGTCTCCTCTCGTTCCTCTTTCTCTTTACACGACCTCGCGCACCTGCTCGAACTGCGCGTTGTATAAATGCGCATACAGGCCGTCCGCTTTCATCAGTTCGCCGTGCGTGCCGCGCTCGACGATGCCTTCGTCGGTCATGACGATGATCGTGTCCGCGCCGCGGATCGTCGCGAGCCGGTGCGCGATGATCAGCGTCGTGCGGTTCTCGCTGAGCGTGAACAGCGATTCCTGAATGATGCGTTCGGTTTCGTTATCGAGCGCGCTGGTCGCCTCGTCAAGCAGCAGGATCGGCGGGTTTTTGAGGAAAATGCGGGCGATGGCGATGCGCTGCTTCTGGCCGCCTGAGAGCTTGACCCCGCGCTGGCCGACCGAGGTATCGTATCCGTTTTCAAGCGACAGAATGAACTCGTGGGCGTTGGCGCGCTTCGCGGCCTCGACGATCTGCGCCTCGGTGGCGTCCGGGCGGGCGTAGGCGATGTTCTCGCGCACCGTGCCGGAGAACAGGAACACGTCCTGCTGCACGATGCCGATGTTTGACCGCAGCGACTTCTGCGTCATGTCGCGCACGTCAACGCCGTCGATCCTGACCGCGCCGCCGTCCAGCTCATAAAACCTCGGGATCAGGTTGCACAGCGTCGTTTTGCCGCCGCCGGACGGGCCGACCAGCGCGACGACCTCGCCCGGTTTCATCGTGAAATTGATATTATCAAGCACATGGCGGCCTTCCGAATAGCCGAACGTTACGTGGTCAAACGCGATTTCGCCGGTCAGCCGGCCGACCTCGACCGCGCCTTTTTTGTCCTGGATCGCAGGCGCGATGCACATCATCTCGTCGAAGCGGGCGTAGCTCGCCATGCCGCGCTGGTACGTCTCCACCAGCGTCGTCAGCCGCCGGATCGGCTGCAAAAACAGTTCCACATACAGCAGAAACGCGGTCAGTTCGCCTACGCCGATCTCGCCGCGCATCAGGAAAAAACCGCCGCCAATCAGCGTCGTCAGCAGCATCAGTTGGGAAAACAGCGTCACGCCGCTGTGGAAACGCGCCATAATATAGTAGTTGCTCGCCTTAATCTTCGTGAACACGCGGTTGCCCTCGGCAAAGCGCGACCGCTCGTGCTCCTCGCCTGTGAACGACTTGACGACGCGCACGCCCGAAAGCGAGTCCTCCACCTGCGCGTTGATGTTGCCAAGCTCGGTGCGCAGGGCGCGAAAGCCGGAGCGCATCCTGTTGTTCCAGACCAGCGAGAACCAGAACATCGGGATGGCCAACGCGAAAATGACCACCGCCAGCAGCCAGTGCATCCGCAGCATCATCACAAACGTGCCGATCAACATCACAATCGACAGGAAGAAATCTTCCGGCCCGTGATGCGCGAGCTCCGCGATCTCGTTGAGATCGCCGACGATCCGCGACATGATCTGGCCGGTTTTGGTGTTGTCAAAATACGAAAACGGCAGCGATGTCACGTGGTTGAACAGATCGTGGCGCATGTCGCGCTCAATCCGCACGCCGACGATGTGGCCCCAATAGCTGACGAAAAACTCCAGCCCGTACTGGATGCCGAACAACAGCAGCAGCAATCCGCCCCAACGCAGCAAAAACAGCAGCGTCAGGTTAGCCGGGTCCTTCGCCACCATGTTGAGCACCGAGCGCGTCGCCGACGGGAACACAAGGCCCAATCCGGCGATCGCCGACGCGGCCAGAAAGTCGAGGATGAAAAGCGTCAGATGCGGTTTATAGTACTTTGCGAACCTCCGGAGCATGCGTGCGCCTCCTTTGCCGGGGATCATGCGAAAAAACCCATCAACCAACGTTGATGGGATTGGCAGGGGTGGAGAGATTCGAACTCCCGTACCTGGTTTTGGAGACCAGAGTCCTGCCGCTGGACGACACCCCTTTGCGGACGTTGCGAATTATACCAAACGGTGTCGGGTTTGTCAATCGCGCGATCATGGCGATTTCAAAGTGTTACTTCAAATGACGCCGCACCTCCCTTTCGACGCTTCTTCCGGCTTGACAACCATACCCCGTTCGTGTAAAGTAACCTCACTGAGATACCCAGTAAGCATCGCACAGAAATACGCAAAGGAAATGGTGCGCATGCACTTTGACTTTGAGACGGCGGTCAACCGAAAACAAATCGGTAACATGAAGGAAATCGTCCTCTCGCAGGCGGACGCCGGGCCGGAGCCGGTGATGCTGTCCGGCGCGGAGATGGACTTCCCGACCGCGCCGGCGCTGACCCGGTCGCTTGCCGACCTTGTGGAAAGGGGCATATTCGGCTACACGATCGCCGACGGCGCGTACCGCGAGACGGTCCGCCGCTGGATGCGCACGGCGCGCGGGTTTGACGTGAAACCAGACGAGATTGTGCCGACACTCGGCACGATTTTCGCGCTGGGCACGGCGATCCGCGCGTTCACGGATCCCGGCGACGGCGTGATCATCCAGCACCCTTCCTATTACCGCTATGACGTCAACGTGCGGAACAACGGCCGCGCGGTGGTGAGCAACCCGCTGATCGAACGGAACGGAACCTATCAAATCGACTTTGACGGGCTGGAAGCGCTGATGGCGTCGCCGTCCAACAAGCTGATGGTGCTGTGCAACCCGCACAACCCGACCGGCAGGGTGTTCGGCAGACAGGATGCCGAGCGCGTCGCCCGCCTTTCGGAGGCGTACGGCGTCGTCGTTTTTTCGGACGAGATCTTCGCCGAGGTGTGCTTTGGCGGGCATGGCGCGACGCCGCTCGCGGGCCTGCCGTACGGCCTTGGCATCACGTCGACCTCGCTTGGCAAGGCGTTTAACCTGACCGGCGTCAACCACGCGAACCTGATCATCCGGGACGAGGCGCTGCGAAAAGCCTACTTGAAGCAGCGTACAGCAGACCATTTCGGCAGCCTGGATCCGTTTTTCTACGCGGCAGTGGCGGGCGCGTACTCCGACGAAGGGCTGCGCTGGATCGAGGCGATGCGCGCGCATGTGTACGGCCTGTACGAACGCGTCGACGCGGGGCTCCGCGCGCGCGCGCCGATGCTGCGGCTGTCCCCGCTGGAGGGCGGCTTCGTCTTATGGCTGGATTGCCGGGCGCTCGGCCTTCCGGACGCCGCGCTGCACGCGTTTTTCGAACGCGAAGCAGGCATTCTCGCCGATCCCGGCACCGATTACGGCCCGGGCGGCTCCGGGTTCATGCGGCTGAACATCGCGACGACAACGGCGCGCGCGGACGCGTTTGTGGACAGGCTTTCGCGCGCCTGCGCGCGCGCGGGTTTGTGTAATACCAAATGAACTGCTGGCGAAAGGGTTTCCATGAAGCTGATCGATGAAGTGTACCTCCAGATGAAGCGCGACGTGTTTCGCGCGATGTACAAGCCGAACGAGTTCATCGTCGAGCGGGACATCGCGGAAAAGTACGGCGTCAGCAAGGTCACCGCGGGCGAGGTGCTGCACCGGCTCTGCGCGGAGGGCCACCTGACCGGGTATCCGCGCAGCGGCTACATGGTGACAACGCTGTCGCCGACGGAGATGGAGCAGCTCAAAAGGCTCCGCGTCGCGGTGGAATCGCTGGCGCTGGAAATTGTTAACGGCGAAGCCTCCGAAGAGGCCGTTCGTTCTCTTTACGCGATGATCAAAGAGGACTTTTCCGAAGCGGACAGCGCGAGCGTCAGCAACAGTGAGTTTCACATGGCGCTGGCGCGCCTGACGAACGACCGGCACATCGTTTCGCTGATCGAATCACTGCTGGGCTCCGCGTCGCGCGTGGAGCAGCGCGTGACGCCCGAAAAACACCCGCGCTGGCAGGACTGTCACAAGGCGATCGTCGACGCGCTGCTGTCGCGCGACGTGGCCGAGGCCAAGCGGCGGCTGTTGGAGGACATCAACCAGCGCTGAGGCGGTAAAATGGATGCGATCCATTTTCACTGATAGAAAGGATGAGAAAAATCATGAAGAAATCCCTGGCAACCCTGCTGGCGCTGACCATGCTGCTGGCGCTGTTCACGGTGGGCCCGTCCGCGGCCTTTGCCGAAGCGCCCGCGGAGAAGCATCTGACCTGGGCGCGCGACTATGAATCCACGTCGCTCGACCCGGCGGAATCGTCCGACGATGAGTCCAGCAACATCGTCAGCTACACGACCGAGGGATTGACCCGCGTCATGAACGGCGTTCCGCAGCCCGGCGTCGCCGAGTCGTGGGACGTCTCCGAAGACGGCAAGACCGTTACGTTCCACCTGCGCGAGAGCAAATGGGCGGACGGCACGCCGGTGTACGCCGAGGACTTCGTCTACGCGTTCTTCCGCCTGATCGATCCCGCCGCGGGCCATTCGCAGGCGTCCGGCGGCTACATCATCAAGAACGCCCAGGAATACGCGGAAGGCGCGTGCGCGCCGGAAGACGTCGGGTTCAAGGCCCTCGACCAGCACACGGTCGAGGTGACCTTCAAGGACACCGGCCTTGAGAACCTGTTCCATGCCAGCGGCTATGTGCCGCTCAAGCGCGAGTTTGTCGAGCAGGCGGGCGAGGCCTACGGCTCGACGAAGGAAACCGTCTTTGGCAACGGGCCGTTCATCATCGCCGAATGGCAGCACGAAAGCAAGATCGTCCTGACCAAGAACGAATACTACTGGAACGCGGAGAACATTCACCTGACCGCGATGACCGGCCTCGCGAACGTCACGAACGACACCGCGGCCGAGATGATGCTGACAGGCGAGATCGACCTCGCGGCGTTCGCGAAGCCGGAATACTATCAGCAACTGTACGACGCGGGCTTTGAAGGCACGACGTACTGCGGCACGTACCAATTCCTGCACATCAACCAGCGCGGCAAGTCCGAGGCGGCCGGCAAATTCCTCTCGAACGTCAATTTCCGTCTCGCGCTGAACTACGCGATCGACCGCGCCGCGATCTGTTCCGCCATCCTCTCCGGCCAGACGCCGGCCACCCGGTTCGTCGATCCCGGCGCGAACGGCGTGAACGGCAAGTTCATCGACGAGTACCCGCTGGAAAACGGCATCAACGCGACCGCCGATCCGGCGAAGGCCAAAGAATACCTCGACAAGGCGCTGACCGAGCTCGGCGCGACGATCGAAGACGTGCCGGAGCTGTACATGCTCTGCTACGAGTCGCAGAACTCGCAGACGCAGTTGCAGGCGTACCAGGACATGTTCCTGACGGTGCTCGGCATCAAGTGCGTCATCGACCCGCAGCCGATTCAGCAGATGATCGGCAAAGTGTATGCGTACGATTATGACTTCTGGCTCGGCGGCGTGGCGATCGGCGCGATGGACGCGGCGAGCCAGGGCGGCGCGCTGACCTACTGGGACATGGACAACCCGGACGCGCTGTTCGGCTACAACAACCCGGAATATGCCAAGCTGCTCGACAAGGCGCAGCAGACGCTCGATTATAAGGAGCGCTGCGACGCGATCGCCGAGATGGAGAAGCTCTTCTGCGCCGAGGTGCCGGATCTGCTGATCACCTGGCAGACGCAGCACGTGCTGTACAAACCGGGCATCGTGATCACCAACATCGACGCTTCCTACGGCGCGGATCTCGCGTTCTGCGACATCGTGGCGAAGTAAAGGGAGACAGAAATCCGTAGACCTATGCCGTTGTTCCGCTTTGGGATGCATGAAGGGGCCTCGGCCCCTTCATGTTTCAATCGTACCGACCGGCCTTGCCGGTCGGGCGGGGCGTTTTCCGGAGCGAAACGGAGGAAACCTTTCCTTCACGGCGGAGCCGTGCAGTCGAATGAAATGCGGTATGCGGTTCATTCGCAGCGAAAAGAGGTGCTCGCCCGTGCTGCGGTATATTTTCAAGCGCGTTGGCATCGCGCTGTTGACGGTTTTCGTGCTGGCGACGGTAACGTTCTTTCTGGCGAAGCTGCTGCCGGGCGACCCGTTTCTCAACGAGAAGATCCCCAAGTCCGTGCAGGAAAAGCAGCGGGCGTATTACGGTTTGAACAAATCCATTCCAGAGCAGTACGTCATCTACATGGGCAACCTGCTCAAAGGCGACCTCGGCACGTCGATCAAGTTCGTCGGCCGGGACGTCACGGCGATCATCGGCGAGTTTTTCCCTGTTTCGGCGAAGCTCGGCCTGTTCGCGCTGCTGTTCGCGGAGCTGATCGGCCTTCTGTTTGGCATTTTGTGCGCGCAGTACAGAAACCGCTGGCCTGACTATGTGCTGATGATCTTCGCGATCCTGGGCATCGCGCTGCCGAGCATGGTGATCGGGCCGCTGCTGCGCTATTTTTTCGGCGTGCAGCTCCGCATCCTGCCCGTGGCGGGCTGGGGCACGTTCGGGCATATGTTGATGCCGTCGTTCGTGCTGGGCCTTGGGACGATCGCGGGGAACACGCGGGCGATGCGCGCCTGCATGCTCGCGGTGACGACGCAGGACTACATCAAGACCGCGAAAGCCAAGGGCATGCGCCCGATCCGCGTCATATTGAAGCATCAACTGAAGAACTCGCTGGTTCCGATGATCACGGGCCTCGGCCCGGCGATCGCGGGCGTTCTGATGGGCTCGTTCGTCGTCGAGCAGATCTTTGTCATCCCCGGGCTTGGCAAACATTTTGTCAACGCCGTCAGCACGCTTGATTACCCGCTCATCATGGGCTTGACGATATTCTACGGCTCCTTCCTGGTGGTGATGAACCTGCTTGTCGACATCCTGTACGGCGTGGTCGACCCGCGGATTCGCGTGCGATAGGAGGCGGAGGACGCATATGGAAGAGATACGCCGCGCGGCGGACGATTTCGCGCAACTGGAAAAGGGCGCGCTGGCGGGCGACGAGATGGCGAGGCCCGAAACGTCGTATGTCCGGGACGTCTGGCGCAGCTTCAGGAAGCGCAGGACCGCGCTGGTCAGCCTGTTCGTGCTGCTTTTGCTGGTCGCCATGGCGCTGTTCGGCCCTTTGATGACACAGTACAACTATTACAGCAACGATTACGCGGCCGCGAATCAGCCGCCGTCCGCGACGCACTGGTTCGGCACCGATACACTTGGCCGCGACCTGTGGACGCGCGTATGGGTCGGCGGGCGGGTATCGCTGCTGATCGCGATCGTCGCGACGATGATCCCGTACGGCATCGGCATGGCGGTGGGCGGCTTTTCGGGCTATGTCGGCGGCAAGTTCGACATGATCATGATGCGCGTGATCGACATCCTGATGGGCATTCCGGGCATGATCTACAACATTCTGCTGATCATGGTGCTGGGCAGCGGCAACATTTCGACGCTGATCATCGCGTTTTCCATCACCGGCTGGCTCGGCGCGGCCAGAAGCACGCGCGGCATGGTGCTGCAGATCAAGGAGCGCGAGTTCATCCTGGCCTCGGAGACGCTCGGCGCGTCGAAGGCGCGGCTGATCTTCTCGCATCTTTTGCCCAACACGTTGGGCATCACGATCGTCGGCATGACGATGATGATCCCATCGATCATTTTCGCGGAAGCATTTTTAAGCTTCATCGGGCTCGGCATCGCGCCGCCCAACCCGAGCTGGGGCCAACTGATCAAGGAGGCCAGCGAGGTGTTCAAGCAGTACCCGTACCGCTTCATCATCCCGTGCCTGTTTGTCAGCCTGACGATGCTCTGCTTCAACCTGGTCGGCGACGGGCTGCGCGACGCGCTCGACCCGAAACTACGCAGCGAATGACAGGTGCCGAGATGGAAAAGAAACCTTTATTGACCGTAACCGACCTCAAGGTGTCGTTCTTCACCTACGCGGGCGAGGTGCAGGCCGTTCGCGGCGTTTCGTTTTACCTGCGCGAGCACGAGACGATCGCGATCGTCGGCGAATCCGGCTGCGGCAAGACCGTCACGGTGCAGACGGTGATGGGCCTTTTGCAAAAGCCGCAGGGCCGTGTGACGGGCGGCAGCGTGCGGTTTTGCGACAGCGACGTGCTGTCCCTGCCGCCGTACGCGCTGCGCTGCCTGCAGGGCAACCAGATGAGCATGATCTTTCAGGATCCTTTGACCTACTTAAACCCGACGATGCGTGTCGGCGAGCAGATCGCGGAGTCGTACCGGCTGCATCACAGGGTGACGCGGCAGGAGGCCCGCGAGCGGGTGCTGGCGATCATGCGGATGGTCAGCTTTCCCGCGCCGGAGCGCATGATGAAGTACTATCCACACCAGTTGTCGGGCGGCATGCGCCAGCGGGTCATGGTCGCGATGGCGCTGATCTGCGACCCGAAGGTGCTGTTCGCGGACGAGCCGACGACGGCGCTCGACGTCACGATCCAGGCGCAAATCATCGAGCAGATGAACGCGCTGAAGGAGGCGCTCGGCACGTCGATCGTGCTGATCACCCATGACCTGGGCGTCGTGGCGAACATGGCGCAGCGGATCTACGTCATGTACGCCGGCAAGGTCGTCGAGCACGGCGACGCCCGCGCGGTGTTCAAAAACCCGAAGCACCCCTACACATGGGGCCTCCTTAAGTCCGTGCCGAGGCTGGACGGCGACCCGTCGGACGACCTTTCGTTCATTCCGGGCACGCCGCCGGACCTGATCGCGCCGCCGCCCGGCTGCGCCTTCGCCGCGCGCTGCGCGTACGCGATGGGCCGCTGCGTGAAGGAGGCGCCGCCCGCCTACGCGTTTGACGAGCCGGAGCACACCGCGAGCTGCTGGCTATACGCGGACGAGGCGAAGGCGCGCTACCGCGACCTCATCGAAAGGAGGGGCGGCCTGTGACGGACGATACGCTGCTTCGCGTTTCCGGTCTTTCGAAGCATTTCACGCTCAAGCGCGCGGGCGTGCTCAAGGCGGTCAACGGCGTCGACCTTTTGATCCGGCGCGGCGAGACGCTCGGCCTGGTCGGCGAGTCCGGCTGCGGCAAGACGACGCTGGGCCGGCTGATCGTCAAGCTGTACCGCCCGGACGCCGGGCGCATCGAATACGAGGGGCGCGACCTGTGGAGCCTGCAGGGCCGCGAGAACCTCGCCTACCGCAAGAACGTGCAGATGATTTTCCAGGACCCTTCCGCGTCGCTCGACCCGCTCAAGGTCGTCAGCCAGTCGATCGGCGAAGGGCTTTCGATCCACGGCATGGCCGCGGGCGGCGAACGCCGCGACCGCGTGCTGTCGCTGCTTGGCATGGTCGGGCTGAACAAGGAGCACGCCAACCGGTTCCCGCACGAGTTTTCGGGCGGGCAAAGGCAGCGGATCGGCATCGCCCGGGCGCTGGCGCTCGAGCCGAAGCTGATCGTCTGCGACGAGCCGATTTCCGCGCTTGACGTGTCCATTCAGGCGCAGATTGTCAACCTGCTGATGCGTCTGCAGCGGGAAATGGGCCTGTCCTACCTGTTCATCACGCACGACCTGTCGATGGTCCGGCAAATCGCGGGCCGCGTCGCGGTGATGTACTTGGGTTCGATCGTCGAGCTCGCGCCGGCCGGGCGTCTGTACGCCGCGCACCTGCATCCGTACACCGAGGCGCTGCTGTCCGCGATCCCGATCCCCGATCCGGACGCCGAGGCCAACCGCCGACGTGTGCTGCTCTCCGGCGATGTACCGAGCCCGATCAACCTGGGCGACGGATGCGCGTTCGCCGGCCGGTGCGGCCGGGCAACGGCGCGCTGCGGACACGAGCGGCCCGCGCTTTGCGAGGTCGCGCCGGATCATTTTGTCGCCTGCCATAATCTATAGGAGGGCATATGTTGGAAACTGCCCAAACGGAGCTTGTGCTGGATCTTGCGCTGGAGCTTGGCGCGGATTTCGCCGAGCTTTTTTTTGAAGACCGCGAAGACGTCTCGATCCGGTACGACGGCGGGCCGGAAGGCGTCGCGAGCATCCGCGTCTGCGGCATGGGCGTCTATCTGATGCGCGGCGCGCGCGGCGTCTATGTGTATACGAACAGCGCGGGCGAAACCGCGATTTTGGAAGCGGTGCGCAAGGCCGCGGCGCTGCTCGGCGCGGAGGGCCGGGGCGGGACGGCTGTGCGGCTTTTGCCGGTCGCGACGGGCCCCGCGGATCCGTGCCCGGTGCGCTTCTATCCCGGCGCGATCGGCCACGAGCGCAAAATCGCGCTGCTGCGCGACGCCGACGCGTTCGCCCGGGACACGACGCCCGCGCTGCGGAGCGTGCAGCTCGCGTACTTCGACCGCGACCAGCGCGTCCGCGTCGCCAACAGCGAGGGACTGCTGGCCGAGGACAGGCGCGTCACGTCCAGGATCCGCTATGTGCCGCTCGTCTCGACCGAGCGCGGTGTGATCAGCTATTTTTCGGACACCTGCGCGCCCAAAGGGTTCGAGGCGTTCGACGACGGCGTGCACCTCGACAGGATGCGCCGCGTGATCCTCGACATGCGGGATTCGCTGACCGCCGAGGAAGCGCCGAGCGCCAGCGTGCCGGTCGTGCTCGAAGGCGGCGGCTGCGCGGGCACGTTCTTTCACGAGGCGTGCGGCCACCAGTTGGAAACGACGGGCCTCGCGCGCGGCGGCCTGTTCTGGGATAGGCGCGGCGAAAAGGTGGCGTCGGACAAGGTGACGATGGTCGACGACGGGACGCTGCCCGGCATGTACGGCTCCGCGCGGTACGACGACGAGGGCATGCCGAGGCAGCGGAACGTCCTGATCGAAAACGGCGTGCTGAAAGGTTTCATGGCCGACCGGCTCGGCGCGCGCAGGCTCGGTCTGCCGCGAACCGGAAGCGGTAGGCGGCAGGACTACGCGCACGCGCCTGGCGCGCGGATGACGAACACGTTCCTCGCGGCGGGAAATGACGACGAGGACGAGATGATCCGCGATATGGACGAAGGGCTGTTCGTAACGTCGCTCGGCGGCGGCACCGGCGGCCGGGAATTCACGCTGATGGCGAACGTCGCGTTCTGGGTGCGCGGCGGCAAAATCCGGCAGCGCGTCAAGGGCGCGATGCTGACCGGGCGCGGCGACGAGACGATGCTGCTGATCGACCGCGTCGGCAAACGCTGGATCGCCGAGGAGGGCGGCGGGTCGTTCTGCGGCGCGGAGTCCGGTTTTCTGCCGACCACAACGTCCGGGCCGCGCATGCGCATCGCCCGGATGGTCGTCGGCGGCAAAGGAGGCGCGAAATGATCGATCTGTCAAGATACGCGGCGGCCTTTGGCCGCCTGCCGGAAGGCGCGTCCGCCGCCGAAGTGAACGCGGAGCGCGTCGCGCAGACCACGCTGCACATCGAAGACGGCGGGATCGCCCGCTGTGACGCGTTTGACCGGACGAAATTGTATGTGCGGGCGACGGCTGGCCGGGCGACGGCGGGCCGGGCGACGGCTGGCCGGACAGGCATGGCCTACACGGAGAAAGTGGACGAGGACGCGGCGGACGTGATCGCCCGCGCGCTCGGCAACGCGGCGTTTTCAACGGCGCGCGCGCCGGAACCGATGCGCGCGGACGGCGGCGAATTTGTCAGCGTTCCGCACGATCCGACGACGGTGGACGAAATGCTGCGGTTCGGCGCGGCGATGGAATCGGCGGCCCGCGGCGTCCCCGGCGTCGGGCAGGTCACCGGCTGCTCCGTGCGCGACAGCGAACGGTCGACGCGCACGGTCAACAGCCACGGCTTTGACGCGGGCTGCGCCTCCGGGTACGCGCAGGCGGAGCTGACGGTCGAGGCGAAGCGGGACGGACATCCGGCGGTCGGCGCGGCGCGGGTCAGCGCCCGGTCGCTGTCGGAGATCGACCCGGAAGCGGTGGTCAGGGCAGCCGTACAGGCTGCAAAGCGGTATGACGGCGGCGGTCTGCCGAGGATCCGGCCCGCAAGCGGCGCGTACGACGCGGTGCTGACAGGTCAGGTGATGCGCAACATGCTGATGACCGCGTGGCTTTCGCTGTCCGGCGCGCTGATGCGTTCCGGCGCGTCGCCGTTTCGCGGCGAGGCCGGCGAGCGGATCGGCAGCGACGCGTTTTCGGTCGTCAACGCGCCGAACCACCCGATGCTCGGGCAGCGCTTCGACGTGGACGCCGAGGGCACGCGCTGCCGCGCGGCGCGCATTGTCGACCATGGCAGGTTGGTCACGCCGCTTTTGACGCTTTCGACCGGCGCGCTGTGCGGTATGCCGCCGACCGGCAGTGCCGGGCGCGTCGCGCGCATGACCGGCGACGTGCCGATCGCGCTGACGACCGTGCCCGCGAACCTGTACGTGGAACCCGGAGAGGGCACAGCGGAGTCTCTCGCCGAAAGGATGCGCGACGGCCTTCTGATCACCTACTCGCTTGATTTGTACCACTCGGTCAACGCGGCCTCCGGCGAATTCTCGGTGCCTTGCGGCGGTGTGCTGTACCGCGCGGGCGAGCCGGTCGGTTCGGTGTCGCAGATAACGATGGCCGGGAACATCCAAACCCTCTGGAACGCCGTCGAGGCGGTCGGCTGCGACCTTGACTTCGACGAGTTCTATTTTCAGACCTACCTTGTCGGCAGCCCGTCTGCGCTGGCGCGCGGCGTTCTGTTCGCGATGTAAAAAAGGAGCTGTTGCGGATGGATTTTGTCATTTTCGGAAGGCTGATCGACTGCGTTTCCGGCGGCGCGGTCGAGCGCGGCGCGGTGGCGGTGGAAGGCGAAAGAATCACATACGCGGGCGCGGCGGACGGCCTGACTGTGCCGGAAGGCGTCCCGACCGTCCGGGCGGAGACGATCCTGCCCGGTTTCATCGACTGCCACGCGCACCTGACCGGGTCGGAGGACGCCGGTGAGTTCGCGCGCGGACGCCTGTTCGGCGACCAGTTGCTCGGCGCGGCGCATCAGGCCGGTCTGCTGCTGGACGCGGGCTTCACCGGCCTCCGCGACATGAGCGAGGCCGGGCTTTTTGTCGCAAGGGCGCAGCGGCGCGGCATCCTGCGCGGGCCGCGCGTGCTGCCCGGCGGCAAGGTGCTCGGCATCACGTCCGGCCACGTCGATTTCAACCCCGAGCTGTCGAAGGACGACTACAACCGGATGGATCACCTGTCGCGGCTCTGCGACGGCGTGGACGACTGCGTGCTGGCTGTACGCGAACAGTTCCGCCAGGGCGCGCGGTTCATCAAAATCTGCGCCACCGGCGGCGTGTCGTCGCCGACCGACCGCGTCGACGACGTGCAGTTTTCCCCCGAGGAACTCCGCGCGATCGTCGGCGAAGCGGAACGGCACCACACCTATGTCTGCGCGCACTGCACCGGCAACGAAGGCGCGTACCAGGCGCTGCTCGCGGGCGTAACCTGCATCGAGCACGGCGTGATGCTGACGCAGCGCGAGATCGACCTGATGGCCGCGAAGGGCGCGACGCTGGTTTCGACGCTCGCGGTGGCGCTCGGCGTCGCGAAGATGCAGGGCTTCCCGAAATGGCTGGCCGAAAAGGCCGCCATGGCCGCCGAATCGAACATCCGCACCATCGCGATGGCCCGCCGCGCCGGGATCCGCATCGCGCTCGGCACCGACTATTCCAACAGCAAAAACACGCCGTACGCAAGGATCGGCCGCGAGTTTCAGGCGATGGTCGAGGCCGGCATGACGCAGATGGAAGCGCTCCGGGCGGGCACGATCCACGCGGCGCGCCTGATGATGGACGAACAAAACGTAGGGTCGCTCGAAGCGGGCAAGCTGGCGGACATCGTGCTGGTCAACGGCGATCCGCTGGCCGACATCGGCTGCCTTGTCGGCAGCGAAAACATCGCCGGGGTGTACCTCGGCGGAAAGCGGGTGAAGTGATGGACAGGCTTTCGCTGGTGTTCGCCCCGCGCTTCGCGGACGGTACGGTCACGGACATGCGCGTTTCCGCTTCGCTGTCAAAAGCGCCGGACGCGGAACCCTGCCTTCGGTACGCCCGGCGCACCGTCGGCATTCCGTTCGCGGACTTTTCCGGCCTGACGCTTTCGGACGACGCGGGCGGCGTTCCGTTCGAGGCGCGGGAGATGCCGGCGGAGCGCAGCTTCGTCGAGGAAACGGGCATCTTCGCCGCGCGGCCGATCCAGGGCGCGCTGCGGTGGACGTACACCGTCGCGCCGCGCGTGCTGCCGGAAGGCTACCGCTCCAGCCCGTACTTTGACTTCCGCGCGGAACCCGGCGGCGTCAACAGCGCCGGGCTGACGTTCCTGATCCTGCCCGAAGCAGGTACATACGACACGTCGGTCGGCTGGGATCTTCGCGGCATGCCGGACGGCGCGCGCGGCGTCTGGAGCCTCGGAACCGGCGACGTACGCCGCGAAACGGACGTCGAAACGCTCAAGTTTTCGTACTATATGGCGGGCGATATGCGCGCCACGGAGCAAGGCGCGTTCGGCATCTATTGGTTCGGCGACGTGCCGTTCGACATTGGTGCCGCCGCCGCGCGGGTGCGCGCGCTGTTCCGGTACATGTGCGACTTTTTCGGCGACACCGACCCGACCTACCGCGTGTTTATCCGGCGCGACCCGTTTGAAAAGAGCGGCGGCGGCACCGCGCTCAAGCGCTCGTTCATGACCGGCTACAGCGCCGAAACCGTGCCGCGCACGGAGGACTGGTTCTGCACAATCGCGCATGAGATGGTACACAACTGGCCGCACATGGACGACGAGCCCGCGGGCAAGGGCACCTGGTACACCGAGGGCATCGCCGAGTATTACAGCGCGGTGCTGCCGTACCGCGCGGGCATCGTCGGCGCGGAGGAAACTGCGCGCCACATTAACGGCAAGGCCAAACGGTACCTCGAAAGTCCGCTGCGCGACATGCCGAACATGGAACTCTCGAAAATTTACTGGTCGGACCGCCGCGCGCAGCCGGTGCCGTACGGGCGCGGTTTCGTCTATCTTTCCAATGTCGAGGCGGCGCTGGCCCGGGCCGGGCGCGGCAGCATCGACGAGATCGCGAAGCGGTTTGTCAAGGACGGCGAGATGATGCAGCCGGAGCATTGGGAACAGTTTATTTCGGAGCGTCTCGGCGCGGAAGGCGTCCGGGCGTTTGAAGCGATGAAACAGGGCGTGCCGGTCGTGCCGGATCCGGAAGGCTTCGGCGGCGGGTTCGAGGTGCGCGAAGTGACCGTCGAAGTCGACGGGCAACAGGTTCAATCGTATGAATGGAGGGCAAAAGCATGATCGTCGAACAGAGGCTCAGGGAGATGGGGATCGAACTGCCGGAGGCCAGCCCGCCGAAGGCCATGTACATCCCGGTGCGGCAGGCCGGCAACCTGCTGTTTGTGTCCGGGCAGATCCCGATCGTCGGCGACACGATGGCGTTCACCGGCAAGGTCGGCGGCGAGCGCACGCTCGAAGAAGGCCGGGCGGCCGCGCGCGTCTGCGTCGTTAACCTACTGGCGGCGCTTCGGGCGCACTTATCGGACCTCGACCGGGTGAAGTGCTTCGTCAAGGTGCAGGCGTTTGTCGCGAGCGTCGTCGGGTTCGACCAGCAGCACATCGTCGCCAACGCGGCGTCGGAGCTGTTGTTCGACGCGTTCGGCGAGCCTGGCCGGCACGCGCGCACCGCCGTGGCGGTCAACCAGTTGCCGCGCGACGCGACCGTCGAGATCGAAGCGATCGTCGAGGTGTGACGCCGATGAAAAAGCAGTTTCAGCCCGGGGATCTGGCGGAGATCGCGTACGTGTCGGAGCTGTCCGTCTCGCCGGACGGCGCGCGCGCGGCGTTCACGCGGTACCGGGCGGACACGGTGAAAAACGCGTTTGTACCGGCTATTTTCATCCTTGACACCGCGACGGGCGAGGAAAAGCCGCTGCCCGCCGCCGGTTGCCGCCCGCTCTGCACGGCGCTCGGCCTGTACTTCCTCAGCGACGCCTCCGGGGAGGCGCAGGTATGGCGCTTTGACGGGGAAACGGCGGCGCAAATGACGCGGCTTCGCCACGGCGTGACGGATTTCGCGGTCGCGCAAGACGGAAAAATCGCCGTATGCACGCCGCTTTGGCCCGGCGAGGAAGCGGTGTTTAACGCCGAAATGGCCGCGGACGAAAAGGCCGCGTGGCGGGAGGCGCGCGCGGCCGCGCCGGTCATCGCGGACGACTTCATCTATAAACTGGATTCGGCCTACGGGCTGCTCGACGGCAGCGTGAGCCGCCTTGCGATCGTGGAAGGCCGCGCGGCGCGCGTCGTCAGCGCGGAAGGCATCAAGTGCGCGAAGCCAGCCTTTTTGCCGGACGGCCGCGTCGCCTATTACGGAAAGCCCTACGCGGGGTTTGAAGCCGAGATCAGCGAGCTGTTCGTCTGGGACGGCGCGGAGAACAAAAAAATCACCGACCACATGCACGTCGCGGCGGGCGCGCCGCCAGTGTACGCAGACGGCGGCGTCGTCTTTTCCGCGTACAAAGCCCACGAGGGCGGCGGGTACTCCGAATGGCTGTACCGGGCGGCGGAGGGCGCGGTCGCGCCGCTGTTTTCCGAAAGCGCGCCGGAGGTCTGCCACGGCGTCAACGGCCCGCCGATCGGGCGCAGCTTTTTCGGCGCGGAAGGCGCGTATGTACAGGCCGCGAACGGCTGGCTGTACTTCGTCAGTTGCTGGCAAGGCGACGCGCGGCTGTTCCGCATGCTGCCGGACGGCGCGGGCGCTGCGGAACCCGTCGAGACGGGCGGTATTTCCGTACATTCGTTCGCCGTGCGTGCCGACGGCTCCGTCATTTTCATCGGCGGCGACCGTGAAAACCCGGCGGACCTCTACCGCTTCGACGGGACGCTGACGCGCTTGACGCGCAGCAACGGCTGGCTCGCCGAACGCGCGCTCGCGCCGGTGCACAGGCTGAAACTGCCGACGGGCGACACGCGCATGGACGTATGGGTCGTCGAACCCGAAAACCGCGAGGAAGGGAAGCTGTACCCGGCGGTGCTCGACATCCACGGCGGGCCGGAATGCTGCTACACGGACGATTTCTGGCACGAGTTCCGCGCGCTGTCCGGCGCTGGCCTCGCGGTGATCTATTGCAATCCGCGCGGCGGCGCGGGATACGGCCCGAAGCACACGCGCGACGACGACGCGTACGGCGAGGCCGCTTGGAACGATTTTATGGCCACGGTGGACGCCGCGGTCGCGCTCGGCTTTGTCGATCCGGCGCGCGTTGGCGTCACCGGCGGCAGCTACGGCGGGTATATGACCGTCAAGCTGATCGCGAAGTCCAAGCGGTTCCGCGCGGCGGTCGGCCAGCGCATCCTCTGCAACACCGCGACCTCCTACGGCACCGGCGACATGGGCTTCGCCTCCGCGCGGCAGTCGCCCGACAAGGTCAACATCAAGGACTATCTGATGAAGCGCACGGAGCGCTCGCTGATCCGGTGGGTGGACGACATCGACGCGCCGCTGCTGCTTCTGCACGGATACAAGGATTACCGCTGCGGGTTTGAGCAGTCCGAGCAACTGTTCGTCGCGCTGCGCGAGCGCAGGCCCGGCGTGCCGGCGCGGATGGTGATGTTCCCGGACGAAAACCACGGCGTCACAAGAACCGGCAAACCGCTCGCGCAGATCCGCCACCTGACCGAAATGCGGGACTGGTTCGTCAAGCACCTCGCCGAAGGAGGACAGGCGCATGGATAAACGGACGAGCGCCATCGAGGATCTGACCCTGTTTGAAAGCCCGCATTCCGGCGAGTACTGCGCGAAGGCTGGTCTGCTCGCGTTTGTCCGGGCGGGCCGGGTTGTGCTTTTGAACGTTGAAACAGGCGCGGAAAGCACGTTGCCGTTCGCCGCCTCGGAGCCGCGCTTTTCACCGGACGGCGGGACGCTGGCCATGGTGCGCGAAGGGCAGCTCTGGCTGCACACGCTTTCGACCGGTGATAACCGGCAAATAACATCCATGCGAAACGGCGTGCGCGGCATCCAGTGGTCGCCTGTCGGCGACCGGCTGCTGTTTTCCATGTCAAGCGAGGCGGGCGAGGATCCGTCCGCGCTCTGCCGCCCCGCGGAACAGCGCGAAGTCAGCGCGGACAACGCGGTCGCCATCGATGACTTCGGGTACAAGTTCGACGGCGCGGGTTTCGTCACGCTGACGCAGTCGCACCTGTGGACGGTCGGACCGGACGGCGCGCCGCCGATCCGCCTGACCGACGGCGTATGGGACGACATCCAGCCCGCGTGGACGCCGGACGGGCAAACCGTGGTGTTCATCAGCGGCCGCGCGCGGCCCAAAAAAGAATCGATCGGCGCGGACCTGTTCACCGTGCCGGCGACGGGCGGCGAGATCCGGCGCATTTCGACGACCGGTTCGATCGTCTGCTACCCGATTCCGTTCCGCCCGCTGGTGACGCCGGACGGAAAGCATGTCGTCGCGGCGTATCTGCCGGTCGACCTGTCGGTCGAGGACAGCGACCGGGGCATGCCGCTGTCGCGGCTGCTGCGCGTTTCGATCGACGGCGGCGAGGAAGCCGATATTTTCGAGGACGGCGGCGCGTGCGGCGAGTGCGTCGCGTTTCCGTACAACGCGTCCGGCGCGCGCTGCTACGACCGGGCGCAACTGTCGGCGGACGGGCGCTGCGTTTACTTCCTGTGCGGCAGCGAAGGCCGCACCGACGCGTACCGGGCCGAGGTCTTCGGAACGCCGCGTGTCACGCTGCTGTCGCGCGGCGGCTCGTTTACGGGTCTTGGCAGACCGCAGAACGGCGTGATGCTGGCCTCCTACACGGACGAGACGACGCCGGGCGAATACTATCTTTTAGACGAAACCACCGGTGAGCGGATCAAACGGCTAACGCACGGCAACGCGTTCCTCGCGGATTGCGAGGTCAGCGTGCCTGAGGAACTCTGGTTTGACACGCTGGACGGCGACGGGCGCGTGCAGGGCTGGGTGCTGCCGCCGCAAAAGATGCGGCCCGGCCGGAAATACCCGGCGATCCTGTATGTGCACGGCGGGCCGCACCCGTACTATACGCCGTGCTACGACCACGAACTCCAATGCCTCGCGGCCGCCGGGTTCGCCGTGCTGCTCGCAAACCCGCGCGGCAGCAGCGGATACGGCGCGGCCCACCTCGACACGCGCAAGGCCTTCGACGGCAGCGCGTACACCGACCTTCTGCAGTTTGTCGCGGAAGCCGTCCGGCGGTTTGACTTCATCGACGGAAGCCGCGTCGGCGCGACCGGCGGCAGCTACGGCGGGTACATGATCAACCAGATGGCGACGCGCGCGAACCGGTTCCGCTGCTTCGTCACGCAGCGCAGCATCGCCAGCGAATTGATCAGCTACGCCAGCTCCGATATGCAGGGTTCGAGCGCGGAATACGAGTCGTTCCTCGATTTTATGAAAGCAAAGCTCGAAAAATCCGCCGTGTGCTACGCGGGCAACGTCCGCGCGCCGATGCTGATCATGCACGGCACGGACGACCTGCGCTGCCCGGTCGAGGGCGCGCATCAGTTTTTCGTGGCGCTGAAGGACACGCACAGGGATCTGCCGGTGCGGCTGATGCTCTGGCCCGGCACGGCGCACGGGCAGCCCCAGCGCCCCGGGCAGTTGATCGCCTACCGGAAGGCGTTGACGGACTGGTTTTTAACGCACCTATAAACGCCACAGCCCCAAAAGGAGGGTTCGGTATGCCCCAAACGCCGCGCGAAGTGATGCTTGCCACCTTCGCGCACCGGCAGCCCGACCGGACGCCGTACCAGTTCTGGTACGACGGAGCGGTCGCGGATAAGCTCGACACCCACTACGGCCACGGCGATTGGCGCGAATGGCCGGAACGGTTCTTCGCGACGCACCTGACGGTGGACACATTGCAGGAACGGCGCGTCAGCACGACGCACGCGGTCGACGGGTTCGGCGCGCTGTGGCGCATGGATCGTCTGCCGTGGCATCTGGAAACGCCGCCGCTCGCGGAGCCGACACTGCAGGGATACGCGTTTCCGCCGCACGCGCAGTTTCTCTCGCCGATCCGCGAAAGCGCGCCCGCGGCAATCGAAAAGATCCGCGCGGAACCGGACATGTTCCACATCATCGCCATGGGCTGGGGCCTGTTCGAACAGACCTGGCGGCTGCGCGGGTTTGAAAACATGCTGTCCGACGTGATTTTGGAGGAATCGTTCTATTGCGCGCTGATGGAGCGGCTTTCCGACCTGTACATCGCGATGGTCGACGCCTGCGCGGGCGTGCCGGCGGACGCGTTCCTGTTCGGCGACGACTGGGGCGAGCAGCGCGGCGTCATCATCGGGCCGGAACGCTGGCGCAGGCTCGTCAAGCCGTACTGGCGGCGCGTGTACGACCGCGTGCACGCGCAGGGCAAGCTCGCCATATCGCACAGTTGCGGCAGCGTCGCGAAGATTCTGCCCGACCTGATCGATATCGGCCTGGACGGCCT
>JAVBOQ010000102.1:0-26009 GCA_031550455.1 Eubacteriales bacterium
AACGCCTTCGCCAGCGCCTTTTCGATCAACCCGGCGATCGACAGCTTTGCATCCATGCGCATCATCCCCGTCCTTGAAATCGCGTTTCATCATAGCATGGATTGGCAAAGAGCGCAACGGGTGATAGAATGGACGCAGGGCAAACGCATGAACTGCGGTTCAGGCGTTTGGAGGAGGCGCGAGGAGGACGGCGCCTGAAAACCTGCGGGTTTTCCGGGCGGCGCCGAACACGGGTACACTTTTCTTCGGCTTTGCCTACGAAAAGTGCGCAAATCCACCGCGCATGTCGCTGGATTTGATCGCATTCGAGAGGCCTTGGCCTCTCGAGCTCTCGGGGAAAGACGCTCAGCGTAAATGATTTCGCCCTGCGAAAGAGGTGTCCCATGTACAAACGAATGGTTGCCGCACTTTTGGCCGTCCTGTGCCTGCACGCGACTGCGCTTGCGGAAGACGCTCTGGTGATGCAGATGACGATCGGCCCCGACCTGCCGCCGACGCGCCTGACCATTACGCTGCAGGGCGAGGCCGAAGGCGAATTCGGCCCGGTCTATCAGTACCGCGCGGAACTGACCGAAGAATCCGGCATGTTGCAGACGTTTGAAATCGAGTCGGAACAGTCGCTTGACCCGGACATGTTCATCAGTGCCATCGACTTAAACTTCGACGGGTATCTCGATCTCGACGTGAGCTATTATCTGGCGGCCCAGAACATCGTACACCGGTTTTATCTTTGGGACATGGGACAGCGGCGGTACGTTCCCGCGAAGCTGGACAATCTGGAGGTGGCGGCGGACATACAGCTGTACCCGGACGGCCGCCTGATCGAGCGCTACACGCACGACAGCGCGGCGACGGGCGTCACCGGGCTGTTCCAGTGGGGAGAAGGCGGCGCACTGTTGCCGCTGCGCACCGTCGACACGACCCAACCCACGGACGAAGGGACGATCCGGCTTCTGATCACCGACTATCCGGGCGGCGAACCCACCGTCACGCGCGACGAGGCCATCGGCTTTTCTCAGTATGTCGATATGCTGCAAAGCGGCGTGATCGAGGCGCTGCTTTGGGAGGGCATTCAGCAGTAGTATAGGCGTGGGTGGACGCCAGGAGGCTTGCCTCCTGAACCTCCAACCTCTCTGGAACCCATGATTACCGCCTCGCGGCGGGTCGCTTCATTTGGAAGGATTCACCACGGCTCCAGCTCGCATACCTCCCGAAGGAACGCATCCCGTCCCTTCTCCTGAAGCATTTGCCGCATCCTTAGCGCCGACGGATCGCCCGGCGCGTCAAACCGCAGACACGCGTCGATGCCGGCCCGGATCGGGCCCGGGTCGACGCCGTTTTTTTCGCACAGGCGGATCGCGCCGACCAGCCGGTCCTCCGGCGCGAGCTTGCGCAGCGGATCTTGTCCGACGCGGGCGACCGTGTCGCGCAGGCCAGCGTTGCCAAACCGCAGAATCAGGTCATCGACATACGCCGTCAGCGTGTCGAGGGGCATGCCGTACGCCCTGTGCAGCGCCGTCGCGGACGCCATCATCGCCCGCCGTGTTTTTTCCCGGATCGCGGGATTCGCGATCGCCTCGTCAATGGTCGCGCAGCCATTCAGGAATCCGAGATACGCCGTGACCGCGTGGCCCATGTTGTGGATCAACAGCTTTTTTTCTGTCTGTTGATGGAAAGCCGCGTACGGCGCGATGCCCGGAATCGTCGGCGGTTCGCCGACGAGCGCGTCCGCGTTGACGGGCAGCCCTTCGAACGGCTCTGCGACGATCCCGGACGGATCCATTGCGCGCTCGGCGGCGGTGGGTTTCGGCACCATGATGCCGATGACGGCGGCGACAAAGCCCGCGTCCGTCCCGCCTTCGGGCGTGGCGGCCGCGCGGAGTGATTCCGCCGCGTCCCGCTTGTTTTCGCACAGCAGGATGTTCAGCGGCGCGGCGCGCCGCGTGCGCCGCCGCGTGAGGCCCGCCGCGACGAACGGCGCGATCTGCGGCAGCGACGCCGCGCCGACGGATACGGCCATGACAGCGCAGCCCGCGATCGCCTCCGCGACCGCGTCCGCGTCGGCACCGTCGACCGCCTCAACATTGTCGATGACGCATTCCAGGCGCGTCCGCCCGTCCGTGATCACCTTCGTGTACGCGTGGTCACGGTTCAAGGCCTCGACAAGCGGCCGGTCGATGTCCACGAACACCACCCGATACCCGCCGTCATGCAGAAGCGGCCCGACGAATCCGCGGCCGATGCAGCCCGCGCCGTACATGACGGCGGTTTTTTGTGTTGTTGGCATGTGGAGCTCCTTTGCGGACGGAGGGGCGGACGGGCCAAAGGGCTCCGCCATTTTGAATCCCGCTTAAGGCACCACCACACAATCGCGCACGCTGTCCTCGCGGATCTTTTCGAGCTGCTCTGCGTCGCGCTTCCGGTCGCCGTAGCGCTGCTACGGCTTCCTACAGGCTCCTTGATCATCACGAAAATCTCTCGCGACGCCAGCGACGCTCTTTGTGCGGTGGTGCCTTCCGGGCCATCGGCCCTTAAGAATCCCTTCCTGGGGGTTGAAAACTCAAAAAACCTTCCCGCCGTGAGGCGAAAAGAAGGGATTCCAAAGGGCCTTGGCCCTTTGGCAGGGTCTGGGACGGAGTCCCAGCGTTCCTCGCGTTCCTCGCGTTCCTCCGTCCCACCCGTTCTCTGTTTATTTTTCGACCGTGATCCGGTTCTCTTCCAGATCCACCTTCACCGGCGCGGCCTCGCTGCTCGCCTCGAAGTACGCCTCGAGCGCGTCGCGCATAAACGTCTTGTTGAGGAACACGAGCTGTTCGACGTCCGTCGCCATTTCTTTTTGCTTGTCGAGCACGTTGAACATCGTGTAGCCGTCGCCGCCGCCCGCGAGGAAGCTGTTGATGACGACGTTGTACGACGCGGCAAGGTCGAGCGGCTGGCCGTTCGCGAGCGTCACGGCGGTCAGCGTGTTTTTGCCGGTCGCGGCGTCGTTTTTGAACGCGTAGGACATGCCCGCGACCTGCGGGAACTTGCCGTTCGTCGCCGGGTAGGCCGAGATGCCGTTTTCAAGCGCGTTCCAGATCGTCTGGCCGGTGGTTCTGACCAGCATCATGTTGTTGTCAAACGGCAGCACCGACGTCACCTGGCGGATGCTGACCGCGCCCTCGTCCAGCTTCGCGCGGATGCCGCCGCCGTTGACGATGCAAAGCTCCGCGCCGTCCGGCTTGAAGAAGGCGAGCAGCGCATCGGTGACGAGGTTCGCGATCGGCGAGTTCTGGCAGCGCACCAGTTCGCTGGACCATTCGAGGTTTTGCGCGCTGTAGCCGATGGTTTTGTCAAGCGCCGCGTCGACCTTCGCGTTGTACTCGTCGACAAGCGCCTTGACGGTCTCGTCTTCCGCGTACGCGTCGGTCAGGAAGATCTGATTGTGCACAATGCCGGTGACTTCGCCGCCGTACACCGAAAGGTTGATCTGCGTCACGGCCTCGCCGTGCTTGCCGGGGTTGATCAGGTACTGGTTGTCGCCGAGGATCGTGGGCCGTCCGGCGATGTCGTTGCCGCCGCCGATGGAGATGTCCACCTCGGGGATCGTTTTCACCAGTTCCGCGTTCTTGCCGTGTACGTGCGACAGCGCGACGATCACGTCGCAGCCCTCGTCGTTCTTCAGCGTCGCGACGACCTCGGCCGCCTTGCCGATGTCGTAATCCCAGGTGATGTCCTCGGTGTTTGAATACAGCGTCGTCAGCGCGCTGTCCTCGTCGGTGACGCCGAACACGCCGATTTTGAGCCCGGCAGCCTCGCGCGTGATGAAATCGCCGAACTCGGGCGGGTACAGGCTCGTCGCGCCTTCGGGCGCGTGGCCTTCCTTGTATTTCGTGTTGGCCGACAGGACGGCGTACTGCGCGTCGCGCGCCAGCCGCAGCAGGTTTTCAAACGAGTAGTCAAAGTCGTGGTTGCCGAGCACGGTCGCGTCCAGGCCGAGCGCCGAGAGCGCCGCGACCGACACGTCGCCGAGCGTGATGTTCGCCAGCGTCGTGTTGTACGGCGAGTCGCCGCCGTCGACATACAGCACGTTTTCCGCGCCGACTTCCGTGCGGACTTCGTCCATGATGGCGCGGATGCGCGCGACGGAACCGATTTCAAAGTTGCCGTCGCTCGACTTGTACGGGATGTAGTTGCCGTGGATGTCAGCGGTCGCGAAGATCGCGACGATCGCGAGCTTTTCCGTGATCCGGTCGCAGAGGGCCTTCGCGGCTTCGGCGGTGATCGCGTCTTCCGTCAGGTCGTCCGCGGTGAGGATGCCCGCGTCCAGCGCGAGCTGCACGTGGTCAACCGAGAGGTCGGTGCCGAACAGGCCCTTCGCGATCGCCGTCGCGAAGTCCTTCGCGGTCACCTTCGCGTACGGGCGGAACGACAGGTTGTCCGTGTCCAGCGCCATCAGGCCGGCGTTGATGACGGACTCGATCTTCGGCAGCGATTCGAGCGTGACGCAGTCCTTCGCCGCCGGAATGACGTTGGCGGTGACAATCGCGCCGTTCGTGGCGGTATAGCCGAGATTTTTCGGCGTGGTTTCATAGGTCGGGATGAAGGACGGATGAATGTCTGCCAGTGCGAACAGGTCGTCGAGCAGGATCGCCGCGCCTTCACGCGTCAGGGGCTCGCCCTCGCCGAGTGCGGGAACCGCCGAGAAGACCATCGCCAGGACCAGGAACACCGCCAGGAACTTGCGCATTCAGGTTTCCTCCCAATTTGTTTTCGCGCGGAGCCGTGTGTCCGCGCCGTCGTAAGCAGTATACCACGCGGGTGGCGCGCGGGGCAACGGCGCGGCGGTAAATGTACGATAAAAATGCAGTCAACATACACCTGCCGGTCCGGCGCCCGCCGCGCGGCGGACACCGGTGCGGGATGGGAAGATTTGGTACGCCGAAACCGTTATGTAAGAAAAACAAAGGTGGTGAAGGGCGTGCGACGGATATTCGCGATCTGCGTTCTGGTTTTCCTGGTCATGGTGGCGGCGGGTTCCCTCGCGAAACAGATTCCGCAGAGAACCCTGTCGCCGACGACCGGACTTCCGACGGACAAGCCGTAGCGCTCGGTGCTGGTCTCGGTCAGCAACCATTGGGACGCGCGCCAGCCGATGCACTTTGCGGAAGCCGACATTGTATATGAATTTATCATCTGGGGCCCGCGCCACACGCGCTATCTGGCGTTGTACAACGACGAGCACCCGCCGTTCGTCAACTCCATCCGGTCGATCCGGACAAACATTCATCCAGATCGTGCCGCCCGAACTGAAACCGGTGTACGGCCCGGAACCGCAAATACCCTGACGGCTATTCCACCTCCGGCGCGCGGCGGATGCGCGCGTCGGTGAAGATGTCCATGTCGTCAAAGCTCGGCGTGCTGAACTCGGACACGACCGCGCCGTCCGGCCCGGCCTGAAACCAGTGCTTCGTGTCCGGCGCGAGCGTGTACTGCGCACCGGGACGCAGCGCGATCTCATGGAACACGGTATAGTCGCCATCGGGCGGCGCGCACGCGGGCCGTGGCGCCGCCTCGCCGTCGACATACAGATACACCGCGCCCGCGCGGACGCGGAACGTCTCTTCCTTGCCAATATACTCTCCAAACGCCGGATGCCGGTGCTCCGGACAGGTCTGACCCGGAAGCAGCACCAGTTCCTTCGCGCAGCAGCGCGCCGTGTTGACATACGTCAGCAGAGCGAGGCCCGTTTTCTCAAAATCGCCAAGGCCAAAGTCCGCCACCTCGATCGCGCCGCGCTCCGCCTCGGTCAGCGCGATGCCCGCGCGGTCAAGGGCTTCAAGCGCACGGCGCTTCGCGTTTTCATATTCGCTTCGGGTAATCATGCAACCGCCTCCGTTTGATTGTGGGCGTGGGAGGGAGGGACGCCAAAATTCCTACCCGCCGTGAGGCGAAAAAGCAGGGTTTCCAAAGGGGCTTAGCCCCTTTGGCAGGGTCTGGGACAGCGTCCCCGCGTCCCCGCGTCCCCCTCCCAGCGTTCTCCCCTCTCCCGCTTCCCTATCCCCGCCCAACGCCCTTCCGCAGCGCGTCTTCCACCGCGAAAACTGCCCGCGCGATCTCGTCCTGCGTCGTTTGAAAACTGGGTGAAAACCGCACCGTGCCTTGCGGGAACGTGCCAAGCGCCTTATGCGCGGACGGCGCGCAGTGCAGGCCGCAGCGGGTCAGCACGCCGTGTTCCGCCTCGAGGAAAGCCGCGATCTCCGCGTTGTCATGCCCGTCGAAGTCAACCGACACAATCGCGGCGCGGTTCGTCCAATCCGGCGCGCCGGGCATCCGGACGGGAGAAAGGCGGGCCAGTCCGTCGTGCAGCATCCGGGCCAGCGCCTGTTCGCGCGCGCGGATGGCTTCCATTCCGTATGCCGCCAGAAAACCCAGCGCCGCGTGCAGGCCGTAAATTCCCGGCAGGTTCGGCGTGCCCGGTTCGAACCGGTCCGGCAGGAAATCCGGCACCTCCTCGGAATCGGACAGGCTCCCTGTGCCGCCGGACAGCAGCGGATCAAGCACGGCGGCCAGCCTGTCGGACACGGCGAACCCGCCGATGCCCTGCGGCCCGAGCAGGCCCTTGTGTCCGGGAAAGGCCACCGCGTCCAGCCGCATCGCGCGCATATCGATGCCAAACGCGCCGGCGGTCTGCGCGGCGTCGACCACGCAGAACAAACCGTGCGCCCGCGCCATCTCGCCAAGCGCGGCGACCGGCAGCACGTTGCCGCAGACGTTCGAGGCGTGCGAAACAAAAACCGCCTTCGTCTCCGGCCGGATCAGCGCTTCCGCGTCCGCCGCCCGCGTCACGCCGTTTTCGTCGCACGGAATGCGTGTGAACATGACGCCTTTTTGCGCAAGTTGCGTCAGCGGGCGCATCAGCGCGTTGTGCTCCAGCGCGCCGACCAGCGCGTGGTCGCCCGGGCGCAGCAGCCCTTTGACCAGCATGTTCAGCGACTGCGTCGCGCCGGATGTGAAGATCAGGTTGCGCGGCTTTTCAAGCCCGAACAGCCGGGCCAGCCGTTCGCGCGCCTCGATGACGACGGCCGCGGCCTCGTACGCCGCGCCGTATCCGCCGCGGCTGACGTTCATGCCGACCTCATCCAGGTAGAAACGCATCGCCTCGGAAACGCCCGGCGCTTTGGGAAACGACGTGCTGGCGTTGTCCAGATAGATCTGTTTATTCATGCCTTCATTGTAACGTGATTTGTCTTCGCTGAACAGCGCTATAGATGAAATCTATCGAAGCGCGCATTCGGATGCGGAATTCCGATTTCCTTCCCGCCGCGCGGTCGGGTACAATGTACACAAATCCTATGCGATCCACGAAAGGCGATGAACATGGCGAAATACTGGAACGACAAGGCGAAGCTTCTGCTCGCCGGGCTCTCCATCGGCGCGATATCGGTGGCGCTGGTGGCGTTCGGAAACCCGGCCAACATGGGGTTCTGCGTCGCGTGCTTTCTGCGCGACATCGCGGGCGGCATCGGGCTGCACCGCGCGGAACCGGTCGCGTACATCCGGCCGGAGATCATCGGCCTACTGCTCGGCGCACTCCTGATGGCGTTTGGCAAAAAGGAGTTCAAGGCGCGCGGCGGATCGTCGCCGATGCTGCGCTTTGTCCTTGGCATGTGTGTGATGGTCGGCGCGCTGATGTTCCTGGGCTGTCCGCTCCGGATGATCCTGCGCCTCGCGGGCGGCGATCTCAACGCGCTCGTCGGGCTTGCCGGGTTCATCGCGGGCATCGGCGCGGGCGTGCTTTTCCTGAACAAAGGGTTCACGCTCCGGCGGACGCATGAACAGCCGACGCTCGAAGGCGTCGCGCTGCCGGCCGTCGGCATCGGCCTGTTCGTGATGCTGGTCACGGGCGCGGGGTTCCTGATTTTCAGCGAAACCGGACCGGGTTCGATGCACGCGCCGGTTGTCATTTCGCTGATCGCGGGTCTGCTCGCGGGCGCGATCGCGCAGCGGACGCGCCTTTGCATCATGGGCGGAATCCGCGACGTGATGCTGTTTAAGGACTGGACGCTGCTGATGGGCTTCGCGGGCATTCTGATCGCGGTGCTGGCGGGCAACGCGGTGTTTGGAAAGATCAAGTTCGGCTTTGCCGACCAGCCGATCGCGCATACCGACGGCCTTTGGAATTTCCTCGGGCTCTCGGTGGTCGGGTTCGGTTCCGTGCTGCTCGGCGGCTGCCCGATGCGGCAGCTTGTCCTCACCGGCGAAGGCAACTCCGACTCGGCAGTCACCGTGCTGGGCATGGTCGCGGGCGCGGCGATCTGCCACAACTTCAAGCTGGCGTCGTCGGCAAACGGCCCGACGGCGGACGGCAAGGTCGCCGTTCTGATCGCGATCGCGGTGCTCGTCGTCATCGCGGTTTGCAACACGCAAGGATTTCGGAGGAATGCAAATGGCAACATCCGTTGACGCGCGCGGGCGTTCCTGCCCGGAACCGGTGCTGATGACGCGGAACGCGCTGAAATCCAATGAAAAAAACTACGAGGTGCTGGTGGACAACCGCGTCGCCATGGAAAACGTGACGCGCTTCGCGAACAAGGCCGGATACCAGACCGCGGTCGCGGAGCGGAACGGCGAGTTCGTCCTGACCCTTGCCCGCCGATAACGCAATGGAGTACGTCGCCACGTTCTTTTCGCATTACGACGCGATCCTCTTTGCGCAGGCGCTCAAAGCGCGGGGCATCGAGGCGAAGCCGATGCCTGTGCCGCGCCGCATCAGTTCCTCTTGCGGCACGGGCGTCCGGTTTCAAACGGACCTCGATGTGGCTGCGCTTTCGCGGGAAGGCCTGGAAAAAATATACCGCTGCGATGCGGAAGGCTACGCGCTCGTGCATGAGGCATAAAACGGAGTACAAATTGAAGGAACGCCAAGGGGACAAAACCCCTTGGCGTTCCTTGATGTCCATCTGACAATTACTTGATCTCGATGACGGCGCCGACTTCGGCGAACTTGGCCTTGATCTTCTCGGCCTCGTCCTTCTGGACGCCTTCCTTGACGGCCTTCGGGGCGGCTTCGACGAGATCCTTGGCTTCCTTCAGGCCCAGGCCCGCGACGACTTCGCGAACGACCTTGATGACCTTGATCTTTTCCGGGCCGGCGTCCTTCAGGATGACGTCGAACTCGGTCTTCTCTTCGACGGGTTCCGCGGCGGCGGCGGCAACGGGGCCGGCGGCAACGGCGACGGGCGCGGCGGCGGACACGCCGAACTTGGCTTCAAGCGCCTTGACGAGCTCAGCAAGCTCGAGCACGGTCATAGACTCAATGGCGGAAATCAATTCTTCGCGGTTCATGGGATACCCTCCAATAATAAATTTGTTTTGAGTGTTTGGCGCGGCGGGTTATTCCTCGCCGCCTTTTGCCTTGCGGATGGCGTCGATGGCGTACACCAGCGAGCGCAGCGTCGCGGACAGCACGCCCACGAGCCCTGTGATCGGCGCGTTCAGGCTGCCCATCATCTTGGCGATCAGGACTTCCTTCGGCGGGAGGTCGGCCAGCGCTTTGACGCCGGCGGGATTGATCGCCTGTCCGGCCACCAGGCCGCCTTTGACCTTGACAATCTCGGCCTTGGCCTTGGTCGCAAAGTCGTTGATGACCTTTGCCGGCGCGACCGGGTCTTTGTAGCCAAACGCGAACGCGGACGGGCCTTCGAGCAGGTTTTCAATCCCTGTGATCGAAAGCTCGGACAGCGCGCGCTTGACCAGCGTGTTCTTGAGGACTGCGTACTCGACGCCCGCGGCACGGAACTGCTTGCGCAGGTCGGTGTCCCGCTCGACGTTGATGCCGCGGTAGTCGACGATCACCACGCTGGACGCGCGCTGAAAGCGATCCTTGATTTCCTCAATCGCCTGTTGTTTGAGATCGCGGTTCTTAGACAAATTGGATACTCTCCTTTCCGCGCGGGGCAAATCGCCCTCGCGCCGCCTAAGAAGAGAAACACCCCTGCGCACAGGCGCAAGGGTGCGTATAAAACACACTTTCCCTTGACGCCTCGGCGGGCAACATTATGCGCTTTCGCGCACCCGCTGTCTACGGCACAGATTTCTCTTCGGAAACCTTAAAAAGTATAGGTGATTTCCCTTGTGTTGTCAACTGCTTTTTTTCGTGGGAGCGCAGACCGCCAACGGGTTCCCGGCAAGCGCGCTCCCCCCGCGCTTTGCCTTCGCGGACTACTTGAATTGGATGTACATTGTCTTTACCGTCTCCTCCGAGGGGTAGGGTGTCGCGCCGTTCACCACATGGAACTCCGCGAGAACGCCCTCCTCCTTTGCGAAAAGACTGTAGGCATCCAGTTTCAACGGGCAGTGCCATGTGCCGTCGGGCTGCTTCTTCGGGTCGCCTCCGCCGCATTCCCAATTCCGCGCGTTGTCCGGGAAAGGTTTCCCGTCCGGCGTTTTGAAGGCCATATAGCAGATGCGATGGGTGCAACCCCGGGCCGTTGCACGCTTTGTAGTGCTCATGGAGAAATCACCTCGTCCATGCTCAAATAGAACAGCGTGCACTCCGGTTTGCTGTCCATGCCCGCCAGCTCGGATTGGGTCGTCGTCCAGGAGCCGTACACATACACATTGCCGTCCGGCGCGGCCGCCAGCGCGCTGTAGACGTAAGCGTCGCCCGTTCCTTCGAGTTCTACGTCGACCCTTTGGAGGAGCGTTCCGTCCGCGGAAACATACAGCACCGCACAGGATTGCGCGTCGCCAACAAGCTGGCCCGATAGCAGGTAGCCGTCCTGATACGGAACGAAACCGCTGATGGATGAAAGGATCCGCCCGTCGTTCTGCTTTACCCACTCAAGCGCGCCGTCCGCGTCCAGCTTGACAAACGTCGTCGTTTCCTTCGCGTCATACGGCGTGGCCCGGGTGGGGTCGAAGCCTGTCAAAAACAGCGCGCCGCCGTCCGCCGTGGGAAGGATATCGCTGGCCCCGGTCATGGAGAACTCATGCCCCTCATATGTCCAGATCGTTTCGCCGTCCAGCCCGATCTTCGTGACCACCGCAGCCGCCCCGACAACCGGGTTCATCCCAGGGTCGTCGCGGTCGAGACCCGGATACCTTGCGCCGCCGATCAGAAAGCCGTCGCCGGTCTCTCGGACGCAGCCATAGCTTCCTGGAATATACGCCTCCGATTTGTTTTGCCAGACCACGTTCAGGTTTTCGTCAAAGAACGTAAAGTTCGTCTCGGCGTACATCACGCCAAGCGCGTGGTCCGCCACCTCGTACCCGCCGCCGAAATAGCCGCCGTGCACCGGCTGCAGCGTCTCCAGCAGGCCAAGCTCCCCGGCCTTGTAGCCGGGCAGCATCTCCCGCACTTCGCCTTCCTTGGAAACGATATAATACTGCGAATCCCAGCCGCCGTACGGCGTGTAGAACAAAAGCAGAATCCGCTCGTCCGGCAGCAGCCACGCGCGGGCGAAGCCGTTTCCCGACTGCGGGTCGCCCAGGCGAAGCGACCATTTGCGCTCGCCCCGCCGGTTCACGGCCACGGCATACGCGTCCTGCCTTGGCATGACCACGTCATAGGCGTTGTCAAACGCGTCCACCTGCGGAATGTCGTGATACGCAAAGCTTCCGTACCAGAGCAGGGTATCGGCGTCAACCGGCAGCAGGTTCGCGGAGAACGTCCCGCCGCGCATCGCCTGAATGATCACGGCGGATGTGTTGCGCAGGCCGTTTCCCAAGGCCGCGACGTCGTTCTCCGGGTTGTAGTAGGCCGGCTTGACCTTGCGCGCTTCCCCGCCCGCCAAGGCGCCGGCGGCGGAGAGCAGCAGCAGCGCGGCGCAAGCAAAAGCAACCGTCTTTTTCAACATCTTCTAGTCCTCCACAATCTCAATTCGTTTATCCTTGCCTTCAAAGTGGGTGACGACTTTTTTCACGGAAGCCTCGCCCGTATGCAGGTCGATCACAAACGCCTCATCGGTGCCGGTGACCCACAGCGTGAGCGTGTTGCCCCGCGCGTACTCGACCGGCAGCAGATACCGCTCCACGCCCTTTCCGTCGTTGAACCGGGGCATGTCCGAATACGCGCCGTAATAGTAGGCGCGACCGTCCCTCTGAATGTAACCGTCGTCCGGAACCACCGTAAACGAGCCGAACGCGCGCAGCAGCGGCCTGTACTCGACCGACGCGAACACGGCCAGCGGCGTTCTGGCGATCGTCACCTTGTCGACCGCGACGAAATCCGTCCGCGCGTCCACGGCAAATTCGGTTGTCGCGGCTTCGGCGGTCTTTCGCACGGTAAAGGTGAGAACCGTGCCGTCGATGACGCTGCCGTCGTTGATGTCCAGCAGATCGATTGAAACGTCAAGGCGCAACGCCTCCGCGCGCACGCCTTCCGGGATAAAGGCGTCGCCAATCAGCAAGCGCCCGCCCTCGCCATACTTGGCGTACACAATAGGTCTCCATTGTCCCATCAAATCCGGACAGGCGGCGGACACCCGAAGGCCGACCCTTTTCCCGGGCAGGCCGGCGATGCTTTTATCATCTTTCCACTGCATGAAACTTTCGTCGATCAGCACGGTATCCTCTGCGAACGCGCTCTCCACGATGAAGCGCAGAAAAGTGCCGTCGTAGAACGCTTCGCTGACCTTGAATGTGCCAAGGCTCGTTTCCCCGCCCGTCTGTTCAACCGCCGTTTGGATGACGGTCTTCGCTTCCTCCGGGTCCACCCTGCCCACGCCGAACAGGTCGATGATGTGAAGGCTGTGGGCCACCGCGAGCGCCGTCACGGCAACCAGCGTGAGGCTGATCGCGATGCCAAGCGCGGGAGAAAGTTTCCTCCTTCTTTTCACAGCCGGTTCATCCCTGAGCCTGTGCGCGGCGCAGATATAGGCTTCGCTCACCGCAGACGGAATCTGCGCGTAGCGGTGCAATTCATCTGTTCGCATATCACTGCGCCTCCTTTTGAGAAGTCAATTCCAATTTCAGTATCTTCCTGGCGCGGAAAAGGCGATTCTTTATCGCGCCCTCCGGCACTGACAAAATTTTCGAGACGTCTCTGATCGGGTATCCTTCAATGTAATGCAAAACCAGCGGCAACCGGAGCTTTTCGGGCAGCGCGTCGACCGCGCGGCGCGTGTCGAAGTCCGTTTGGTTTTCCGCGGCGCCTTCCTGAAAGTCCGCGACCAGAACCTGCCTTGACCGCTTGCGCCGGATGGTTCTGCATTCGTTGATCAGTATGCGCGTCAGCCATGTGGCGAACATCGCATCATCGCGGAGCTTGTCCCTGGCGGACCACGCCTTGAGCAGCGCTTCCTGCAGCGCGTCCTGGCAGTCGGCCTCGCAGCGCAGGATCGCCCAGGCGACGCGGTACTGCATCTGGCGCAGGCCGATTGCTTTCTCCGCGAACGAATCTTTGTCTAACAAGTGCATACCCTCCAGGCCCGCCGTAATGATCATTACAGCCATTAGATGCGCGAGGATGGCGATAGGTTAGATACACGGCCATGATCATTTTACGCCAATAGCCGGTATGCGTACAGATGAAAATGCATCTTCTGCCCGCACGGCGAAACAGCCGTCGCACCGCTGGGACCGACCGCTGTCTGCCGACGTTAGGCGTACACGCGGCCGGTCCGATTCGAGAGGCGCTTATCGCCTCTGTCTGCGCTTCCTGAAACGCCGGGTTGGGGTTATGGCGATTTCGTTTTGGATGAAATCGTTCTGGTCATCAAACGTTTCTGAGGTAGACGCTTCCGCTCATCATGGCGACAAAGCTCTTCGAGAGATCCGCCTGAACGATATCCTTGTGAATGATCAGCATAAGCCTGCTTCCCGCCGCAACAGGGACGTTCATGTCGCTAACGATCTTTTCAAACAGCGTGCCCTTGGCCACGTTGCCGGTCACAGCAGGCGTCATGACGACTTTTGTTTCGGGAATGGCGATAAAATACGTCGTGTTGATCTTGTAGAACAGTTGCATATACATATTTGCGGAAGCGTCGCCCAGGTCAACAGATTCCAAAGCCATCATCGAAACGCCCATATCGGTAATCACCATGTCGCGGGCGGTGAAGAACGGAAACGAAGTCAAAAGGCCGCCGGTCACTTCCAGCTTCCCGTCGATGATATAATGCGGCAATTCTCCTTTCATGCCGAATCCGACAGCATACGGATGCTGGTTGCGATCCATATAAATGGGAATCGGCGAGCCCGTGGTGTAGGGGATAAGCGTGCCGGATGAATCGATACCGGCACGACCCTGCGGGCCTTCGGGGCCCGGTATACCTTCGGGACCTGCGGGGCCCTGCGGACCTGCGGGGCCCTGCGGACCTGCGGGGCCTTGCAGACCTTCGGGGCCTTGCGGACCTTCAGGACCCTGCGGACCTGCGGGGCCTTGCAGACCTTCGGGGCCCTGCGGACCTGCGGGGCCTTGCGGACCTGCAGGGCCTTGCAGACCTTCGGGGCCTTGCGGACCTTCGGGGCCTTGCGGACCTGCGGGGCCAGCGGGGCCTGCGGGGCCTTGCAGACCTTCGGGGCCTTGCGGACCTTCGGGACCTTGCGAACCTGCGGGGCCAGCGGGGCCTTGCGGACCTGCGGGGCCAGCGGGGCCTGCGGGGCCCGGCATGCCCTGCGGGCCTGTCGGGCCAGTATCTCCTTTATCCCCTTTTTCGCCTTTGCAGCAGCGCAGGTAGCTGCATTCCATCATATATTGCACAAGCCTCGGGTAGAGTTCCACGAACATTTCACAGCAGGCCTCGCAATCACAATGCCTTCTGAAACAGTGCAGCACTTCTTCCAGTTTCCGCGTAACATACCTGTGTTCTCTGTCCGGACATCTGTCATCATCGTCACAATCCATTGAACCGCACTGACAAAGATACTTCGAAAGCCTTGGATAGAGCCGTTCAAGGCTTTTGCCGCAATCTCTGCAGGAGCACGCGCTTATGCAGCAATACAGAATTTCTTCGAGTTCACACAGCAGGTACTTTAGCTCCCTGTCGGGGCATTGCTTCTTGGACGAGTTTGTTTCGTTGCCAAAAAATTTCATTGCAAAACTCCTTTGCACGCATGTTGTTTATTTAAGCTGTCTTTTTTTCTGTCAAAGAAGCGATTGGGCAGCGCGGCTTTCCGCATCAGGCGCTTTTGTATCTCTCAGGAGCTTTTGCACTGCCCCACAATCATTCTATGCACCTACCGGACGATTGGTTAACGGACGGCGGAAAGGCGGCGCCGCGCAAGCGGCAAAACCCGGAGCCGTCGCGATAATAATCGGTTTTGCGCTTCATATAATGAACAAATCAGTTTTCCGGAGGTATGAAGTGGTCGCAACGGATACCAGATCCCAAATTCTGCAAGCGGCGTTGGATCTTTTTGCAATGCACGGATATGAAAAAACGACGATGCGCGCCATCGCGAAGAAAGTTGGCATTCAATCGGCAAGCATCTATTACTTTTTTGATTCAAAAGAAGGCCTTCTGAAGGAAATTTTTTCGGAATTCATATCAAATTTCGCGAAGTATCGAACGCCTCCGGACGCGATATGGAGCGCGGCGAAAGAAAAGCCTCTTTCGGAAGCGCTCAGCATGATGTTCTATACGTTCGGAAGTCCTGAAGAACGCGACAGGATGATGGGGATATCCCGTGTCATCCTGTCCCTTCAATTTGAAAACGTCGTGGCGCAGAAAATCCTTGAAAAGGTCTTGATGCAGGACGCGTTGGACTATGGGATGAACGTTCTGCGAGGCTTGCATATTTTGGGACTGATCAGAGAAATTGATTTTAAGTGGACCGCTTTTACTTTTCACGCTTTTGCCGTCGCTGTTTTTCAAGAAAGCTTGCGAACCCTGAAACCTCATGAAACCAGCAGCAAAGAATATGAGGACGGGATTCGGTTTGTGTGTTCAAGTTTTGCGAAAATCATTGGAAAACAGGATGCGTGTACATAGCGCCCGCATACGCCGCATCCCGCTTCCGCTCACACCACACGGACCGTTTCGCCGGTTTTCCCGGCGATTGTCCTCCGTTCGCCAGCGCATCGTATCGCCACGCTTTCCGCGTACCCCAGCGTCACGGCGGCGGACGTAAGCGCGCCGTTTGCCCATTCCATGTCCAGCGTGTGCCCACCGGGAAGGCGGAAGCCATAAAGGCGGCCGCTTTGCCATTCGGGCGGCAGCGCGGGCAGCAGCCACACCTCGCCGTCGACGGGCCTGACCAGCGCTTCGTTCATCGCGGCGACCGCGCCGAAGTTCCCGTCGATCTGGAATATGCCCGGCGGATGAAGATCAAGCAGCGTGTCGGTGGCGAATTCCCGAATGAGCTGGGTATAGTGCTCGTAAAACCCCGCGGCGTTGCCAAAGCGCGCCTGCAGGCAGGCGACCCACGCGCGCGACCAGCCGGTATGCCCGCCGCCGTGCGCAAGGCGGAACGCCAGCGATTGGCGCGCAGCCTCGTACTGCTCCGTCCGTGAGGCGGGCGTGAACAGAGCGGACGGGTATACGCCGTACAGGTGCGACAGGTGGCGGTGCCCGAGCTCGTCCGTTGCCTCGCGCTTTTCGTCGTTCCACTCAAGGAGCCGGCCGTCGCGCCCGATGCCAAAGGGCGGCAGCTTTTCCCGCATGCGCCGCCATTTGGCCGCGCGCGCGGGGTCGACGCCCAGCAGCTCCGCCGCGCGGATCGCGTAGCCCAGCGCGTCGTGGCAGAGCTGCACGTCCATGGCCGAGGAGACGCAAATCGAAACCGGCAGGAACCCGGCGCCGTCAAAGCGGTTCTCCGGCGACTGGCTGGGAAGAATTTGCAGCACACCATTCTCGTCTTCAACCAGATAATCCTCATAGAACTCCGCCACGGCGGTGAAGAAGCGGTACGCGCGCTCCCGAAGGAACGCGAGGTCGCCCGTATACTCGTAGTGCCGCCAGAAATGCATGGCCATCCATGGCGCCGCGCCGATCCAGACCGCCCAGCCGAACGCTTCCGGGGTCGCGACGCCCCACACGTCCGTCTGCGTCGGCAGCCATATGCCCCGGCACCCGTACAGTTCCCGCGCGGCCTCGCCGCCGCTTTCGAAGAACGACTCCAGGTAACGCAGCAGCGCGTCCGAGCATTCCGGCATGCCGCAGGGGCCGGTCAGCCAGTAATTCATCTGCAGGTTGATGTTCATATGATAATCGCTTTGCCATGGCGGGTCGATCCTGTCGTTCCATTTGCCCTGCAGGTTGGCGGGCAGGTCGCAGCCGAAAGAGGAGGACAGCATCAGATACCGTCCATAGTGGTAGTACAGCGCGCAGAAGCCGTTGTCGCGCGCGCCCGCCTTGAACCGCGCGAGCCGCGCCTCCATCGGCAGGCCGTCCAGCGCCGCATCCCCGTCAAGCGAAAGATCCATCGCGCCCATGCGCGCGGAGAACAGCGCGGCGTGCCGCGCGAGGTCGTCTCCGATCGCGGCGGGGTCAAGCGCGCGCAGGGCGAGTTCCGCTTCAACGCCCTTCACGCCGGTTCCGATGTCGATCACACAGAGGATGCGCGTGGCGGCCGTGACGCGCAGACAATCCGCGCCGGGCGCGCGGACGCCGTCTGTATCGATGCGCACGGTCACACGGTGCCGTATGCCGCCCGAAAAGGAACAGTCGAGCGTCAGCGCGCCTTCCGCCGCGCTTGCGACGCATTCCGCTTCCGGGTCTTCCGCGCGCGACAAGGAAAGCACCGCGTCAAACGGCAGGTCGCTCCGCCAACAGGCGACCAGCAGTCCCGACGCCGCGCTCGCGTAATGCGTCGCGGCGACGCGCGCGGGGCCTGCCGTCCGCTCGGTTGCGGCGACGCCGCGCCGCATGTCCAGCGAACGGGACAGAAAGCGCCCGTTCGCGATCGCGCAGCGCAGCTCCGCGGCGGGCTGGTACGCGTCCACCCGGTTTGGCTCGCCGGATACCCCGCCCTCCCCGCCAAAGTAAAGGTTCGCGAACACCGCGGCGCGCGAGAACCTGCCCTGCCTGAGCAGATCGCGGACGAATTCCAGGTGATCCGCGCCCGGGACGACCTTGCGGTTCCGGTTCACGCCGCGCCACAGCCATTCATGGTTCAGCGTCAGCGTATCCTCCGCCTCGTCTCCCCACACCATGGCAGCCAATCGTCCGTTGCCGATGGGCAGCCCTTCCATCCAGGTTTTGCCCGGGGTGTCATACTTGAGCGTGCACATGGCAGTTCGCCCTCCAGATCAATGATGGTATGCAAGGGTCAGGCTGTCGCCGCCCGCAAGGGTTACCGGGGCCGCGAAGGATACCTCGCCGCCTTCGATGGCGAACCGCGCCGGCTGGCCGTTTTTCGCAACGGCGCGGACCTCGCCCCCGCGCGGAATCCCTAGGCGCGAAAGCCCTATGCCGCCGCCTTTGACGTCGAACGCGCAGCCCTGCGCGTCAAACCGCACCACGCCCCAGGCGCCGCCGAGCGACCAGACGCTTGAAAAGTCGCCCGGCCGGATCGGCGAGAGCCCGATGAAACCGCGCGTCATGTCATACGACAGCCCCAGATAGATGTTGATCAGCGACCACGCGGACATGGAGCGGGCATAGTTGCTGCCGCATTCCATTTCGTTAAAGGGATTGCGCAGGCGTCCGTCGTAACGGTCGCGCACGGCGCGGATGCAGTCGAGCGCCTCGCGCTCCATCCCGTGCAGCAGCATTTGCCCCGCGGCCGCGTACTCGAACCCGTGCATCGTCTCCTCCGCGTAGGGCGTCGGGATCGCCGGGCGGTATCGTCCCGGCGGATAGGCGCAGATCACCGTGCCCGCCTCGTCTTCAAGGCAGAACAGTCTGCACGGGTTCATCGTGTCGCCGATGTGTTTTGTGTGGTTGTAGCGATAAATGGAGGCCAGCGCCGCCGTGATCTTGTCCCGGTCGAACACGTCGGAAAGCCCGCACAGCTCCGCGTGCCACTGTCCCAGCATCTGGTCGATGGCGCAGCCCTCGCCGATCTGGTACTTGATCTCGCCCCGCTCGGCGTTCCAGTACGCGTCCGTCACAGTCTGCTTGGTGAGTGTGGCCTGCGCCTGAAACTGACGCAAAACGGAAGGATCCGCAATGTCCACGGACTGGCAGAAGTATTCGCCGTTCCAAAGGTTTTGGTCCACCCACTGCTTGCCTCTTTGCGCCATCTCACGGCACATCGCGGCGAACGCGGTGTCCGAAACCGCGTCCGCCATGCGCGCCGCGGCGTCGAGCGCCGCCAGATATATGCCGGTCAGCCACGCGTTCGGGCCGAACAGCTCCATGTCCAGCGTGTGGTGCTGCCTGCCGTGCAGCACGCCGGTGCGCTCCGGATCCCACAAGTCCGGGTTCTCCGGGGACCACGCATATTCCAGGGAACGCCTGACCTTCGGCCAGAGCGCCTCCAGCCACCCGGTATCGCCGGACAGCTTCCAGTCGCGGTATGTCTTGATCACGCCGCCGAGCTGCCCGTCGGCGCACGGGCGGAACGACCACCGCGGCGCGCTCAGCGGAAGCTGCAGCCGAAAAGACATGCCGCCGTTCTCCTCGAGGTTGTGACGGTAATCCAGCTCGCGCATCGACCGCTCGAAACCGGGAAACAAAAACGGCAGCGCGTATTGATAGTTCCACACATGCGAGCAGCTTCCCTCGCAGCTTCCTTCGCGGGCGTGGCAGCCTTCCCAGCCGTAGAAGCTGCCGTCTTCAAGCCGAAGGCATGTCTGGCTTTTCAGCACGGACAGCGTGTTCACGGCCGCGTCCAGCGCCTCCTCGGGTATCGTCGTTTCCGAGAGAGCGCGGTCAAACGCCATCGTTTCGGCGTGCAGGCGGTCCCAGTCCGACAGCGCGTAACGCCCCACCGCGCCCGCGCTCTCAAAGCGCGTCGCGTACCAGTTTTTCCAGACTCGGGGCCAGCCGCCCAGGTGGTCCGTGTCGTGAACCTTCCAGTATTTTTCAAAATTCGGCCAGTACCAACTGAGCGCGAAGCGGATCACAGCCGTCTCGCCCGGCCGGCAGTCCACAGAGACGCACAGCGTGCCGCTTTCCGCGCCGAAGTCCTCCACAGGCGGCAATGCTCTGGACGGCAGCGGGCCGGGCCGGGCAAAATCATGCCAGAAGGTGGAAAGGTCGTCAAACCAGCCGCTTCGGTACCAGTTTTGCTGCGCGCTGACGCAGTCCGCGTCGGTGCTGACGCACACCTCGCCCCATGCCGGGGACGCTGTGTCAGTCCGCGCGCCGCACACCAGCGATGTGACGCCCTCGCGCCGCTCCACCCGGTTGACCGGCAGTTTCGCGTGGGGATTGCCAAGCGTAAACGCCGCGGAATAGCGTATCGGCGCGTCGGTCGTGTTCGTCAGCGACACCGCCATCATGCCGAGCGGAAGCGAACTGTCCGGCTCGTTGTGCGGTTCGAAAGGGCTGAACGCGGACAGCGAAACTTCCGCGGGGAAATCGCCCGAAAAATCCCAGCGCGCGGCGGGAAAACGGGCCGCCAGCCGCACGTCGTGGAAATGAGGAACCCCGGCCAGCGTGTTGCGGGACGGGCCGAAGCCATAGCCGTCAAACCGCCCTTCGCCCTGGCCCATAAACGAGGCGCGCAGCGGCCCGTGCAGCGCGCGCGCGGCCAGCAGCGCGCCGTCGCGCTCCGCCTTGACCGCGACGTGCGTCCAGCCGTTCCGGCTGTTCTTGTTGGGGCGATTTTGGATCTCCCAGTCGACAAAGCGCGCGCCGCCGTCCAGCGAAACGCAGCCCGCGCCGATTCCGCCCATCGGAAAGCGCACCTCGCGCAGCCTCTCCCCCTCGAAAACAAACCGCGAAGGCATCGTCATCCCCCTTTTCACTACACGATGGATTGCCCGAGCACCACCTCGTAGGGCAACAGCGTATTCCCGGGCACTTCTTTTCCGTTGATGCGCGCAAGCAGCATCCGCACCGCGGTTTCGCCCATTTCCTCAATGGGGATGGCGAGCGTGGTGAGCGTAGGTTCTAAATAGCGCAAAAAATGAATGTTGTCAAATCCCGCGACGCCCACGTCCAGCGGCACGCGCAGGCCGCGCTTGCGCATCAGGTTCTGCACCTCGATCGCGTACATGTCGCTCGAACACAGCACGGCGCTTTTCACCTGCCGAAAGTCCGTGACGTTCCCCAGAACCTGCGCGTAATTCTTGACGTCCAGCACGGTCAGTTCGACGCCGCCTCCGGCGTCGTTCAGCGCGTCCATAAGGCCTCTCAGCCGGTTGTTGAGCGTGTAGATGTTCTGCGTCTCCCGATGCCGCAGCGGCGGACTGACATAGAAAACGCGCCGGTACCCCTTGCTGAGCACATAATTGACAAGGTCGGCCATCGCGCGCGCGTCGTCGATGCCGATAAAAGGAAAGTCATCCGACAGGCGGTTCATCATCGTCAGAACCGGGATGTTCAGCGCGCGCAGGTACGCGATATACTCCGGGTCTTTGCGAACGGTATAGAGCAAAAGGCCGTCCACCTGCCGCGAAACCAGCATGTCGACCAGCACTTTTTCCTTGTCCGGGTCGTTCTCGGTCAGCATGATATAGGGAACATACTCGTTTGCCTGCGCGGTCTTTTCGATCGCCTGCGTCACCTCGGAAAAGAATGGGTTGATCAGGTCAAACACCAGCACGCCGATGGTCGCGGTCTTCCCCTTGACCAGCGAGCGCGCCACATAGTGCGGCCGATAGCCCATCTTCGCGGCTTCCGCCAGGATGAACGCGCGTTTTCCCTCGCCCACGCCCGACCGGCCGTTGAGCGCGCGGTCGACCGTGATCCTGGACACGCCGCAACGGTCGGCCACTTCCTTGGACGTGATCCCCATGCCGCACCTCGATTCCGACTGCGCTTCGCCACGCCGGATGAATGGAAAGAATTGCCTAAAGATAGCACAAAACCACGGGAAGGTCAACGTTTGCTACGGTTTGAACGATGTACGTGAACGTTCCAAAGTATTTTCTATTCTCGATACAAATCGCACAAATTATTGTACCAAAACCTGTTGACAGACGGATTATAGCACGATATAATGCGTTTGTCACGACGAACGTGATCTTTTCATGTCACTGACCTCGGGAAGGGAGGTGCTTCCTGTGCCGTACTGGAGACGCATCAGCAAAAACTATGTCCTGTACCTGTTCCTGCTTCCGACCGTCGCCTATCTCGCGGTCTTCCATTACGCGCCGCTCTACGGCATCCAGATTGCCTTTAAGGACTTCAACCCGGCGCTGGGCATCGGCGGCAGCCATTGGATTGGATTGGAGAACTTTCAGCGCTTTTTCCGTTCGTATTCATTCGGCAGCGTTTTGCGCAACACGCTGACGCTGAGCGTGTACGGCCTCGTCGTCGGCTTCCCCTTTCCGATTCTGCTGGCGCTGATGCTGAACTACTGCCCGAACGCGCGCATGCGGAAAATCGTGCAGAACATCACCTACGCGCCGCATTTCATCAGCACCGTCGTCATGGTCGGCATGCTGATGCTGTTTCTGGCCCCGTCGAGCGGCCTTGTGAACATGCTGCTCGGCGCGCTTGGCTACCCGAAAATCAGCTTCATGACGGAAGCGCGCCTGTTCCCGCACGTGTATGTCTGGTCCGGCATATGGCAGTCCACCGGGTTCAGCGCGGTCATCTACATCGCGGCGCTCGCCGGGGTGAGCCCGGAGATTCACGAGGCCGCAATCGTGGACGGCGCAAACAAGGTTCAGCGCATCCTGCACGTCGACCTGCCCTCGCTTATGCCGACGATCGTCATTCTGCTCATTCTGAACATGGGCAGCGTCATGAACGTCGGCTTTGAAAAGGTGTACCTGATGCAGAAGGGCGGCAACATTCAGTTCTCGGAGATCATATCCACGTACGTTTACAAAGCGGGCATCCAGAAGGGCGACTACAGTTTCTCTTCGGCCATCGGCCTGTTTAACAACGCGATCAATTTCACGCTGCTATTGATCGTCAACAAAATCGCCGGAAAACTTTCCGGTTCGAGCCTTTGGTAAGGAGGGTGTCCAATGCGGGCGTGGAAGCAAAGCAGCCTGTCTGACAAGATTTTCGATGTTTTCAACGTTGTGTACATCCTGCTTGCCGGGTTTGTCGTCGCCTATCCGCTGTATTTCATCGTGATCGCTTCCATCAGCGAGCCAAACGCGGTCAACGCGGGTTCCGTCGCGCTTTGGCCGGTCGGCATCTCGTTTGATTCCTATAAGGCAGTGTTCCGCGACGCGAACTTCTGGGTCGGCTTTCGCAACTCCGTTCTGTACACCGTATCGGGAACGGTGGTCAACGTCTCGCTGACGCTGATGGCGGCCTACGCGCTTTCGCGCAAGGATCTCGTGGGGCGCGGCGTGATCATGGGGTTCCTGGTGTTCACCATGTACTTCAGCGGCGGCCTGATCCCGACCTACCTGATCGTGCAGCGCGTGGGCCTGTACAACAACCCGCTGGTTGTGATCATTCTGGGCGCGGTGGGGGTCTACAACGTGATCATCGCCCGCTCTTTTTTCCAATCCAACCTGCCGGATGAACTGCTGGAAGCCGCGTTCATTGACGGCTGCGGCAACGCGGGCTTTTTCGTCCGGATCGCGCTGCCGCTGTCCGGCGCGATCGTCGCGGTGCTGACCCTTTTCTATGGCGTGGGGCATTGGAATTCTTACTTTAACGCGATGATTTACCTCAGCAAGTACGAGTACTACCCGCTGCAGATCATCCTGCGGGATATCCTGGTGCTGGGACAGGCGTCCCAGGCGATGATGAACACCGACTACGAATCGTATCAGCAGCAGCTTCGCTTCGCGGAACAGATCAAGTACGGCGTCATCATCATTTCGTCGCTGCCCGTGCTGGCCATCTATCCGTTCATCCAACGGCACTTTGTCAAGGGCGTCATGATCGGCTCCGTGAAGGGGTGATCTTCGATGTACAAAACAAACAGAAAGTGGGGATCCATGTGTTGAATCCGAAACGGTCGATCGCCCGGACGCTCTGCGCGCTGCTGGCGATGGTGCTGCTGGCCTGCGTCGGCATGCCCGCCGCGTTCGCGGAGGGCGCCGCACCCGGTGAAATCAGTCTGCCTCTCGTGCCCGAAAAAACGACCTTCCATTTCGCCACCGTGCGCACGCCGAGCCACACCATTCCCTTTGCGGAGATTGACTCCATCAAGTATTTTGAGGAAATGTCGAACATCCACATCGAGTGGGACGAGATCCCGTCCGCTTCCGCCGGCGAAAAGATCAACATCATGCTGGCCGCGGGAACCGGGCTGCCGGACGCATTTTATGGCTGCAGCCTGTCCCAGGAAATGATCGTGCAGAACGGAACGAACGGAATCCTGATTCCGTTGGAAGGCTTGCTCGCGGAAAACGGCACGTACTTCAACTGGCTGTTTGAACAGCGCCCGGACATCAAGCAGGCGCTGACCGCGGCCGACGGGCATATCTACGCGCTGCCCTGCATGCCGGAACAGCGGTTCAACTACAACCAGGATCAAATGTTCATCAACAAGGTCTGGCTAGACAAGCTGGGCCTGAAGGTGCCCGAAACGCTCGACGAGTTCAAGGCCGTGCTCAAGGCGTTTAAGGAAACGGACCCGAACGGCAACGGCAAGGCCGATGAGATCCCCTTTACGTACCAGTTAAGCGGCGGCGCGGTCGGAAGCGTGGGCACGCTGTCCGCCACGGACATCGGCTCCGTGTTCGGCTCCTTCGGCGTTGTGATCTACCCCAACTACCTGATGCTCAAGGATGGAACGGTTGAGTTTGTCGGCGCGTCCGATAACTACCGCGAAGGCCTTGAATGGCTGCACGGGTTGTACGCCGAAGGGCTGATCGACGAGGAGTCCTTCCTGGGCGGCGACAACCAGATGGGCGCCAAGGGCAACATGGAAGAGGAAGTGCTGGGCGTGTTCATGGCGTTCGTGCGCGACCACATGCTGCCGCCGGAGCGCGTCGCCGACTATGTCGTCGTTCCGCCGTTAAAGGGCGCGGACGGGCAGCAGCTTTGGGGCAAGGCGAAGCGCGTGATGATCAACACCTACGGCGCGTTCGCCATCACCAAGGACTGCGAGAACCCGGAAATCCTCGCGAAGTGGATCGACTGGCTCAACATGCCGAACAACAACCTGGCGCAGCGCTTCGGCGTGGAAGGCAAAGGATTTGAAATCAAGGACGGAAAGATCTATAATCTGGCCGAAACCGTGACGCCGCCCGCCGGCCTGAACTACAGCCAGTACGTCGCCACGCTGGCGCCCTCCACGAACCCGCCGTTCATCTTCACGAAAGAATGGCTGGAAAACTACGTGCAGCCGCCGATGGCGCAGGCCAAGCTGGAAGCCACGAAAGACGTCTACGAACCCTTCATGGATCCCGAGCCCCTGCCGGAGTTCGGCCTGCTGATGTCGTCTTCCGTGCGCAAGGAACTCGCGACGCTACAGATCGACATCGTGAACCAGGCCAACCAGATGAAGGCTGAGTTCATCCGCAACGGCGTGACAGACGCCGCGTGGGACAGCTACGTGCAGACGCTGAACCAGATGGACGTGGCCCGTTACGTGGAAATCTTCCAGAAGATGTACGACGAGAACTATAAGTAAGCACAAGGCGCAAACGGGAAGCGAGGCGGCGACATGAGCCGGATGAATTCGAAGGACAAGCCGAATGTGATTCTCGTGTTGTGCGACGATCTGGGGTATGGCGACCTCGGCTGCTACGGCAGCCGGGGCAACCATACCCCTGTTCTTGACCAAATGGCCCGGGAGGGCGTCCGCCTCACCGACTATTACGCAGCGCCGCTGTGCTCCCCGTCGCGCGCGGCCATGATGACCGGCTGTTATCCGCAGCGCGTGGGGCTTGGCCGGGGACAGGACTTCTGTGTGCTGCTGCCCGGCGACCCGATCGGGCTGAGCGCGGAGGAGTTCACGCTGCCGCGCATGTTCAACGAGCAGGGCTACGCAACGCACATGACCGGCAAATGGCATCTGGGCGACCAACCGCCTTTTTTGCCGCTGGCCCACGGGTTTGACCATTACTTTGGTCTGCCTTATTCGAACGATATGCTGCCCGCGCATCC
>JAVBOQ010000055.1:0-5388 GCA_031550455.1 Eubacteriales bacterium
GTGTTGCGGTAGATGTCCCAATCGACATCCCGGAACGCGGTGGTGGACACGTCGTTGATGAACAGATTGCCGCTCGTGTAGCGGTCAAGGCCGCCGATGATGTTCAGCATCGTCGTCTTGCCGCAGCCCGACGGGCCGAGAATCGACACAAACTCGCACTTGCGGAACGAAAGGCTGACGCCGCGCAGCGCCTCGACCTTGCCGTCGCCCGCGACGTAATCCTTCGTAATGTGGTCCAGTCTGAGCATAGTCGCCTCCGGTGTTAGTTTTCGTACGTGAATGGTCATATTCTACTACATTTTGGGCGGAAATGATAGCGTTTCGGAAATTATGGGAGACGTCAGGAGGCTCGGCCTCCCGGCGTCCCTCCGTTCTCTTCCTTACAACTCCGTAAACCCTTCCCCGAGCGCCTCGCGAACGTCCGTCACCATCAGGAAGGCCGCCGGGTCGATCTCGTTGACCAACGCCTTGAGCTGCGGAATCTGCAGCCGTGTCACGACGCACAGCAGCACGTCGCGCTCGTCGCCGGTATAAGCGCCCTTGGCGTGCAGCAGCGTTGCGCCACGCTTCAGCCTCTCCAGCACCGCCGCGGACAGCTCGTCCGCCTTCCTCGAAAAGATAAAGAACGCTTTCGCGCTGCCGAATCCTTCGATCGTGCGGTCCATCACCTGCGTCGTGATGAAGATCGCGACCATCGCGAACAGCGCGGACTGAAGGCTGAACACCAGCGCGGACGCCGCGACGACGCAGCAGTCGATCGCCAGCAGCGTCGCGCCGACGGTGATCACAGGATACCGCCGGTGCACCATCGCAGCCAGCATGTCCGTGCCGCCGGTGGTCGCGCCGCCCCGGATCACCAGCCCGACGCCGAGGCCGAGCATCGCGCCGCCGAAGATCGCAGCCAGCATCGGGTCGTCCGTCGCCGGGCCGATGGGCAAAAGGTCGATCAGCGCCGACACCGACAGCATGCAGCCGAGCGACATTACCGCGAACCCGCGGCCCATCCGGCGCAGGCTTAACAAAAACAGCGGCAGGTTCAGCACCGCCGCGATCGAACCCACGGGCAGGCCAATCAGCGCGTTGATCAGCGTCGCGACGCCCGTCACGCCGCCCGGCGCGATGTGGTTCGGGATGAAAAACAGCCGGAACGGCAGCGCGGTCAGCGCGATGCCCGCGGCGAGGCAGGCCCATCTGCCGTATCTTGCATAGACACTTTTTTTGTCCGCCATGCTTGTCCTCCGTTTCGTCCAAAGAGCGCCGGGAGCGGCCCCCCTGCTCCCGGCGATTGTTTCTTCGATGCTCAGCCGGCCGCGAACCCGAGCGAGGCCAGAATCGCCTCGTCGACCAGCGCCATGGCCGCTCCGGACAGGGCCCCGATGCGCTTTTGCAGGCGGCCCTTTTCCAATGTACGCATCTGTTCCGCGAGCACGATCGACGGCTTCGTCAGGCCCGCCTGCCCGGCGGGGATCCGCACGTGCGTCGGCAACCGCGGCTTGAGCATCTGTGAGGTGATCGCAAGCACGATCACGGTCGGGCTGAAACGGTTTCCCACGTCATTTTGAATAATCAATACCGGACGGACGCCGCCCTGTTCCGAGCCTGTCACCGGGTCGAGGTCGGCGCAATATATTTCACCGCGCTTGACGGTTGTCATGGATGTCACACTCCGAAGATTGTTTCTTCCGCGTTCATCCTCCTTCTTGCTCCCTCGGAATCAATCTATGCGGATCGCGTCCAGAAGGTCCGTCGCCAGCATCGATCGAACGCCGCGCAGCGCGGCGGCGCGCTCTCCCGCGCGCCCGGCAAGGTGGGCAGCCGCGCGCGCCGCGTCGAACGGAGGCAGTCCCTGCGCCAGAAACGCGGCGATCAGCCCGGTCAGCACGTCGCCGCAGCCGCCCGTCGCCATGCCAGGCGTTCCGGTTGCGTTCAGCGCGCGCCGCCCGCCGCCGACGATGACCGAGACAGCGCCCTTGAGCAGCGCCGTGCAGCGGTAACTTTGGTGAAGCGCCTCCGCCGCCGCGATCGGATCCGCGACGATCGCCGCGACGTCCGTCCGCAGCAGCCGCGCGGCCTCGCCCGGATGCGGCGTGATCACGAAGCATTCGCCAAGCGATGCGGGATGCTCCGCGAGCCAGTTCAGCGCGTCGGCATCCCACACCTGCGGCATTTCGACGGGAAGCAGCGCGGACAAAACGTCTCCGGCCTCGCAGCTCCGCCCAAGTCCCGGCCCGGCGGCGATCGACCGCTTGCCGCGCGCAGCCTCCGCCGCGTCCTTGATCGGCACACAGGTCGCGCACGGCGCGAGCGCCTGCACGACCGGGATCACCGCCTCCGGGCACGCGACCGTGGCAAGGCCCGCGCCGCCGCGCATCGCCCCGTTCGCGCAGAGCGCGGCCGCGCCGGCCATGCCGAAGGACCCCGCGACGATCAGCGCGTGGCCCGCGTCGCCCTTGTGCGCGTCGGGCGCGCGAGGTGGCAGCAGCGCGGCGATGTCCGCGTCGTCCGGCAGCATGAAGTCGTCCGGCGAATCCACGTACGGAATGCCGATATCGGCGACCGTGACATCGCCCGCGTTCACACGGCCCGGATGGAACACATGGCACGGCTTCATTTGATGAAACGTCACCGTCGCCGTGGCGCGCGCCATCAGCGCGGGCGTGCCGGACGGCATGTCCACCGCCAGCACGGGCAGCCCGCAGCCGTTGATCCAGCGCACAGCGTCGGCGTGCCTTCCTTCGAGCGGTTTTGACAGGCCCGTGCCGAACAGCGCGTCGACAACCGCGCCGCATCCCGCGGGCGGCGCGCCGAACGGCGGCGTGGCGTAGCGCACAGGCACGCCGGCCATCCGGCAGCGCAGCATGTTCTCGCGCGCGTCGCCGGACAGCGCGTAGGGGTCGTCGACCGTCCAGACACATGCCTGGCGGCCCCGCTTCGCGAACAGCCGCGCGGCCGCGTACCCGTCGCCGCCGTTGTTGCCTGGGCCGCAGAAAAACAGCGCGCCGTCCGGCGTCATCGAAAGGAGCGCTTCCGCGACCGCCAGCGCCGCGCGCTCCATCAGCGCGGCGCCCGGCGTGCCTGTCCCTTGCATGTAATCGCGCTCGAGCGCGCGCATCCGCTCCGGTGTGATGATTCGCTTCATGTCGGGCTTCCTTCCAACACCGCGACAGCCGCCGCAACGCTGTCCGTGTGCGTGATGCTCAGGTGCATCGTTTCGCCGCCGAGCGACCGCATGCGCGCAAGCGCGCCGCCGGTCAACACAAAGCGCGGCGCGCGCAACTCGTCGTGCGTGACCGAAATCTCGGTCAGCGGGTGCGCGATGCCGCAGCCGAGCGCTTTGAGTCCCGCTTCCTTCGCCGCGAAATGGCCCGCGGCCGACTCCGCCATGCCCTTGCCGCGGCCCCGGATATACGATTGCTCCTCGTCCGTGAAAAACCGCTCCAGGAAGCCGCCCGACTCGATCGCGGCCGCCATGCGCCGCACCTCGCACAGGTCAATGCCGATGCCCAGGATCATGCCCTCGCCTCCCGTATCGAAACATCGCCCGCCAGCACGCGGCGAAGCGCGCCGACTTCGTCCCGCACCAGCAACGCGCCATCCGCGCCGACGCCCTCCGCGACGCCCGAAAATTCCCCGTTCATCTCGACGACCCGCACCTGCGCGCCGATCGTCGCGCAGCGCGCCGCATATTCGGAAAAAAAGTCGCCGGAATCGATCCGCCGCTCGATTTCCGCAAGCAGATGACGCTCCAGCGCGTCCAGAGAAACCGGTTCTTTGGCGAACATCCGCAGCGATCCGGCGGTGTCCCGAAGCTCCGGCGGGAAATCCTCCGCCCGATGGCGGACGTTGATCCCGATGCCGACGATCGCGGCGTCGCCTTCCTTTTCGAGCAGGATGCCCGCGATTTTGCGGCCTTCGATGAGCAGATCGTTCGGCCACTTGACGCGCGGCGCGACGCCGGACGCCCTTTCGACCGCGTCGGCTGCCGCCAGAGCCGCCGAAAACGATAACAGCGGAAACCGCGCGGCGTCGATATCCGGACGAATCACGACCGATAGCCACAGGCCCAGGCCCGCCGCGCTTTCCCAGCTTCTGCCGCGCCGGCCGCGCCCTTCGGTCTGCCGCGCCGCGACGACAACCGCGCCGTGCGGCGCGCCCTCCGCCGCCCAACGCCGTGCCGCGCGGTTTGTCGAATCAATCTCCCGTTCGCGCCGTACCGCGCAACCAGCCCATGCAGCCACTTTCTACCTCATGCGCGCTTCTTGCAATTTTTAGCTGGACTGGCACGTTTTATCCGTGCGCGCCCATTGCATTATAAGAATACAACGAATGCTTGTGCATTTCAAGCGCAGCCGCTATAATGAGCACGGCACCCGCATGAAACGCGGTTCATGCGTGCAGAGGAACGAAGAAGGCGGCAAAGCCGCCGATACAGGATTTGAATCGAGAGACTTCGGCCTCTCGAACGCTCCGGGCTTTACGTTTCTTCCTGATTCGCGGTGCCCCGCGAAAAAGATTCCCAACCCCGTGTCAAGTGAGGAGAGTTCGCCATGCAGCAGCCACGCCGGATCATCCGGGCGCTTCAACAGAACATAGCCAAGGTCGTCGTCGGCAAAGAAGAAGTGATCGAGCTCGCGCTGATCGCGCTGGTCTGCCGCGGTCACCTGTTGATCGAGGACGTGCCCGGTGTCGGCAAGACGACGCTGGCCAGCGCGCTGGCCAAGTCGCTCGCCTGCTCGTTTAAGCGCATACAGTTCACGCCGGATGTCACGCCGTCGGACGTGACCGGCTTTTCTGTCGTCAATTTCAAGACCGGCGAGATGGAATACAAGCCCGGCGCGGTGATGAGCCAGATCCTGCTGGCCGACGAGATCAACCGCACGTCGCCGAAGACGCAGTCGTCGCTGCTGGAGGTCATGGAGGAGTATCAGGTGACCGTCGACGGCGTGACACGGCCGCTGCCCAAGCCCTTTTTGGTGCTGGCGACGCAAACCCCGGTCGAGTTCGTCGGCACCTATCCGCTGCCCGAAGCGCAGATGGACCGTTTTTTCATGCGCATCGCCATCGGCTACCCTTCGGTCGAGGACGAAATGGACATCCTCGAAAGGTACTCCGCGCCGGTGACGCCGCTGTCGCAACTTTCGCCGGTCTGCACCGCCGAGGACATCGTGCAGATGCAGACGGCCGTCGGCGAGATCTACTGTTCGCGCGAGGTGCGCTCCTATGTCGCGACGATCGCGGCCGCGACACGGCGGCACGCGGCGCTGCAACTGGGCGTGTCGACGCGCGGCGCCATCGCGCTGGTCAAGGCCGCGCAGGCGTGCGCGCTGCTCGCCGGGCGCGATTACATCCTGCCCGAAGACGTGCAGGGCATGGCGCTGCCGGTGCTGA
>JAVBOQ010000076.1:0-3795 GCA_031550455.1 Eubacteriales bacterium
TTAAGGGCCTTAGGCCCTTAAGCAGGGGTCCAGGGGACAGAGTCCCCTGGCGTACTCCACCACGGTTCCCCACCCCCGCACTCCGGGGGTTTTTTCATACGGGAACGGGCGGTCATCGCACCGCCCACAAAAAGAAAGGGAGGACTTGACACATGGCAATTATCGATCGCAACGGCGCGGAGGTACTGATCCCGGTGGAACAGGGCACGGAGGTTTGGCAGAGCGTGCCGAAGGCTTCAACATTCATGCGGCTGGCGAAGCGCCTGCCGGACCTGTCGGCGACAACGCGCGCGCTGCCGGTGCTGTCCACGCTGCCCATGGCGTATTTCGTGGAGGGCGACACGGGCTTCCGCAAAACGACCACGGCGAAGTGGGACAATGTGCGGCTGACCGCGCAGGAGATCGCCTGCATCTGCCCGGTGGCGGAAAACGTGCTGGATGACAGCGATTACCGCATCTGGGAAAGCGTGCTGCCCGCGATCATCGAGAAGATCGGGCAGGTGTTCGACCAGGCGGTGTTCCACGGCATCAACAAGCCGGATTCGTTCCCCACGGGGATCATCCCGGGCGCAATCGCCGCGGGCAACCGCGTGGCGCTGTCCGGCAACCTGTACAAGGATCTGCTGGGCAAGGACGGCGTCATTGAGAAGCTGGAAAACAGCGGCTACATCCCCAACGGGTATGTGGGCGCGGTGAAGATGCGCTCCGTGCTGCGCGGCGCTGTGGACGCGAACGGCCAGCCGCTGTTCCGCGCGTCCTACCGCGACGGCGTGGGCGCAAAGTCACCTTACGAGCTGGACGGCGAGCCGATCCTGTTCGCTGAAAACGGCGGCATGTTCGCAGCTGACGGCGCGCTGCTGGTCGCGGGTGATTTCCAGCAGGCCGTATGGGCCGTGCGCCGCGACATCAGCATCAAGCTGCTGACCGAAGCGATGCTGCAGGACCCCGTTACCAAGCAGATCATCGCGAACCTGGCCCAGGAGGGGCTGGTGGCGCTGAAGGTGACCTTCCGCGCGGGCTGGGCGCTGCCGAACCCCGCCACCGCGCTGAACGAGGACAATAGCACGCGCTACCCGTTCGCGGTGCTGACCCAGGAGGCGTAACATGGACGCCCAGTACCCTACCCAGGGTGAGCGGGCGCAGATGAGGGCCAGGCTTCTGGCCTTCATCGCCCCCAGGGTGCCCTGCGGGAAGGCGCACGAAAAGGCGCTGTGCGAGGCGGCGGACGCACAGATCAGCTACGAAAAGGAGATTGCGGCGGCGTTTTCGGGGCAGGTGCCGCCGCCGGGGGTGTCGCAGGTTAGCATCGGAAATTTTTCCATGCGGCTGGATGGCGCGGCGCGTACCGGACGCTTGACGCGTGAAACGATGGCCCCCGCCGCGTACGCCGCGCTGTTTGGTGCGGGGCTGCTGTACCGGGGGGTGGGCAGGTGATCGCGCTGATGATGAATGGGCGGGCCACGGTGGAGCCGTGGCTCTCCGCCCGGCCGGACGGGGCGGCGGTGTACGGCGAGGCCGTTGAGCTGCCCTGCCGCCTGGAGGCGGGCGAGGCGCTGCGGGCGTATTCCACCGTAACGTACGGAGAAAGACAGGCGGTGCAGCCAAAGGCAAGGGCGTTTTTGCCTGCCGGGGCGCAGGTGCCCATCGGCAGCCGGCTGACTGTGGACGGCGAAACGTACCGCGTGGCCGATGTCAGGCGGGCGGATGGGTTTCTGCCGCATCATGTGGAGGTGGCGCTGGCGTGAACGGCTTAACACGAAGCGGCGACGGGACATGCTTCCGTGCGGAGGTGATTTCATCATGATCACCTTCACATGGAACGCGGGCGTTCAGGAAGAGATGGCGGAAGCCGCAATGCGGCGGTTGACGGATATCGGCGACAACATCCTTACCGCCGCGTGCGCCATCGCCCCGATGGATACCGGCGCGCTGGTCGGCAGCGGAGAGGTACTCCGCGAGGACAGGGAGGTCGTAATCTCCTTTGATACCGATTATGCCGTCATCCAGCATGAGCGCGCGGACTTGAGGCACGCGCCCGGGCGGCGCGCGGGCTTCCTGCGCGAAGCCGTGGACGCGGCTGCAAAGGAGGCTTTCTGATGGATTTGCTTACGCAACTGGCGCGGCAGATGGCCGCGATGGATCTTGGCGCGCTTGGCGGGCCCGGCGGCACGCTGTTCATCGGGCAGATGCCGGCCGCGCCCGTCGATGCCGTTGCCCTGTACGCGCGCGACCTGCGCACGCCCGGCGATGACGCAGGGGCCGTGGTGCAGGTGCTGGTGCGCGGGGATGGCGGCGAAACCGCCGCGCTGACCCTTGCGGGGCGGATTGCCGCCGCGCTGGATGGGTTTTGCGGGTACCTGTGCGGGGATGGGTTTTGGGCCGATGTGCGGCTGCTTTCCGGGCCGGCGGATATCGGCGCGGGCCGCACGGGGCATCACGAATACGCGATTTCTTTTCGCGTGTACTACTGCGAATAGAGCGAATAGAAAAGGGGTGGCAACATGGCCAGAGGACGGAAAAACGCGTGCGCCGTGAACATTGCGGCGTGGCTGGTGGAGGTAAAGCACCCGGACGCGGAGGCATACACCCGGGTAAACGGACTGACGACGCTGACACAGGCGTTTTCGGCCAAGACGGAGGACGGATCGGCGGAGACGGACCTGTGGGCCGAGCCGATCATACAGAAGCGCTCGGGCACGGTGGAGCTGACCGGCACGCCGCTGCGCGATGAGGTGACCGGCCAGCAGGACCCCGGCCAGCGCATGCTGACCGAGTACGCCAACTGGGGCGGGTGCGACGCGGACTTTGACATCCGCATTTCCGACCAGACGGGGCACTGCGCGGTGCTGCGCGCCGTGGTGGAGGAAATCGAAGATGAGGTGGATGAAAAGGGCAAGCGCCAAATGAGCTGGAAGCTTGCGCAGGTGGGCGAGCCGGAGTTCCCAGCGTATGTGCAGGCGGTCGGCATCGACTGCCCGGAGACGGTGACCGTTTCCACCTCTGGGGCGGACGCGCTGGTGCCCGTTGCCGTGCTGCCCGCTGACGCCAGCAACAAGCGCTACCGCGTGCACTGCAAGGATGCGGGCAGGGTGATCGTTACGCAGCTGACCGAGACGGCCTTCTGCCTGCGCGGGCTGGTGGCGGGCGAGACCATTGTAACGGTGAAGACGGTGAACAACGGCATCAGCAAGGACATCGCCGTGACCGTGACGGACTGACGCCATGGCGGACATGCTGGATTTTGACCGGATGCTTCAGGAGGCGCGGGGGGAGACGATCACCGTGATCGTCGGCGGGCGGCGGTATGACGCGCCCAAGGCCGTGCCCGCCGTGCTGATGCTGGAGATGCTCAGGGCCGGGGATGAAACGGACCCCGCCCTGCGCGGCGTAATGGTATGGCGCGCGGCCTGTAAGGCGGCGCGCGTTTTCTTTGGCGACGCGGCGCTTGACGAAATACTTTCCGTGCCCGGCATGACCATGCCGCAGCTGATAGCGCTGGTGGACCGCGTGACGCGCCTGGCGCTTGGCCTGCCGGACGATGCGGCGGAAGGCACGGAGTTCGACGAAACCGCAGGCAAAATTGCCCCTGACGCGGGAAAAGCATAAGCCTCCCGGCCGCATGGCCCTGCCTGGAGGCGGATTTTATGCGCTTCTACGGCATTGATCTGCCGGGGGCGCTGGGCCTGATGACGTGGAGGCGCCTGGAAACGCTGATCCGCGGCCTGCCCCCGGAGGCTACCCTCTGGCGGTGGGAGACGAGGAGCACGACCGACGACGGGGCGGGGTTTTTCGAGG
>JAVBOQ010000167.1:0-6074 GCA_031550455.1 Eubacteriales bacterium
ATAAGGGCCATTGGCCCTCATGCGGAGGTCCAGGAGGCAGAGCCTCCTGGCGTTCCCCACGTTTCTCCTCACTCCCCGATCGCCGAGAACGACGATAGGATTTGTGTCGCGCGCGCGACGGTTTCGTCGCCTGTCGGGGAGAACACGAAATCATAGATATGCTCGCCGTCGGCGGATATCGCCAACGCGCCGTACATGTTCATGCCGTCGATCTGGTATGTCAGGAACGAGAAGCCGCCCAGCGTGACAATCGCCGCGTTGGTGACGTCTTCCGCGGGGCGCATCGCCTCGAGCATCGTTTCGAGCGTCGATCCGTCGCCCGGATGAACGCTCAGGATCAGCAACTGTCCGCCTTCTTGCAGGCCATAGTACGCGATCGGCCCGTTTTCATGCGTATGGCCGTTGTGCTCCGTTTCCGTGCGGACGGATTCCTCGTGCTGCTCCGCGGTCGGCAGCAGATCGATCCATTCCGTCGGCAGGTACAGCTTGACGTTTTCCTCGGCGAATTCCACCCATACGCCTTCAAAGGAAAACCCAGCTTCCGTGGACGCTGTCTCCGCGACGGCGGCCAGTGAGCAGCACAGCAGCGCAAGCGTCAGAACCCAGACCAGACTTTTTTTCATGGGAACTCCTTTCGATGCCTTCCGTGGCAGTCTTTTGCAATTTACCACTGTCCCTCGAGCGTATCAACCAGGAAGAAGCGGTACGCGTCCGACAGGATGTCGTGCGCCGTGGTCACGTTCGCGTTCATGACGCGGCCGTTGATCAGCAGCATGTCCGAGCGCCGGTACAGCGGAATGAACGGCAGGTCGGCGTACAGTTGCTGGAACAGAACCTCGTAGTAAACATTGCGCCGCGCCGGGTCTTTTTCCATGGAGGCGATGCGCAGCAGGCGGTCGGTGGTGTCGCTCCGGTAGCCGCCCGCGTTTAAGTGGCTGTCGCCGACGAACAGGTTCGCGGCGACAGCCGGATCGACCGGCAGCCTGCGCGCCTCGAAATACATGGCCAGGTTGTCCTGCTCGATGCCCGCCGCCAGTTCGCCAAGCGTCACCGGATTGAGCTTCACGTCAACGCCGATCCGCCTGTAGTCGGCGTGCATCTGCGTCGCGACCTTGTCCATGTAAGGATTGGGCGTGTTGAATGTCAACGCGAATGTGAAAGTTTTGTCGCCGCGGTGCAGCAAGCCGTCGTCGCCCATCACCCAGCCCGCGCTTTCAAAAAGCTCCAGCGCGTACTCCGGGTTGTAAGGATACAGTTCCTCGTTCATCTCGCGGCTGATGCCGAACGCATCGAACAGAATCATTTTCGGCACCGAAGCATAGCGCTCAAAGACGCTGTCGCACGCCTGCTCGCGGTTTAACCCGACCGCGAGCGCGTGCCGGACGGCCGTATCCATGAACAGCGCGTTGTCAAGGTCCATCCCGAGATAGCCGATGATGTCGCTTTCCCAGGTGTACAGGTTGATGAACCTCGCGTCGTACGCCCTGTTGACGATCTCGATGGAGCCGATCAGGTTGACGATGTCGACCGACCCGGCGAGCATCATCGAAAACACCTCTTCGGTTTCCGTCGAGACGACCTGCAGCCTGAGCGTGCCGATTTTCGGCGCGCCGCGCCAGTACGCCTGGTTCTTCGTGAAAAGCGCATGGACGCCTTCCTCAAGGAGCACAAGCGCGTACTGGCCGTACGACATGGCGGGGGCATCAACCGCGCGCGCCGCCTTGACCGCGTTCGCGAAAGCCGCCGCGCGGGCGGCAGCGTCCGTCGCGGTCGCCGGGATCTTCATGTCGCCGGCCAGCGAGACGCGAAGCGCGGGAATCGCGAAGAACACGAGCTGGTCGGAAATCGGCGTTTCCAGCGCGACGGTGAACGTCCGGTCGTTGACGCGGACGATGCCGCGAACCTCCGCCGCGCCGCCGCTCTGGTACTCTTTCCGACCGGCGATGCCGAGCGGCGAAATGTCGTACGCGCCGTCATATGCCGGGTTGATCAGAAGGTACAGCGCGTTGATGAAGTCGTCGGACGTTACCGGCTCGCCGTCGATGTACCGGACGTTTTCGCGGATGGTGAACGTCACCTCCGCGCCGGTAGCCGACAACGTGTAGGTGGCGACGCCCGGGCCCGCTTCCCCCGCGTTGTTCGTGAAGAGCAGTTCGTCAAACAGCAGCGTCGCGACGCTGCTGTCGCCGGATGTCCGGGCGAAAAAAGGATTGATCTCCCCGGTCAGTTCGGTGACGCCGACGACCCGTTCGTCCGCGCGCGCGCGCGCCGTGTCCGGCATGTCGTCCAGCGATCGGGCTTCGTTTTTGGAGATCCGCCGGTCGATCGGCGGCGACTCAAAAACGGTCGCGGACGCCGAACAGGCGGACAGGGCGATCCACAGCGCGGCGCACAGCGCGGCGGCGCGGCGAAAATTTTTGACTGACATAGAGCTCCTTTCCGTTCAGCGAGGCGCGGCTGTTTCCTCGCGCCGGTATAGTTTGCGGTCCAGCGACCACAGCCGTTCGCTGAAGCCGCCCGGCCGGACGAGGGCGAGGGCCGCGTTCATTTCGTACAGGCGCGCGTCCAGCGCGTCCAGGTGGCTGAGCACCTCCGCCTCGGGAAACATCGGCGGCTTCGGGCTGCCAAACTCGGGCACGCCGTGATGCGACAGCACCATATGCTCGAGCATCATCAGGATTTCCGCGCCGCAGCCCATCTCGCGCCCAAGCGCGTCGATCCGGGCGACGCCGCGCACCAGATGGCCGATCAACTGCCCGTCCGCGGTGTAGTCGGACACCGCGCCGAGCTCGTTCGCGTTGTACTCGCCGATTTTCGCCATGTCGTGCGCGATAACGCCCGCCACCAATAAATCACGATCGAGGGACGGATATTCATCCGCGTAATGTTTCGCCATGCGCAGCATCGACGTTACGTGGTGCAAAAGCCCGCCGCGCTCCGCGTGGTGCAGCTTCGCGGCCGCGGGAAACGTCAGCAGCGTGTCGCCTGCGTTGTCAAGCAGCCGGAGGATCAGCGCGCGCAGGTCGGGCCTGCCGATCGCCTCCGCGGCGGCGCGCACCTCCGACCGCATCTCGGCCGGGTTTCGCGGCGCGCAGAGCACCAGCGATTCCAGCGGCACCTGATCCGCCTCCACCGCCTCGCGGATCCGTTCGACGCGCAGTTGCAGCCGACCGTTGTATTCATGCAACTGGCCGCGCACGCGGACGACGACGCCGACCGTCGGCGGCGTCGCGGCGTTATCCCATATTTTTGCGTTGATTTCACCCGTGCGGTCGCCCAGCATCATGTCGACATAGCGCGTTCCGCTTTGCGCGGCGCGCGACTCGGCGCTGCGCACCAGCAAAAACCCGTCGAACCGGGTGTCTTTGATCATTTCGTTGACAGGTGTCGCCGGAGGAATCGGCATCGTCGCTTCTCCTTAGGCCGCCGCGTGTGGGGCGATTGATGGATTCATCATATCGGAAAACAGGCGCGGATGCAAGCGGTCGTTTTTTTGTCTCGTCATCAGCCCTCGTCTGTGCTATACTCATTTGCATCAATATGCATCGGAGGCGCGGCCGTTGCCAAGCCCAACCGACAACAGAAACGATTTTTCGACCGGCAGCATCCCGCGGACCATCACGCGCCTTGCGGTCCCGATGATCGGCGCGCAGTTGATCAACGCGCTGTACAGTGTCGTCGACCGCGTGTACATCGCCAGGATTCCGGGCGTCGGCAGCCTCGCGCTGACCGGCGTCGGCGTGACGTTTCCGTTCATCATGATCATCTCCGCGTTCGCGCAGCTCGCCGGCATGGGCGGCGCGCCGCTGGCCGCGATCGCGCGCGGCGAAGGCGACCGGTCGCGCGCGGAGCGGATCATGGGCAACTCGTTTCTGCTGCTCATCATTTTCGGCGCGGCGCTGACCGTGTTCTGCCTGCTGATCAAAGACCGGGCGCTGTATTGGTTCGGCGCGAGCGGCGACACGTTTGCCTTCGCGAACGATTATCTGGTCGTGTACGTGTTGGGCAGCGTGTTTGTCATGATCGCGCTGGGCATGAACGCGTTCATCAACCTGCAGGGCTTCGCGCGCGTCGGCATGATGACGGTCTTGATCGGCGCGGTGCTGAACATCGCGCTCGACCCGCTGTTCATCTTCACGTTCGGCATGGGCGTCACCGGCGCCGCGGTCGCGACGGTGCTGTCGCAGGCCGTGTCGGCCGCGTGGATCCTGTTTTTCCTGATCGGCAGGCGGTCGATCCTCCGGCTGAACCTTTCGTCGATGAAGCCGGACATGCCGGTCATCCGGCGCGTATTGGGTCTGGGCATGTCTTCGTTCATCATGAACGTCAACGACAGCCTCGTCTCGATCGTGTGCAACGCGAGCCTGCAGCGGTATGGCGGCGACGTGTACGTCGGCGTGATGACGGTTGTCAGTTCGGTGCGCCAAGTGCTGACGATGCCGCTGTCCGGCTTCTCGCAGGCGTCGCTGCCGGTGCTTGGGTTCAACTACGGCGCGAAGCGGTACGACCGCGTCCGAGCGGCCGCGAAGTTTACGCTGGCCGTGTGCTTCGGCTTCGCGACGCTTGTCTGGGCGATCGCGCTGAGCGTACCCGAAACGCTGATCCGCGTCTTTAACGACGACCCGGCGCTGATCGCGGCGGGCGTGCCCGCCGTGCGGATTTATTTCTGCCTGTTCCTGCTGATGGGGCTGCAGATGAGCGCCCAGCGGTGCTATGTTTCGCTGGGCAAATCAAAACAGGCCATTTTCTTTTCGCTGCTGCGCAAGGCGTTCATCGTGGTACCGATGACGCTGCTTTTGCCCGGCGTGTTCGGCATGGGCGTCCACGGCGTGTTTTGGGCCGAACCCATTTCGGACTTCATCGGCCCGATCGCGTGCGCCGCGACGTTCATGCTTGTCGAGTGGCCCAAGCTGAAACAAAACCCGGCGGATCAGCCGTCCTCCTCCGCCACCTCGTAAATCTGGACGCCGCCCTCATCGTAAATGACCGGAAACAGCGCCCGGAGCGCGTCCTCGTCGGGCGTCAGCTCGTAGCGCGCCGACGGATCGACGACGATATAGCGCACACCGAACTCGGCAAGCAGCGACAGGTTTTCCGTTGGATAGAGGAAGAACTGCCGCACGCGCCATTCGCGGCCCTGGAAGTCAAGCCCGTGCCAGTACAAGAACAGCGACGGCCCGCAGACGACCTTGCGGCCGGCCAGCGCGTAGACGCCGTTGTTGTGGTGCGTTCCGGTCAGGAACATCGCGTCCCGTGACGTATTCCGCTCGATGTAGGCAGCGGCCTCGGCGTCCTCTCGGGAAAAAAGCTGATAGTCCGATATGGTTTCGCGGGAGACGGAAAGCGCGCCGGACAACGTCGACCCGGCGAGAAACAGCCCGGCCAGCAACGCGCGGGAGCGCACGCCGCGCATCTTTTCGTAGATTGCGACGCACCACGCGGAGGCCGCTGGCAGCATCAAAAGGAACCAGACATAGAACAGCTTGTTGTTGTCGTAATCCAGCGGTTGAAACTGGATTGTTTCCGCGACGACGAAGATGCACAGCGCGCCGATCATGTCGCGCCTGTGCTCTTTTTTGAAGTCGATCAGCGCGCAGACCATCGCGAGCAGCGGCAGGCCGACGTTCTTCGCCCAGAACCATGGGTAGAAGTCGACGAACCCAGAAGCGCTGTTGTTCACCCAGTTGAAATGCAGCCGCATGAAGCCCTGGTTACCGGCCTGACGCAGCGTGACGCCCAATAGCTGCGGCAGCGCGAAAACCAGCACGACGCCGACATACGCGGCGGTGCCGGTGAGCAGCGCGCGGCGGTTCTCGCGGTTCCTGAAGAACGTGTACGCGAGCGCGCCGGCGCTGTACAGCGCGAGCGCGACGAACGAATGCGTGTGCACCATCGGAAGCGCCGCGCCGAACACAGCGGCCAGCAGGAACATGCGCAATTTCAGCGTTTTGAACGCCTCGCGCGCGAAATACAGGCCGGGCAGCAGCAGCGTCCAGCCGCCCAGGAACGTCCGCTGCGGCAGCAGCAGATCCGCGACAAGGTTGCTCCAGCGCAGGTTCAACTCCGGCATGTTC
>JAVBOQ010000233.1:0-12259 GCA_031550455.1 Eubacteriales bacterium
GCGCGGGCGCATTCCTCCTCGATCGACGCGCGGATGTTCGGCAGGATCCGCGGATCCAGGATGAGCCGCCGATTCTCGACGTACGCCTCGATGAGGGCAAGCGCGCGCGCTTTCCCGCAGACACGTTCCAGATATGAAACGGGCAGCCCCTGCCAGTCGCCGAAGCTTCTGCCGAGAAAATACCGGTACAGCGGCGGCGTTTTGACGATGCGAAGCAGCCGCACATGGGTCGTGATCAGGAAGGTCAGGTACAGATCGTTGCCTGTTGGAATGAAGGCGCGCTCGGCCCAGGCAAACGCGCGGCGTACAAGCTCGGCGTCAAAGATGCGGTTCCAAAGCACGCTGCCCACCTTGCGCCGGATGTAGCAAAGATCCATGAGCGCCTCCGCGCCGTAGAAGCCCTCGGGAAAAGGGCGCAGCTCGTCGCATTTGCGCAGTACCCGGCCCGCTGGATCCACGGTCTGCACCGAATACTGGAGCATGTCCACGCCTTCCCGGAGGATCGATTCCCTGGCCGTTTCGCAGGCGTTTTCGGCAAGCTCGTCATCCGCGTCGACAAACATCATGTAGGGCGCCTTTGCAAGCCGCGCGCCCTCCACGCGCGCCGTGGCCGCGCTGGAGCGCTCAGCGAGCGTCAGGACACGCAGGCGGGCGTCCCGCTCCGCGTGTTCGGACAGAACGCGCGCCGTATCGTCGGTGGATGCGTCATTGACACAGATGACCTCGATGTCCCCGAGGGTTTGTCCAAGAACCGTGCGCAGGCAGCCGCCAAGCACGGCGCCGTCGTTGTAAACAGGAATGATCACCGATACCAGAGGCATTTATCCACCTCCGGATGATCCTATGCCGCTTGCCCGTGAATCTTTCCAGCGCAAGCGACATATGGTTCAGCGCAAGAGCGATTGAAGGAGTTGAGGCAATGAGCAAAAAATCCGGGAGCAACGTGGGCGGCGCAAACGGAAGCCTGGACAGCGCACCGCAAAATCACATCACGTATGCTTCGTGCAGACCCTGCTGCGGGTGTCCAGGCTTGCCATGCGGCCCGCAAGGGTGCTGTAACTTCACGCCTCCGCAGCCGTGTCCTCCGTGCCCGCCGCCCGTGTTCCCTCCGGTCGCGTGCACGGACGCGCTGCGTGTGTTCCTCAGCGTGACACAGACCGTCGCCAACGCCGCGATCATTGTGCCGGACGGGTTTAACCCAAACGACGGCCCGCCGCCCTACACGGTGCTGAGCGCTGATCTGGTCGGGTCTCAACAGGCGGTTACCAATCTGCAGGTGAGCAGCGTGTCGCCGGCGCAGAGCAGAGTCAGCGCGCAGGTCAGGCCCACCGTCCTGATTGAATACAGGGACGGGGCAAACGCGACGCGCACAAAATTCATCGATTTCCCGGTCGCGATCATCCAAACCTACGCGACGCCAGATGCGGGCGATCCCCTTGCTTTTTTTGTCGCGCTGCGCCCGGGCGGCACGATTACGGGGCTTTCCGGCACCGGAAACAGCATCACCTTCACCGCCAACCTGTCGCTGTTCGTGGCAGGGTATGTAAATGAGCCAGAACGCCTTGCGGTGTTGCCGGGCTTTACCTGCGCCGCCCCGCCGCCGGGCTATCCCGCGGAGTGCGGGACGATACTCCGCCTGCGCAGTGCCTGCAACGCGCGCGCTGAGTTATTGACGACATTTGTCACCAGCATTCCGTTCCGGCAATTGGGTACGCCTCCGTTCACCGCCGTGACCGTCGCGCTGGTTGATTCGATGCCAAACATCCTGGTCGCGGAACCCGACGCTGGTCTGATGAGCCTACAGCTCTCCTTTCCCGCAGTTCTTTCGTACACGGATTCAACGAACACGCTCTATACGCAGGATGTGCTTGTCTACACGTCGGTTCAGATTGAAGGCGTCGCTGTCGCGCCGGAGGATCTGCTGATTGCGGACCTGCGGATCGGCCGGATGTCAACGCCCATCTTCGCGGGAACCTTTTTCATCACCAATATTGAAGCCATCGCGGGGCTTGTCATGGTTGTCGCCAATCAGACGGAGCGGGTGCTGACAACGCAGCTTGTCGACTGCGGCGCTTTCCCGGTTCCCGACACATGCATCCTGACGACCATGTTTACCGTCACGGAGTCCGAATGATCTGAGCGGGCGGATATCGCGACCCGCAGACGCAAAAGGAAACCGTCCTGTGCGCATTGCGGTAGCCGGCATCGGTGTGATCGGCCATCTTCACGATGCCGGCGTCAACACGGTTATTTTCAAGCACCGGCTCACGGACGCGCGCGACTGACATGCGCGAGGGCGCGGCATGCCGGCTTCCGGCGCGGGCGGCGAATTTTTCGACCAAAGTCTCTTTTCTACGAAATTCTTCTTAATCTGTCGGAAAACCTTGCATTGGTTTGGATGTCAGCGTATAATTCCTTTGATACATGTTTTCTCGGGTTGATGCGTGCCGGAAGCGTCATGCGGCCGGGTGGATGAGGATGCGCACAGCGTAAATCTGGAGCCACAAAATTTGTATGTATGGTGAAGGAAGATCAATATGCTTGGCAACGCAATGCTCCCACACATGCGCTTCTTTCTTCCGATCCTTGCGTCCGTCCTGTCGTTTTTGGCGATGTATCTTGCCGCCAACATCATTCTTTCGCTGTACGGCGAGCGCGCGCGCTGGCAAAAAAGAGCGCTTTTTGCCTTTCTTACGGGACCCGTTATATCGCTTTTTCCGATTTATCTGCTTCATATGCTTGGCTTTATTGACACGGCCAACACCCCTGTGCCCCTGCTATACTTGCTTTTTCGCAATATTAACCCGCTTGCGGCGCTGCTCTGTTGGTACATGGGCATCAAAATCCTCGACCTTTCGCCGCAGCGCTCCTTGCGTTTGATCTGTGGCGTTTGCCTTTGCATGGCTTCCGTCAAAAATGTCAACATGTTCGTGGGGTCCGCATGTTTTGGGCAGACTCTCTGGGAGTATGATACGCCCGCGGATTTTTACCAGCAGATTTCCATGCTGCTGATTACGGTTCTGCTGTATTTTGTGATGAAGGCACTCATTAAGCGCATGAAACCAATCACGATCACGGACGGGTCATTTTTGCATCCCGGACGAGAGGTCGTTCGCTTCATCGCCATTTCGACCGCTGTTTTCCTGGCCGCGGTTTTTCTGCCCCTCATCGTTCCCAACCCAACGCTGGCGTACATGCTGATTCTGTTCATCATTGCGCTGATCATCATCATATGCATCCAAAGCGATACGCAGCGCTCTTCGAAAGTCGATCTTGAAAACAAGAACGTGCATATCAACACGCTCAACACAACGATAGAGAACTTTCGGGGTATAAAGCACGATTTTTATAATATTCTGCACACCTATGGCGGGTACCTGGAGATCGGCGACCTGGACGCGCTTCGAAAGTACCATGCCCAGTTGCTGCACCTTACCACGTCCACCGGGAGCGTGCTGGATCTGCACAAGGAGATGAAAAGCAATCCGGCGCTGGTCACGCTGCTGCTGAACAAAGCCGAGTACGCGAGCAAGGCCGGGGTGCGCATCGGGTTCACGATACTTTCCGATATAGAAGATCTCTACAGCGAATCCATTGATCTATGCCGGGCGCTGGCGTGCCTGCTGGACAACGCGATCGAAGCCGCGGCCGATTCTGAAAAAAGGCGCGTGGACTTGATCATCAAAACAAAAGAACCGCAGGCAAAACTCATAATCATTACAAACAGCACGCCGCACGCGATAGACGTTTCCAGCATTGTCAAGCCAGGCGTAACCAGCAAGGAGGGCCACTCGGGAATCGGACTGCCAACCGTGCGCAAGGTTCTGGAAAAGTACGATAACTGCAGTTTCAGCATCAGCTACTTCGACCACGAGTTTAACGCCTACATAGAGCTGCGCCCCAGATCCACCCGTGCGTGAAAATGTTTTTTTGATATTATACTATAAGTTGGGGAAGTGCATACGGATGACGGATTCGGAGAATTGCGGGATACTCAAGTGCCTTGTTATCGAGGATAATTTTTTCGCGGCGGACATCATGACGATCTTCTTTCGGAAAAACGGCATCGAATGCGATACCGCGGAGAACGGGCAGATCGGTTTGGGAAAATACCTGCAAGCCCCCGAAATGTATGACGTGATTTTCTGCGACCTGCAGATGCCCGTTATGGACGGGTGCGAGGTGGTCAGGTGCATTCGCCAAAGCGGCATGCCGTCGGCTGAGACAATCCCGATTGTGGCCATGTCCGGCTCGATTACAGGCGATGTGGTGAGCAAAGAAGGGTTTGACTATTTTTTGAAAAAACCGTTCGAGCTTCAGATTTTGCTCAGAACGATCACTGAAGTGACGAAAAAGTCGCGGTGATGGATCAGAGGTTTCCATATGCAGTTTTTGTATTGTGAGTTTGCGTATTCAACGCAAATGCAGGTGCTTCTTGCTGTCATAACGTTCGCCGAGACGTTTTGCACGATGTACATCATCGCCAATATCATCGTGACGATCTTTGGCGTGACGCTGAACAGAAAACAGAAAATTTTGTTCACAGTGATCAACGGCACGCTGTTGCAGACGACGCTTGCCTATGCCATCTACATCATCGGCGGATACGTGTCTTTCAGCCCGTTTGTCTATCTCCTGATTGTCAATGTCAATCCGATTGCGGCGGCAATTTTTTACTTCACCGCCCTTCGGATTTTCAAGCTGTCAACCGAGCGGTCCGTGAAGCTGATGAGCTACACGCTGATCCTCTGGGCGACGAAAATTTCTATCGGCAGACTGTTGCACTGCCTGATCGAAGCCGAAACCGCCGCCGGGTACAATTATCTGCTGGACGCCTTGCAGCAGCCCTTATCGCTCGTGCTGTTCTACCTGTTCTACGCCATTGTGCGGCGAACGGTCGGCAGGAGCCGTTCAAGCGCGCGGTTTGTAAGCAACATGTTTTTCGACAAGAAGAAAGAACTATCTCTCTATTTTCTCGAGTCGGTTTTCATTTTTGTCGTCAGCGTGACGTTTCCCTTTCTGTTTCAGGATCAGGCCGCGGCAAACGTGGTCGTCATCACAATACTGCTTCTGTACGCTACCGTCAGCATCTGGCGGGACGCCATGGTCTACTACAGGCAGGTCATCAGCAATCAGCACGTACATATCAGCGCGCTGTTTCGGGGCATGGAAGAGCTGCGCGGTGTCAAGCATGATTTTAACAATATTCTGCACACTTACAGCGGATACCTTGAACTCAAGGAGTACGGCAGGCTTGAGCGTTATCACATGTCGCTGGTGTCGGCCACGTCCCACGCCGGCAGCATCATGGACCTGGCGCAAAAGATGGACGAGAACCCGCCGGTGATATCGCTGTTGATCAGCAAGCTTGAACAGGCGGAAAAGATGAATGTCAAGCTGCTCATATCGCTCAAATGCAGCCTCAATAACCTTTTCATCGACAACATGGACATCACGAGGATCCTTGCGTGCCTGCTGGACAACGCGATTGGAGCGGCACGCGGGTCCGAACGGCAGAGGGTTTGCTTCACCATTGAATCAAAGGTGACCGGCTCGAAGCTGGTGATCGTGACAAACAGCATGGCAGACTCCACGGCACAAGACCCGACGCCCGACCGGGAAGGCTTCGCACAGGGTTTACAGATTGTACAAAACATTGTGAACAAACACGGAAACTGCACGTTTCAACTGGAGTACCGCGTTTCGGAGATGTCGGCGTATGTCGAACTGCGGGAAGCGACGTCTCTGATCAGATTCGCGAAGGGATGAGCACATGTATCCGGATTTCGCTTATTCTCGGGCAATGCAGGTTTTGCTGGTGGCGCAAACGTATATCACCCATACGGTCATCGCGTATCTGGCGGTTCATTTGGTGCTTTCTCTTTCCAACGAAAAGCCGACCGCGAAGCATAGGCTTGTCTTCGCGGTTTGGACCGGCGCGGTTTTGCAAAGCACATTTATGTTTGGCGTATACATAATCGGCGGGATGGTTCCCCTCTCGCCGCTGGTGTATACGCTGGCCGTCTATCCGAATGCCGCGATAGGCTATGCGTGCTGCTTCATTGGAACAAGGGTGCTGAAGCTGTCGCAGCCTCTTTCGCTGAAGCTGATGGGATACCATTACGCGTATCTCGTTCTGAATGCCGGCATCGCGGGGTTCCTGACAGCGATATGGCCGATTGAAGAGGCGCCTCGGTACAACTATCTCCAATGCTTTGCGCGCCAGGGCGTTTATCTGCTCATCTTTATGGGCGTCAGCTTTGCGTCGCAATACGCGATCCGCAAGACCGGGCTGCATATCAGGATCCGTGACAAGGTTTCCGTCAATATCACAAAAGAGCGGATCCTCTGCCTCGGCAGGATGCTGACGCTGTACGGCGCGGCTGTTTTTATGCCCATGCTCACGCGCGATGCCGTCGCGGGTTCAGGCGTTTCCCTGTTGGTGCTGAGCCTCATAGCCGCGCTGACGGTCGCCGTCGACCTGCTCAACTCCGCAAAAAACGAGGCGGAAAGCAAGGCGGTGCATATCGGGCTGCTCTCCAAGACGGTGCGCGATTACAGCCGCGAGCGGCATAACTTTAACAATATTCTGCAGACCTACGGCGGGTATATCGCGCTTGGCAGCCTGGACGGGCTGCACCAATACCATTTGTCGGTCATTCGGGAAGCCGCCGGTACAGGCGCGTCGACTGACCTCGGCCGAAAGATGGACGAAAACCCCGCGTTCATCGAAACGCTGTCAACGAAGTCGGACTATGCGAAAAAAGTAAATGTTGACATGAAAGTCACGCTGAAGTGCTGCGCGGATCAATTGTTCATCGACAACCTGGACGCGTGCAGGTGCGTTGCGTATTTGCTGGACAACGCGATCGAGTCGGCCGCGGAATCCGAGCGGAAACAGGTTTTTTTCACCCTTGAGCAAATCGAGGACGGATCCAAGCTGATCACCGTGGCCAAGAGCGGCTGCGGCCCGGCCGACATCGCCAGAATCAGCGCCGCAGGGCATTTGCGCCAGAGGCGCCGCCGCAGGCCGGGTCTGTCCAGCGTCAGGAAGACCTTGTCAAAGTACAACAACTGCGCGCTGCAAATGACGTGCTGCGACGACGAGTTTTCCGCGCGCATCGTGCTGGGGAAGGGATAGGGAAACCCAAATCTACGCTTTCTCTTCTGATAAAAGGCGATCGAGTGAGCGCACAAACGCGGCGTCCTGCCCGGCCTCGCGCTTGGCGGGGCCGCGCAGCCTGCCGCCGGCCATGCGAATTTTTTTCGCCGTGTGCCGGGCCAGCAGCAGGGAATCGATATTTGTGTCGCTGTACACCATGCCGTCCTGGCTGACCGGCACGGCCCGTTTCGCCAGGCACATGGCGGCCAGGCCATAATCCTGCGTCACGACGACGTCGCCCGGTTTTACCATGTTGACCAGCGCGAAGTCCACGCTGTCCGCGCCTTTGGAAACCGTGACGGTTCGCGCGCCTTGCTTTTCAAACACATGCGCGGTGTCGCAGACAATGACGCACTCGATGCCTCGCCTGCGCGCTGCGCCGACCGCCTCATCCACCACCGGACAACCGTCCGCGTCGATCAACAGTTTCACCGCCCGCGCACCTCCGAAGGATCGTCAGATTGAGTTTTCGCCTCACGCTGGCAGATACTCTGATGTATAACCCCCAAAGAAGGGATTCTTAAGGGCCGAAGGCCCGGAAGCGGGATGCCAAAGGGCAGAGCCCTTTGGCGTCCCCCTGATACTCACCGCGATATCCCCTTGCCTTGCCCGTCATACGCGTCCCGCAAAACCCGCAGGTCGATTTTCCGCATGCCCATCAGCGCCGCGTTGACGCGCGCAGCCCGGACGGGATCGGCGGAATCGCCGAGTTTCTCGATTGTTTCGGGAACGATCTGCCATGACACCCCGAACCGATCCTTCAGCCAGCCGCAGGCCTGTTCCTCACCGCCATCGGCCAGCCGGTTCCAGAAAAAGTCGATTTCCGCCTGATCGCGGCAGTAGACAATGAAGGAAATCCCTTCCGTAAAGGTAAACCCGTGCGGATAGGCGCTGTCCGCCGCCATAAAAGACTGGCCGGCAAGGCAAAAGCTCGCGAACATGACGCTTCCTTCCTGCCCGTCCGCGTCTTTGCCGTATCGGTGGATGTCCACAATCCGGGCGTCGTCAAAAATGTCGGCATAGCACCGCATCGCCTCCTCGGCCTTGCCTAAGACCTCCTCCGTAAACATCAGGTAGGGCGAGATCCTTTGCTTTTGCCCCGAAAGGCTGATCTGCCAGGAGACGCCGAACCTGTCTGCCAGCCAGCCAAAACGCTTGCTGAATGGGTATTCCGCAACCTCCATCAGCACGGAGCCCCCGTCCGAGAGCTTGGCCCAAAGCGCGTCCATCTGCGCCTCGCTTTCGCAGTCCACAAAGAACGAAATCGCGGGCGTGGGCTTGAAAACGGGGCCACCGTTCAACGCGTTGAACGCCTGTCCGCACAGGAAAAAGCGCACCGTCAGCGGCGTTCCGGCCGGCAGATCCGAGGGAAAAGGGTCGTTCTCCAGATAATGCGTCACATACGCGACGCGGCTGTTTTCAAACGCGGAAACGTACAGCTCGGCGGCTTCCAGGGCGTTTCTGTCGCACCAGATGCAAGGGGCGATCTTTTGCATGGATTTACACTCCAATCGGCTTTTTAGGATCCTATCGGTATTCGCCGGGGAACCCCTTTGTCCTGCGACCTGTCCGAAAGAATCTGTGTCATGCGGTATTATACGCTTGACATATTCTTTTACAAGATGTAAAATGACATTGTGAACGTGTAATCACGAATACTGGGAGGTGAAACCATGTCGGAACCCATCAAGCGCCTCAGCGACGCGGAGCTTGAAATCATGCTCGTGCTCTGGAGCGCGGCCGGCCCTGTGCCGTCGACGCAGATCCGCGCGCAGCTCATCGAGAAGCGGCGCTGGCAGCTGTCGACGCTGATGTCCGTGCTGGAACGGCTCGCGGAGAAAGGCTATGTCCGCTGCGACAGGTCGACGCGGACGAACTTGTACGGCGCGACGCTGACGGAAAGCGAATACAAAGCGCACGAAGGCAAAACCGTCCTTGGCAAGCTGTACGGAAACTCGCTGACAAGCCTTGTGACCAACCTTTACGCGGAGAAGGCGGTATCCGACGCGGACATCGAGGAGTTGCGCGCATACCTTGCGCGGTTGAACGGAGGGCAATGAGATGAACGGCTTTCTATACAACGTGCTTGTCGTTTCGCTGTCCACCGGCGCGGTTTTATGCGCCGTGCGCCTGTTGTCCGTGTGGCTGAACAGCAGGTTTGACGTTCGCCTGAAGTATTGGCTGTGGCTGGTGCTGGCGGTTCGTCTGCTGATCCCGTTTTCCGTCGCGCTGCCGGGCGCGCCGATCGGGCCGCCGCTGCCCGCGATGGAAGCGATGCTCGGCGCGGATCCGGTCCGGGGTTTGGCCGCCGCGCCGGAGGCGGATGCGCTGCCCGCGTTGAACCTCGTCGAGCGAACGGACGGAGAGGCCCAAAGCCCGCCCGCCCCGGCATCGCGGGACTCCGCCGCGCGGCGTGCCAGGCTGGACGCAGCGCTGACCGCCGTATGGCTCGGCGGTGCGATTTTGTTCCTTTCAAAACAAATGCTTGGGTATTGGTTGAAGCGCAAACGGCTGCTGCGGTGGAGCGCACCGGTTCAAAGCGAGTCGATTCTTGCCAGGTTGCGCTTTGAGGCGAGTGAGAGCGGCATGAAAAGAGCGCCCCGCGCGCTGATCTGCAAGGCGTGTGACAGCCCGGCCATGCTGGGATTTTTCGGGCCGGTGCTGCTGCTGCCGGAAGGGATTGACCGCCTGCCGCCGCGTGAGCTCGGATTTGTGCTCCGGCATGAAATCACGCATTGGATCCGGCGCGACCTTTGGTACAAGCTGCTGGTGGCCGCTGCGCACGCGGCGCACTGGTTCAATCCGATGATGCTGATCCTGTCGCGCGGGGCGGGCGCGGACCTTGAAATTTCCTGCGACGCGGCCGTGATCCGCCACCGGGACGCGGACACGCGCCGCGCCTACGGCGAGGTGATCCTGTCGTTCATGCCGCGCCGCGCCCGTCACACGGCGCTGACAACCGGTTTTGTCGGCGGCGCCAACGCGATGAAAGCCCGGCTGGACAATCTGTTTCGCCCGAGCGGCCATCGGAAGTTGCTGTCCGTGCTGCTGGTGCTGTCGGTGGCCGCGCTGTCCGCGGGTTCGGTGTTCGCCGCGACGACGGCGGAGGCGGACGGGCTTTCTAAGGCCGTCGCGCGGATGAAAGCGGAGCGCATACAGGCTGGCTTCTGGGAGCCGACTGTCCCCGAGTGCCCGCCGACGGTTCGCAAAGAGGACTTTTTCACCGACATCGCGCTGCCGGAGGAGGGTGACTTTCCGCAGGAGGAGGCGCTGCGCGCCGCGTTGGAGGTGCTCATGCGGATGGAAAGCCTGACCGCCGAACAGTTGGATCGGTACAGGTTGAACGCGATTGATTTCGTCATGCCGGGGGACGGCGCGCGCTTTTGGCGGCTATCGCTGCTTGAGGCGGGCGATCCAGGCGACCAAAGCACGTATATCGGCATTGTAATCCGGTCGCCGGACGGGGTGCCCGCCGATTATTGCAGAGGTGGCAGGGGATGAGTCTGGCGCTGTCGCGAAAGGACGATCAGGAGGTCAAAATGAACGGAAAGCGATTTCGAAGCAGGGCGCTTGCGGCGCTGCTGCTTGTGCTGCTGGCGTTGCCGCTTGCGGCGCCCGCTTCGCAGGCCGCGAGCACCCAGCGGGCGGAGACGGACGAGGAAATCCTCGCGCTGGTCGCAAAATGGACGGCTGAGCGTGAAACGGAGGCATGGGTGTTCGAGTACATCGGCAAACCGGACGACCTGCGGGGCATGGCGGTCAGCGCGACGGATCCGGCGGAGGCGCTCGCTACGGCGATCCGCGCGGCGACGGCGCTGCACGGCATCCCGGTCAGCGCGCTTTACGGCTATAGGCCGCGCATCGTTTTCGTGGGCGAGTGGAATTTTCAGCCGCCGCATTACTTCGTTTTTCTGGAACCGGCAGACGGCGGCGCGGGCGAGCCGTTTCGGATCGAGCTGATGCCGTCAGGAGCGTTGAAAAGCGTGGAAAGCGGACAGAGCATATACGAAGAGGAGCTGCCGAGAATATGAAAAGAACCATCGTAAGCTGGCTGCTGTGCCTGGCCATGCTGGCTGCCGGTTCCGTCGCCGCGGCGGAACAGCCGAAGGACATGCAGGCGCTGCTCAAGGCCATGCGTGAAAAGTTCCCGAACCGCTATACGCTGTTTCCCGAGGAGGGCATCAACAAGCGGCCGACCGACGATCAGATCCAGTACGACGACGCGCTGGCGAGCGTGTTTGAGGCGACGCTGCGCGTGCGGCGCTGCCCGTTCGAGCGCATCACGATGTACGAGCCGTCGTTCAGCTTCTATCGCATGGAAGCGCCGACGATACTGTACGTCCCCGTCGGTGAGCCCGTCTGGGTCGTTTTTCTGATGAGTCATGATCCGTATGGCGAGATGACCGCCATCCACGGCGCGGTGAACGCGGACACAGGCATTGTCAAGTCGCTGTATTTTTCTGGCTACGACGCGACGCCCACCGGCCCGATCGGCGACCGAGGCGACCCGGACGGCAACGCGGCGGTCGCCGCGGTCATCGTGGAATGGACGGCGGACGCCGACGCGCAAAAAGCCTGGGACAAGCAAATCCCCGCAAACCGCCCGGGCGATTTGCGGGAGGCGGACTCGTCCCGGGACGAGGCGCTGGCCATCGCGATCGAGGCGGTGCTCCGCTATGCCGAACAGGATGTCGGTTACATCGGGACATATGAACCGGCCGTTGTTTTCTACCAAGAAGGCGCTGACCGGTTTCGAACCAATCAGCGCTATTGGGAGGTTGTCTTCCGCAAAGATGGGCTGGAAACGGGTGATCCAGAGCAGTATGTTGTGAGCGTCTGGCCGACCGGCGGCGGCGTCCGCTCGCTAGAGGTTTTTGACCACGCGCCGGAGCTTTAACGGAAAGGAAGGTACGGTGGAAGGAACGCCGGGACGCCGTCACGGATCCTGCCAAAGAACCTTCGGCCCTCTGGAATCACTTCTTTTTCGCCTCGCAGCGGTGCGGAGTGTATTGAACACCAGCCCCAGAAAGGGATTCTTAAGGGCCAATGGCCCTTAAGCGGAGGTCCAGGAGGCGGAGCCTCCTGGCGTGCCCCCCC
>JAVBOQ010000092.1:0-5711 GCA_031550455.1 Eubacteriales bacterium
CGCGGTCGATCTCCGTCACGCCTTCGGCGCGCAACCCGGCCAGCGCCAGCGCCGCGCCGCCGCGCAGGTCGTGGGCGGTCACCATCGCGCCGCGCAGCCGCGACACGCCGCGGATCACCGCCATGCGGCCGCTGACCAGCACATCCGCGCCCATCCGCGTCAGGTCGGACACATGGTTGTACCTGTTTTCAAACACGTTTTCAACGACCACCGACGTGCCTTCCGCGACGGTCGCGAGCGCGAGCATCTGCGCCTGCATGTCGGTGGGAAAACCGGGATGCGGCGATGTTTGCAGGCTTTGGAACGCGGACAGCCTCGGCGGCGCGGTCAGTTCGATCCAGTCCGGCCCGTCCGCGACGCCGCAGCCCATCTCGCGCAGCTTGTCGAGGATCGCGGTCATGTCGCGCGGCGCCGCGCCGGTCAGGCGAATTTCGCCGCCGGTGACCGCGGCCGCCGCGAGCAGCGTGCCCGCGACGATCCGGTCGGGCATGGGCCGGTATGTAATGCCGGAAAGCGCGTTGACGCCGTCGATTTCGATCGTTTCGCCTCCCGCGCCGCGAACCTTGCCGCCCATTTGGTTGATAAACCGCGCAAGATCCGTGATTTCCGGTTCGCGCGCCGCGTTGTGGATCACTGTGCGGCCCGGTGTGAGCACGGCGGCCATCATCACGTTTTCCGTCGCGCCGACGCTCGGATAATCGAAATGCACAACGCCGCCGCGCATGCCGCTGCCGTCGCAGGCGATCAGCCCGCCCTCCTCGGTAATGCGGACGCCCAGCGCGCGCAGGCCCTTCAGATGCAGGTCGATCGGCCGTATGCCAATGTCGCAGCCGCCGGGATACGTCACCGTCGCGTGGCGCAGCCTGCCGAGCATCGGCCCCATTAAAAAGATCGACGAGCGCAGCTTTTTCGCCAACTGATCGGGCAGCGCGCCGTCTTTGATCGCCTGTGAATCGACCGTGACGTCACTGCCCGCGCGGTTCGCCGCGCAGCCGAGCATCCGAAGGATATCGAGCATGTGCTCCACGTCGGCGATGTCGGGCGCGTCCAGAATGGTTACGGGCTCCTCCGAAAGAAGCGCCGCCGCCAGAATAGGCAGCGCGGCGTTCTTTGCGCATCCGACCCGCGTCTGTCCTGACAGCCTTTGCCCGCCCTCGACACGGAGAATTTGCATGCGCGTCACCTCCCCCACATCCAGCGTATGCCGGGAGGCGAAAGAGGTGAAAAAAGAGACGATGCAATTATGTTTAAATAAAAAGAAACGGCGGAAACACGCATTCCCGCGCCCTTCCGCAGTCACCCAAAGCAGGGTTTCCAAAGGGGTTTAACTCCTTTGGCAGGGTCCGGGACAGCGTCCCGGCGTTCCTTTTCCGCACTCTCTACATTTTCCCCGCCGTCCACCGCCCCGAAGCGCCGCACGGCAGCACGCCGCCCGCCTCGGACGGAAGGCAGAGCTCGCCCGCCTCCGCAAGACCTCCGTACCGGCCTTCCACCGCGAATTTGAGCAGATTTGTGAGCACTGCGGGCTGCAGCCCGGTCGTGTACGCGTTGAGTAAGAAAAACAGCGGGCTGTCGCTCATCGCCTGCGCGCACAGGTCGACCAGCTCGAACACGCGGTCTTCCAGTTTCCAGATCTCGCCGTCCGGGCCTCTGCCGTAGCTCGGCGGATCCATCACGACCGCGTCGTACCGGCTGCCGCGCCGGATCTCGCGCTGCACAAACTTCAGCGCGTCGTCGACGATCCAGCGGACGGAATCGTCCGGAAGCCCGCTCAATTGATGATTTTCGCGCGCCCATTGCACCATGCCTTTCGCCGCGTCGACATGGCACACGGCCGCGCCGGCAAAAGCGCACGCGAGCGTCGCGCCGCCGGTATAGGCAAACAGGTTCAGCACGCGCGGCCTGTCCGCGCCTTTTTTTGCAGCGCTCCGGATCAACCCGCTCATCCAGTCCCAGTTCGCGGCCTGTTCCGGAAACAGCCCGGTGTGCTTAAAACCGGTCGGCCGCACGTGAAAAGCCAGCGCGCCGTACCGCAGCGTCCACCGCTCCGGCAGTTTCCGCGCGAAAACCCACTCGCCGCCGCCGTTCGCGCTGCGGTGATACCAGCCGTCCGCGCCGTCCCAAAGCGCAGGCTCACGCTTCGGCCAGATCGCCTGCGGATCTGGCCGCCGAAGCACATATTCGCCCCAGCGCTCCAGCTTCTCGCCGTCGCCGGTGTCCAACACAGAAAAATCACGCCAACCGGTGGGTGTGTACATGCGGGTACCTCCAAGGGAAGGATCGGAGGGAAACGAGGGGGAACGTCTTCTTTCTTTTCAGAAGAAAAGAAAGAAGCAAAGAAAAGTCTACTTTCGTGCGTGGGATGAATGGGATACCGTAAGCATTATCTCAACCAAACAGATGAAAAACCGTCGTCAGCCCCAAACGGCTTTTCTTTGTTTCTTTCTTTTCCCCCGAAAAGAAAGAAAGGTTCCCCGCCTTTTCCCCATTCTCCTCATCCGTCACCCCAACACCCCGCCCCGCACTTCGACCTTCGCGTCGTAACCCGCGCCGCCTAGGTCGTCAAGGTGTGTGCAGGTGATGACGGTTTGCACATCGCCGATCCGCGCGAGCAGCATTTTGCGGCGGTCGACGTCCAGCTCGCTCATCACGTCGTCTAGCAGCAGGATCGGCGGCTCGCCGATGGTTTTTCGCATCACTTCGATCTCGGCAAGCTTTAACGACAGCGCGGCGGTGCGTTGCTGCCCCTGCGAGGCATAGGCGCGAGCGTCGCGGCCGTCGAGCAGGATGCGCGCGTCGTCGCGGTGCGGGCCGACGGTCGTCGTGGCACGGCGGAAATCCTCTGCGCGGGCGGCGCGAAGCAGTGCGGGCAGTGCGCCGCCTTCCGTAGCTTGCCCGGCGTACGCGAGGCGAAGCGTCTCCCGGCCGCCCGAAATCGCGGCGTGCACGGCCTCGGCGGCGTCGCCGAGCGTCCGGATGTATGTCGCACGCCGGTCGATGATCTGCGCACCGGCCTCGCAAAGCTGCGCGTCCCAGTCGTCGAGGGTCTCGGCCGCCGTATCCTTCGGGTTCTGCGACAGGCGGCGGAGCAGCCCGTTCCGCTGGGCAAGCGCGCGGGCATACCGCTGCAACGCATAGAAATACTGCGGCGCGACCTGAGATATTTCCATGTCGAGGAACCGGCGCCGTCCGTCCGGCCCGTCCTTGACGAGGCGCAAATCCTCGGGCGAGAACAGCACGGCGTTGACGCAACCCATCAGTTCGCCGATCCGCGCGGCCTGCGCGCCGTTGATTTTGATGACCTTCTTGCGCTCCTCGCCTCCGATTTCGACGGAAACGTCGCGCGGGCCGTCGCGCCGGCCGACGGTCACGGCGGCGCGGGCCATGGTTTCGCCCAGACGAATCAAGTCCGTGTCGCGGTTCGTGCGGTGCGAGCGGCCCAGACAGCACAGGTGGATCGCCTCGATAACGTTCGTCTTGCCCTGCGCGTTCGCGCCGAACAGCACGGTGACGCCGCGCGCGGGCGAAAGATCCGCCCGCGCGTAGTTGCGAAACTGATAGAGGCGAAGCGCCTGGATATACATTTTTACGCGGTGAACACGCGCACCGGCAGCGCGAGGTACACAAATTTGTCGCCGAACGTCGGCGCGACAACGCAGGGGCTGACGTTCGTGTTGAATTTCAGCACGATGTTCTCGTCCTCGATCGCGCGCATCGTATCCAACAGATACCGGACGTTAAACGCGATGTCGATTTCCTTGCCTTCAAAATGGATCGACAGTTCTTCACGCACATCGCCAAGCTCGGCGTTGGACGTCAACAGCATCGTCTCGCCCTCGATGTGCAGCTTGACCAGATTGTTCTTGCCCTCGCGCGCCATCAGCGACGCGCGTTCCATCGCGGTTTCAAGGTCGCTGCGCGACACGACGACCCGCGTCGCCCATTCGGTCGGCAAAATCTGACGATACCTGATAAACTCACCGTCCAGCAGCCGCGCCACAACGCGTGTCCTGCCCATATCACACTTTAAGTAAGACGCGCCCCATTGCAGCGTCACCGGCTCGTCGGTGTCTCCCAGGATCTTCGAAATCTCGTTGAGAACCTTGCCCGGCACGACCGCCGACAGCTTCGGCAGCGCCGACCCGAACGATTCCTTGCGCAGCGCCATCCGGAATCCGTCCAGCGCGACCACCGTCAGCTCGGTTCCGTCCGCTTCCACCAGGCAACCCATAAGAATCGGCCGCGTCTCGTCGGTCGCGGTCGCGAACGTCGTCCGGTTGATCATCTCGCGCAGCGCGGACTGCGGCAACGCGATGGTTTTCGCCTCGCCGATATCCGGTAAAGACGGGTATTCCTCGCCGCTCATCCCGGACAGCGTCGTCCGCGATCCGGCGCACGACAGCGAAGCGACGTTCGTTTCGCTAAGCTTCACCGAAAGACGCCCGTCCGGCAGCTTTCTCACGATTTCGCTCAGCAGCTTTCCGGGCAGCACCGCGGCGCCGGGTTCCGTAACCTCGGCGTCGATGTGCGTTTCGATGCCCAGCGCCAGATCGGTGCATGTCAGCGTCAGCCCATCGTCTTGGGTGGATACGTGGACGCCTTCCAAAATCGGTGTCGTCGACCGCGCCGCGATCGCGCGCGTCACGATGCCCAAGGCGCCGACCAGGTCGCTCACTTCGCAGGTAAATCGCATCGGGTGCCCTCCTCGCCGGTGAACATATAAAGGAGCCGTAGTAGTAGGCCGTTGCGTTGTGGGGATAACGATGGAAAACGAGGGAACGGTTGGGTTTTGGGTGTGGATGGCGTTGGGGATAACGGAGGGGGGAACGCCAGGAGGCTCCGCCTCCTGGACCTCCGCTTAAGGGCCTTAGGCCCTTAAGCATCCCTTCCTAGGGGTAGAGGTTGGAAAATACATCCCGCCGTGAGGCGAAAAAAACGGGATTCCAAAGGGCCGAAGGTCCTCTGGCAGGGTCTGGGACGGCGTCCCAGTGTTCCTCCCTCTCCACCGCCGAAATCCCCCAAATTCCTTATCATAAAAAAGTTCTCTTTATTCCATGCAAAATCCTGCCCGCGGACGTAAAATTGTCTGTTGTGCGTGTTTTCGGTTTTTCCGTTTACTTTGGACGGAATGGGGTATATAATAAAACGAACTTTTAATGAAGGAAAAGGGGATTTAGGATGGCTACCGTTGAAAAGACGATGACGATTCGGCAGGTGCTGGAGATGGATCACGGAACGGCGCGAATCATGATGGGGTTTGGACTGCATTGTCTCGGGTGTCCGCACGCGACCGCGGAGTCTCTCGAGGAAGCGGGCATGGTGCACGGTATCAATGTGGACGAGATGATTCACCAGCTCAACGAGTTTCTGGCGCAAAAGGGCTGACGGACGAAAAAGACTGTGGATAACTAAACAAAAGGCACTGGAAACACAAAAGATATCCACAAAAAGCACTTTGCTGTGGATAATGTTGTGGATAAGCGAGGATAAAGGCCATTCCGGCTTTTTCGGATGGCTTTTTTTGTGGGCGGGCACATGCTTTTCCCGTCCACAGGCGGTCACACACAGAATCCACAGGGAGGGTGAAGGGATGCGTGGTAAGGGACGCTGGGACGCCGTCCCAGACCCTGCCAAAGGGGTTAAACCCCTTTGGAAACCCTGCTTTTTCGCCTCATGGCGGGATAAATTCTCTAGACCGCCACCCAAAGAAG
>JAVBOQ010000319.1:0-3502 GCA_031550455.1 Eubacteriales bacterium
GACGCGCCGTTGGCCTTCATCCACGCGCCGATTTTCGCGAGAATGCGAAGCGATTCGCCCGGGATGTTGCCCTTCGCGTCGGGGCCGACGTTCAGGAGCAGGTTGCCGCCCTTCGAAACGCATTCGACAAGCTTCCTGATCAGCATCTCGGCCGGCTTGAAGTTTTTGTCGGTCGCGTGGTATCCCCAGTGGTTGTTCATCGTGACGCACGCCTCCCAGACGACGGGCTTGCCGTTTTTTGCGCGCACGCCCTCGGGCGGGATGATCTGTTCGGGGCTTACAAAATCGCCCGCGTACTCGTTCGGCGCGTCGGTTTCCAGCGACCCGTAGCCGCCGCTGAACCCTTCCAGCCGGTTGTCGATCAGGATGTCCGGCCAATAGCCGCGAATCATCCGGATCAGTTCGGTCGCCTTCCACGCCTCGCCTTGCAGCCCGTCATACGAAAAATCGAACCAGAACAGGTCGATTTTTCCGTAGTTGGCGCACAGCTCCCCGACCTGGCCGTGCATGTAGGCAATGTAGTTTTCAAAGCGGTGCTCTTTGCCGCGGAACGCTTCGTTGTCGCGCATCGGATGGATCTTGTCGCCGAAATGCGGGTAGTCCGGATGATGCCAGTCAAGCAGGCTGTAGTACAGCCCGACCTTCAGCCCTTCCGCCCGGAACGCTTCGACATATTCCCGGATCAGGTCGCGGCCCGCCTTCGTGTTCGTCGACTTGTAGTCGGTGAGCCCGCTGTCGAACAGGCAGAACCCGTCGTGGTGCTTGGCGGTCATCACGGCGTACCGCATGCCCGCCTCGCGCGCGGCCTTCGCCCACGCCTTTGGGTCGTAGTCCGTCGGGTCGAACGCGTCGAAGTAGGGCTGATAATCCTCCACGGACAGCTTTTCATGGCTCCGCACCCATTCGCCGCGCGCCGGTATCGCGTACAGTCCCCAGTGAATGAACATGCCGAACCGATCCCGGACGAACCAATCGGTCTTTGACACGGTGTGATTCCTCATTTCTCCGTCTTGCTCTGTTTCATCAGGAAATCGAGCTGGTAGGTCTTGGGCGACATGCCGAACTTTCTCTTGAACATGCTGTAAAAGTACGTCTGGTTGACCATGCCGACGGCGGTCGCGATATCCTTGATGCTCATCGACGTGGTTTCCAGCATCGAGGCGGCCTTTTTCATCCGCACCCCGGTGATATGCTCCGGGATGGAAAGGCCGGCGACGCTCTTGAAGATGTGGTTCACATGCTTGGACGACAGCCTGGCCACTTCGGCAATCCGCTGCAGGCAGAGGTTCGGATCGCCGTGGTTCTTTTCGACATATTCCAGGATTGTCCGCACCAGCGCCTCATGCCTTTCGAATTTGCCGGACTCGTCGCCGCCGGACAGAAAAGGCGATAAGCCGCGCATCAGTCGCTCCTTGAACTCTTCCGCCGTCTCGATGGACGATATGCTGCGCAGGATGTCGCTCAGCGTCTGCTCCGTCTCCACACGCTTGGCCGTCTTGCGCGCGTTTGAAACCGTGTCGAGGATCATATGCGTCAAATGGATCATGGAGATCACGATGTTGTGGTAGGAGAGGCGGGACATCGTGTCGACCGCGGCGGACAGGGCCTGCTCCACCGCGCCTGGGTCGCCGTGCCGGAGCGCTTCCGCGACCGCCTTTTCACCCTCGAACGTGAAATCGAGGGCGCTGTTTGCCTTGTTATGCGTCACCTTGTCCGGCGTGATCACCGCGTCCGCGCCGTACACGAACCGATAGTCGCTGTTGGACGCCGCGTCCTTGTAGGCGGTCGCGATCTCACCGGCCTTCTCGACGCGGCCCGATATCGACACCGTCAGCGGAACGCCGAAGTGCTCCGCGATAAACGCCATCCCCTTGCGCGACAGCGCGGCGGCCTCGTGCTCAAACGGCCCGTCCCGGGGCGCCGACAGCACGATGGCGGCGCGGTCGCCCTCCAGGCTCGCGCCGTAGTTTTCAAATTTCTCGGCAAGGGTTTCCATCAGGACATTGACGACCGCGAACTTGATCAGCAGCAGATCCTCCTGCGTGGTCGACTTTTCGTACGTCGCGAATTTGCCGATGCGCAGCACGCATACGGCATAGGCGCGCGCCTTTGTGAACCCGTAATCTTCCAGCCGTTTCAGGCTCGCGCTTTCCGATTCCGTCGCGTCGCCGGTTAGCAGCCTTCGGAACCAGAAATCTTTCAGCGTCCGCTCATAGGAGTGCAGCGCCGTCTCATACCGGCCGAGCATCGCCTTGTTCCGGTCGAACAGCGCGTTCAGATACGATATTTCGTTCCGCTTTTCCTCGGTTCCCGCGCCTGTGTGCCGCACCAGCGTGTTGACCGGCCTGTAGACCAGCCGGGAAACCGTAAACGCGAGGATGGTCATCAGGATCAGGAACCCGGCCGCGATGGTGGCGACGGTGTTCCGCAGCGTTTGAAAATGCCGTGCGATCTCCTGATATGGCTGCGCGCTGATCAGCAGGATGCCGTGCTTTTCAAGATAGGAAAAAGAAACGACGGTTCTTTCGCCCTGAACGCGCGTGTCCAGGTACCCGTTTTTCTCCGCCCTGCCCCGCGCGTACAGATCCGGAATCTCCGAAAGCACCGCCTCCGGGACGCCCGCGTTTCCGCCGCCGTCGATGCGCAGACCGTCGCCTGCGAGCAGGAACACGGTCTCGCCGCCGTCTTCCGTCCGGCCGGGCCACAGAATGTTGAGAAACGCGCCCGCGCTGATGTTGATGGCGATGCCGCCGTTCATGACTCCGTCCCGCATCCGGTCGTACATCAGGTACGTCAGGACGGGGACGGTGTCGTCTATCAACCTGTACAGCGGCACGAGCTTCGGATAGGGATTCAGCCCGAGCAGCAGCTTTTCGAGGCCCTTGTCCTCGTACAAAAAAGCTTTGTACGACGAGTAAAACCGCTTCGTATGCGCGTTGAAGGCATACACAGAGTGGATCATCGGGTTGGCGCTGATCACGGTCTTCTTTACGCGGCCCATCGCGAGCATGCCGTCCGCGATGTTCTCCTCGACGTTCGCGTCGAACATCAGGAAGCGGGCGTCCGCGTTCGCGTAGTAGTAATTGATGCAGAGGTTGTAGATCGTGTCGTCGATCGTGCCGATGTTGCGGACAATCCGGCTGAACAGCTTCTGGCTGTTTTCGTGCTGCATCTTTTGCACGGTCGCGCCGACGCTGAAGTACATCGACAGAGAGACGCCCGCCACACAGAACATCACCAGCACGGTGACGGAGGCGACAATCTGCACGAAGTACTTTCCGAGCATCATCCGGCGCATGGGACACCTCGCTTTTGTTGCGAACAGTATAGCACGCGGCCCCGGGATAGGAAAGAGGCCAGGAGGAGGCGGGCAGGGCCTACGCATGAAGCAGGAAGTATCCAGCCCGGAGAGTTCGAGAGGCCGAGGTCTCTCGACTTTCCATCATTTTCGGCGACATGCGCGCCGAAAATGCGCAGATTCCGTAGGCGTAGCCGGAGGAAT
>JAVBOQ010000290.1:0-4020 GCA_031550455.1 Eubacteriales bacterium
GCCTCTTCGTGCTCCCGCGCCTCGTCCCGCGCGCCTTCTGAGATGGACGCGGCCGTTTCCGAACGGTCGGCGTCTTCTTTCGTCTCGTGGGCCGCTTCCAATATCTCGTTCACCCATGATGGCGGATCGGGTTGCGGCGGATCGGGAGACGGATCTTCCAGGGATCCAGCGATCGCGAATGCGTAAGTCCATGACTTGATCAGCCTGTCGTTCTGCCTCGCCTGCACCTCTGCAAAGATGTCGCCGATGTATGAAGTGTCCGCTGTGTTGAGCGTATACACAACGAAACCGGACGGATCCGGCGTCAGGTTAATCGCGGCGATATACGGCTGGTCGTCTTTGCGCTGCAACAAAATTGTATACAACGCGTTTGGCCAGTCCGCCGACAGACCCTGGACGTTGAACGCAAGCTGCGTCGCCTCGTTCTCGCCGTAAATCGCGACGTCCTGCTTGATGCCTGTTTCCCCGAACACGCGTCGGACTACGCGCATACAATCACCCCTTATAGCTTGTCAAGTACAGTTCTGAGCTGTGTAACGATCGAAGCGAGCGGCGGGCCGTCAACCGACGGTATCCACGTCGGCGGCGCGACGAGCGCACCGGCCCCAAGGCTGTTGAGGTACGCGATCACGCCATCGACCGACCCGCGAAGTTCCGCGACGTGCGACGAAAACCCGCGCCACGATGTGCTGTCCGCGAGAACGTCCTCCGCCCAGTTCGGCGCGGGCAGTCCGTACGCCGCCCGGACACTGTCGACGCGCGCGCGCAGTTCGTTGATGTGCGCCGCGCGAATCGGCGTTTCACCGGCCACGACCAGCGGATCCGTGTAAGCGGCCGCCGTGACCGTGACCGTCTTTGTGAGGATCGGCCCGCCAAGCCCGTATTCGTCCGTGTCCTGAAATTCGTACACGCCCGACTGCGTCACGCGCAGCGCGAGGTACTTCGTCCCCACAACGCCGGCCGTCGCGCTTGGCAAAATCCATTCGCCGCCCCCGATCCGGTACCGCATCGAATGGACGTGGTTGTTCGGGTCGGCGTTTGCCCGTACCACGAGGTGCGCGCCGCCCGTGACCGTATCGCCCGCTGGCGCGATAAGCGACGGCACGAGCGGCGCGATATTTTTGTAGTACTTGCCTGAGTACGCAAACGCGGAGATATCGCCGGACGGCGATTCGGACGCGACGCGGATCATCATCGCCTGGTTCAGGCCAAGGGCGGCAAAGTCGGCGGACATGCTCATCGTGCGCTGGTAGGCCGGGAACAGGATGTATCCGCCGTCCGGCTGCCACGTCGCGCCGCTGTCGACGCTTTTCTGCCCCCTGTACCCCGCCGCTCCCGGAACCATGTCCCAGGAGATGTCTGTGAACGTTTCGTACCAGCCCGGAACCGGCTGGATATTTGCCGGGACGCCCGTCGCGCCGTCGATGCGCTTGACGGTGTTCGATTCCGTCCATCCCGATGTCTGCCCGCCGGAGGTATAGGCGCAAACGCGATACTTGCGGAACGATCCGATGGCCATGGCGGGCGAATCTGACGCGGTTGTCGCGCCGGCGGATTTTAACACGGTCCATGACGACCAGGCCGATCCGTCCGACGATGTCGCGTACTGGATCGTATAGCCCGCGATGCTGTCGTTGTCCACGCTGGACGCGCCCCACGCCAGCGCGACGCTGCCGCCGGGGAAGTCGGACGGACTCGCGGTAAAGCTGCCCGGCGCGGTCGGTGTGCCGCGCGTCACGATGTCTACGGTCAGCGTCACCTGCGACGCGCTGATCCGGGCCAGCGGCAGCGAAGCGTTCCGAATGTAAATGCCGCTGTACGCGCCTGGGTTCGCCGCCCAGGCGGACAGCAGCGGCGCGACGCCAAACGACACGGGCATCGGCGTCATCGAAAATGAAACGGCGCTCGATACCATGTTGCCGGTCAGGTACGATGCCAGCGCGGACGCGCCGCCGGACGTTGTGCCGTCCCACGCGCCCGCGATCAGGCCGAGCTGCACAAACCCGCTGCCCGGCGCGGTGTCGCCCTTGATCTCACAGCGCACCGTCGCGCCGCTGACCAGCTCGTTCGCGCCAAGGGCCGTGATGGAGCCAAAGTACAGCATCGCGACATAATCGCTCGAACCGCCGAAGAAAATGTTCATGTTCCCGTAGTACGGAATGGTCTGGTTTTTGACGATCAGCGTTACGCCCGTCTGCTTGTTGTAAGACGCCACCTTATCACCTCCCGGTTCAGCGGTAGAAGCTGCCGACCATCGCCGCAACGCGCGTGATCGAGGCAATCGACGTGCCGGATATCGCGATCTGATAGACCGGCTCCTGCCGAACCGCGCCGCCGGTCGTCAGGTCGTTCTGTGTGAGCGCCGGCGGCTGCGCGCCGGCTTCCGTCGCGGCGGACGTGCCTTTCAGCACCCTGAAAACATGCGTGTCGGCGACGGAGCCGCCGCCGCGCGTGAATTCCGCGATGATCAGATCCTTGCGGAACATCGCCTGTGTGCCCGCCTCGATCGTGAAGTCCTCTGTTGTCCCGCTCTGGACGCATACCAGATACCCCTGGTTGCTGAACATGCCCGACTGCATCCGTACGAGGTTCGCGCCGGCCTGCGTCAGCGCGAGCTTGTCGTCGCTCTCGGCGATGCCGGTGCCGCCGAGTATCGCGCGGTGTACCTGCGCGTCGTCCTCGGCGTAAATGTGCGGGGCTGTCGTCGATGGTGTGAATATGGTGATCGCTTTCTGCGCCATGCTGTTGCCTCCTTTTACCGGGCGAGATCGGACACCCTGATCCGAATGTAGCAAACGCCCTGATACCCGTTGCCGCCGGGGCTGTACTGCCCTTGGTATTCGTTCGCGTACCCCGCGCCGCCGCCGCTGCCGTAGAACGTCGCGTTCTTGCCGTTCGGCGATCCCGACCATCCGCCCGCTCCGCCGCCTTTTGTTCCGCCCGCGCCGGCGTTTGAAGCCCTGGTCGTCGTCGAAGTCTTGGATCCTGAGGGCGCGGAAGCCCCGTCGCTCGCGCCGTTGCTGCCCGCGTAGTACGCCGAATAGTTCAGGCGGCCCTCCGCGCCCGCGCCGCCCGCACAGTGCGGATCGAAGTTTACCGTATCGCTGAACGGCACCGTCGTAACGCCGCCGCCGACGCCCACCGTCGCGCCGGGCTGTCCGCCGACAAACCCACCCTGGCCGCCGCCCGAACCCGGTATCCCGTTCGCGGTGTCGAGGATCGATCCGAACGACGTCGGGGTGCCCATGTTAAACGCGGACGGGGAGTATAAGCCTCCCTGTCCGATCGTCACAGGGATGTGCAATGGAACGGAGAGCGTTTTCGCAAATGGGCGGCAAAGATCGGCGCGAATACCGCCGCCGTAACGGAGGCGATCCTCACTGGCTACAAGGTAGAACAGCAGGGGTATCGGGCTTGCATGGCGCTGCTTAAGCTTAGCGATCAGTACACACCCCTGCGTCTGGAAGCTGCCTGTGCCAAAGCCCTGGATTACACACCCCGGCCAAGCTACAAGGCCATTGCGACGATTCTCAAATCCGGCCAAGACCGAATCGCAAAGGTGCCCGAAGCGTCAGCCGCTCCCTCCGAATACGGCATTACCCGCGGTGCCGACTACTACCGGAAGGGGGAGAAGTGATGCTATCCAACAACACGGTCTCCAAGCTCCACGAAATGAAACTGGGCGTCATGGCCACTTCTTTCCAAAAGCAGGTAAACGATCATGCCGCCGCTGGCCTTACCTTTGAGGAACGCTTTGGTTTGCTGGTAGACGCGGAAAGGGCATCCCGAAAAAACAATCGCCTGGGGCGTCTGATTCGCAAGGCCGATTACGCCTTTCCGAATGCTTGCCTGGAGGATATCGAGTATCATGCCGACCGGCAACTGGACAAAGCAATTATCACGCGCCTGGGTTCTTGCGGATACATTGATGAATGCCACAACATCATCATCCTGGGGGCCACGGGCAGCGGCAAAACCTATCTGGCCAACGCCTTTGGCATCACCGCCTGTCGGAGCTTT
>JAVBOQ010000121.1:0-12464 GCA_031550455.1 Eubacteriales bacterium
GATCGCGCAGGCGCTGGCGGCTTCGATAAACGACCCGGAAACCGCGTCAGTGGAGGTCGCGGGCGGCTATCTGAACTTCTTTTTGAACCGTACTAACTTCGCGCGGGATACGCTCGCGGCGATCGACGGCCAGTTCGGTCATGCGAACATCGGCGAAGGCCGCGTCATTTGCATCGATTACAGCTCCATCAATATCGCGAAGCGGTTCCACATCGGCCACCTTTCGACGACGATGATCGGCCACGCGCTGAAGCGCATTTTCGACGCGCTGGGCTACCGGACGGTCGGCATCAACCACCTCGGCGACTGGGGCACGCAGTTCGGCAAGATGATCTGCGCGTACAAACGCTGGGGCGACGCGGCGCAGATCGAAGCCGGCGGCATCGACGCGATGACCGCGCTGTACGTGCGGTTCCACGACGAAGCCGAACGCGATCCCTCGCTGGAAGACGAGGGCCGCGCGTGGTTTAAGAAGATCGAGGACGGCGACCCGGAAGCGCTGGCGATCTTCGATTGGTTCAAGGACATCACGCTCAAAGACGCCAAACGCGTCTATGACAAGCTCGGCGTCACATTCGATCATTATACCGGCGAGAGTTTTTATAACGACAAGATGGGCCGCGTCATCGACGAGCTGACCGAAAAAGGCCTGCTGATCGAGAGCGACGGCGCACGGGTCGTCGATCTGGAAGCGGACGGCATGCCGCCCTGCCTGATCCTAAAGCGCGACGGGGCGACGCTGTACGCGACGCGCGACATCGCGGCCGCGCTGTACCGCAAGGATACGTTTGACTTTTTCAAGTGTCTGTACGTCGTTGCGTACCATCAGGATCTGCATTTTCGGCAGTGGTTCCGCGTGGTTGACAAGATGGGCTACCCGTGGGCGAAGGATCTGGTGCATGTCTCCTACGGCATGGTCAGCTATGAAGGGCAGGCGCTTTCGACCCGCAAGGGCCACGTGATCTACTTGGACGATCTTCTCGACCGGTCGGTTGAGAAGGCGCTCGCGATCATCGAGGAGAAGTCGCCAGACCTGCCGGACAAGGAGGCCGTCGCGCGTCAGGTCGGCATCGGCGCGATCGTGTACACCGCGCTGTACGCCAACCGGATCAAGGACATTGATTTCTGGTGGGATCGCGCGCTGAATTTCGACGGCGAAACCGGGCCGTACGTGCAGTATGCGCACGCGCGGTGCTGCTCCCTGCTGCGCAAGGCGGCGGACGCCGGTGTTCGCCCCGCGGACGCCGACAGTTTCGCGGCGCTCTGCGATGACGAGGCGCAGGAGACGCTCCGGCTGCTGTCGCGCTTCCCGGAGATTGTCCGAGAGGCCGCCGACCGCTACGAGCCGTCGATGATCACCCGCCATATCACGCGCATCGCGCAGGCGTATAACAAGTATTATTACGAGCACCGAATTCTGGACGACGACGCGGCCGCCTCCGCCGCCCGCGCGCGCCTGACCGAGGCGGTGCGGGACACGTTAAAGCGCGGACTGTGGCTGGTCGGGATCGACGCGCCGGAGCGGATGTAGGCGGGGGAGTGAGGCGGTTTCCAATGGGGCCCAACTCCCTTCGGAACCCCATCCTCACTCATGATGAATCAGAATTTGAGTAGACATCCCCCAAGACGGGATTCCAAAGAGCCAATGGCCCTTTGGCGGGGATCCAAGGGGCGGAGCCCCTTGGCGTCCCCACCCTCGCCCTCTACAGCGCTTCCTTCCAAGCGTGCACCGCATCGCGCAAAAATTGCGCGCAGCCCGGAACGGCCTTGTCGTAGTACGCCGTGAACCGCTCGTCGTCGAGGTACATCTGGACCAAGCCGAGGTGCGCCTCCTTCGCGTATTTTGGCCATGTAAAGGCCAGCCACCGCTTGTGCAGCAGCGCGGCCGCGCGTCCGGTCTCGCTGTCCGGCGAAACGTCATCCCGAACCGCGTTCTCGAGCGTCGCGTGCAGTTCTGCGGCCATGCCCCGCATCTCGTCGTACTGTTCCTGTGTCAGGTTCATCATTTTCGCGTTGCTTTCGTCGGCGGTCTTGTCGCCGTACTTTTCGCGAACCTCCTTGCCGTACTTTCGCTCGTTTTCGGCGATCAGTTCGCGCTTGAACCCTTCGAATTTTTCCCTGTCGCTCATGGTGATGGCTCCTTCCTCACACGCAATGGTTTTGCGCACATTGTCAATCAGCAGATCGAGGCGGCCGCGCTTTTCTTCGAGTGCGCGCAGATGCGATCGCAGCGCGGCTGTGCGGTCAAACGATTCGCTCCGCGTCGCGTCGAGGATCGCGGACAGTTCAAAGCCCAGCTCGCGGTAGAACAGAATCTGCTGCAACCGATCCACCTCGCGCGGGCCGTAGATCCTGTATCCGGCGCCGCTGACCCGCGTGGGCTTTAACAGCCCGATCTCGTCGTAGAACCGTAGCGTCCGCGCGCTGACGCCCGCCAGCTTCGCCAGTTTCTGCACCGTGTAGTCCATGGCCGCGCCTCCGTTCTCGCTGATGACAACAGCATAAACCATGACGTAACGTCAATGTCAAGCGATCCGGGAAAATTTCTTTGGATTCAATCAGTTTCGGTCATCCCCCGCTTATTTCCTTGTTTTCCTTCATTTCATCCAGGGTCGTTTGAGTACATAGGGAACGCAAACGGCCCGCCGAATGCTCATTTCGACGGGCCGCAAATGATTGCGCGAGCAGCGCGTGGTTTCAGCAAAGCGAGTTTCCGCAATGGATGTCAAACGGCATGACCAGCAGCCTCTGGACGTCCCGCCCATACCGATTAAAAAACCACGCGACCGCCTTTCCATAATTCTCCTTGGAATCAAACGCCCAGTACGAGAAGTACTTCACGCACTTGACAATCTTTGTCAGCTCCCGTGGCGGATCGCCCGGCTCAACCCCGTCAACCGTGAAGAACCGCTTGACATACCTGATGTCCAGGCAGCCGGGCTGTTGCCTCTGCGCTTCCGCGATTTCCGCGATCAGGGCTTCAAACTCGTCCGTCCGGTCAGGTTTCACCTGAAACAGCTTGACCTCGGCAAAACTGTTTTTCACAGCATCAGACCGGCGAAGAACGCGTCCGGGTCGTATTCGCGCACCGCTCTGGCCAGTTCGTGAAGTTCCGGCACGGTCATCGGCGGCGTCAGCGTCGCGCCGTCCCATTCCTCGGCGCGCACGTGCGAAACAAGGTCCTTGCGCGCCGTGCGGATGTAGTACGCGTGCTTTTCCTTGTCGTTTTCGATCGGCAGCGGCAAGAAGGACGCGGCCTTTTGCGGGTTTCCGGCGATGATGTCCAGCAGGTCCTGCACGACCGTTTCGGCGGTCGGGAACCGGCCCGCGCCCTGGCCAAAGTAGGCCTGCACGCCGGACTGCTCGCCGCAGAGCGTGATGCAGTTGTGGTTTGTCGGCGTGTGCGCCGCCAGCGCGTCCGGGCCGAGCAGCGTCGGCTCGACGAACGCGCAGACGCCGGTATCGGTGCGCATCGCGAACATGTGCAGCTTGCACGTCAGGCCGCGCGCCGCGAACGCGTCGATGTCGGCCTTGCGGATCGTCGCGATGCCAAGCGTCGGGATGTCCGCCGTCTCGACGATCGTGTCAAACGCGATCGACGCGGAGATCGCGCATTTGCGCTGCGCGTCGATGCCGTCCAGGTCGGCGGAGGCGTTGACCTCGCAGTAGCCGAGCTTCTGCGCCTCCAGCAGCGCCGCGTCGAAATCGAGCCCGTGCGCCATCGCGTCCAGGATGTAGTTTGTCGTACCGTTGACGATGCCGTTGACCGAAAGGATTTTTTCGCCGCGCTTTTGCCGGATCAGGTTGGCGATCCACGGCACGCCGCCGCCGACGCTCGCGCCAAACCGGATCTGCACGCCGTGCTCCGCCGCGCCCTCGCACAGCGGCGCGAGCGCCTGGCTGAGCATTTCCTTGTTGGAGGTGACCACATGCTTGCCCGCGCGGAGCGCCGCCGCGACGTAACCCAGCGCCGGATGCGCGCCGCCGATTGCCTCGACGACGCAGTCAATGTTCGGATCGTATAATATATCGCCGATGTTGTCTGTCCATAACTTGCCAATGTCCGGAATCCGGCGCAGGTCGAGCACTTTTTTGACCTGGATGCCAAGTTTGCCATCCTTTAACAGCGCGTGTACGCCGCCGCCAACCACGCCGTACCCGAGGATTGCGATGTTCATACCGTATATTCCTCCCACCCGTGCCGACATTGATCGTATTCTATCATAGAATCCGGCAGAGGTAAACACAATCCGCGCAAATGCCGGGCCTACGCATGAAGCAGGATGTATCCAGCCCGGAGAGTTCGAGAGGCCGAGCCCTCTCGACTTTCCATCATTTTCGGCGACATGCGCGCCGAAAATGCGCAGATTCCGTAGGCGTAGCCGGAGGAATCTGGACTTTTCGCCTGAGGCCGCCCGGAAACGCCGCAGCGTTTCAGGCCGAATCCTCCTCGTCCTTCCTCCAAACGCATGAACCTCAGTTCATGCGTTTGCCGTGCGAGCAAATGGTTTCCGGTTGCAATACGTGTCGAATTCCTGTACAATCTCGCAGAGGGCGGCCCGTCCGCCGCAGATAAAGGAGGCGTTCGCACCATGTTAAGCCCGGATCAGGTCGCGTTCAAGTACCCGGATATCGCCGCGCACAAGGCGGAAACGCCGGCATTTCAACTGTTTGTCAAGGGCATGATGGCAGGCGCTTTCGTCGCCGGCGCGGTATTCGCGGCGCATATGGTGTCGGTGCTGGTTCCGGACGCTGGTGTGGCGAAGCTGATCGCGGCGCTGCTGTTTCCGGGCGGGCTGGCGATGGTCGTTTTCTGCGGCGCGGAATTGTTCACCAGCAACTGCCTGATGCCGCTGGGCGTCTTTTCGGGACGTGTCACGCTGACGAAAATGCTGCGCAACTGGGCGTTTGTCTATTTCGGAAACTTTGCGGGCGCGCTGTGCGTCGCCGGACTGACCGTCGCCGCGCGGCAGGCGGATCCGGCGTTTGTGTCGGTGGCGGTGCACGCGGCCGAGGCGAAAGCCGCGCTGACGTTCGGCGAGACGCTCGCGCGCGGCGTGTTATGCAATATTTTTGTTTGTTCCGCGATGTGGATGACGTTTTCAACCGACAGCACGGCGGGTAAAATAATCGCGATGTACTTTCCCGTGATGTTCTTTGTACTCTGCGGCACAGAGCACTGCGTGGCGAACATGTACTACTTCTCCTCCGCGATGTTCCTGGGCGGATCGGAAATGCTGACGCTGCCGAAGTTTCTGCTTGAGAACCTGATTCCTGCGACGCTTGGCAATATCCTCGGCGGATCGGTTTTGATTTCCGGCGCGTTATGGGTCGCGCTTGGAAAAGGCAAGAAATAGCGAGGTTTTTTGCGGCGGTCACGAATAGGGTCGAAAGAAGGCGAAGGGTTTCCATCGACTTCTTTGCTTTTTCGATCTATACTGAAAGTGCGTCAGCGTTTGACTTTTCCTAGCAAAGGAGAACAAGATGCCCTTTGAGTTTGCATATTCGCGTGGTATGGAGATCATCCTCGCGATTATCGTGTATGTGACAACCTTCTTTTTCAATTACGCGGTGGCAAATTTGGCGCTGGCTGCTTATGATGAAAAAGTGTCGGTACGCCAGAAATGCATCTATGCGTTTTTTGCCGGCAACGTTCTGCAGAACAGCTGGACTTATTTGATGTACCTGGTCGGCGGCGCGGTATCGTTTTCAAAGCTTGCGCACCTGATGATCGTCTGTGTGAATCCACTTTTTGCGTTTACTTGTCTGCTTATTGCCGTTTGGACGCTCAAACTGCCGTTACGGCGCGGAATCAGGCTGATCGGTCATATCTTTGTGTACTACTCGATCGTCATCAACCTCGGCCGGCTGCTCGGCGTGGCGATTTTCGTGCAGAGCGGCCCCGAGTACAACTACCTGCTCAATGCGGTGCAGCAGGTCGTTGTCACCGGGTTTATGACGCTGGTGCTCAAGGTGACGGGGCGGGTGCTCAAACGGCATAAGTTTGCGATCCGCCTGTCGGAAACCGGTTTTTTCAACACCAGACGGGATTTGCTGATATTCTTTGGCAAGACGGCGCTCGTGTACGCGTTGTCCGTAGCGGTTCCGATGGTCACGGAGAATGAAGCGCTGGCGTACCTGCTGCTTTTTTGCCTGTTCGCGCTGTTCTTATGGATCAGCCTCGCGATGGATTTTATCCGGTCGTTCCGTCAGGAGTTGGACAATAAGGTGATCCATATCGACGCCCTTTCCAAAAGCATCGACGAATTTCGCAGGCTGAAGCATGATTTTTATAATATCCTCCAGACCTACAGCGGGTATCTGGAGATGGCAAATCTGGAAGGGCTGAGAAGGTATCACGCTTCGTTGCTGCACACGGCTGTGATGACCGGCCAGTACATGGAACTGAGCCAGCGCATGGAGGAGAATCCTGTGCTGTTTTCATTGCTTGTGAGCAAGGCGGAATACGCGGAGCGAAGCGGTGTCGACCTGACGTTTTCGCTGCCCTGTGACCTTTCCGACCTGTACATCGACAGCCTGGACGCGTGCCGCGCGCTGGCGTGCCTGCTTAACAACGCGGTGGAGGCCGCAGCCGTTTCCGCCAAGAAAAAAGCGTCGATATCCTGCGAACAAAAACGCAACGGCGCCAAGCTGATCATCATCACCAACAGCGCGGCGGAACCGGTGGACGTCAACCGGATCATGACCAGCGGCGTGACCAGCAAAGAAAACCACGCGGGCATAGGGCTTTACAATGTCAGAAAAATGATCGAGCGGTATGAGAACTGCAGCTTTCAACTGACGTACTATAACCTGGAAGTCTCCGCTTATCTCGAGCTGGCGAAGCCGGAGTTTGGCGCGCAGTCAGAAGACACAATTAAGCGGGCGGCGGCAAAGCCGCGCCGGAAACAACAAAACGCCAAGGGGTTCCACCTTGCAATCCGCGCGCGAGACCCTTCGGCCTTACGGACGGGTTTCAAGGAGGGAACCGCTTGGCATTTAAGCGGCCGTAGGCTCAGCCGATCCAGGCAATGACCAGCGAGGAGAGGATGAAGACGGCTGCGGCCACCTTTGTCGCCAACGCGAGCTTGCCCTCATAGGACTTTGCCTTGTTCTTACCAAAGAAGGTTTCCGCGCCGCCGGAAATAACGCCAAGACCCTGCCGCGTACCCTGCTGCAGCAGCACCGTCACAATGACGACCAGCGTTGACAACGCGAGGATAATGGTCAGAATCGTACGAATCGCGCTCATGGATGAATCCCCCTCTTATTCCGTAACAGAAGAATCATAGCACGTTTCGCACAGGATTTCAAGCGTCAAATTTGGTTTGGCTAGGCAACGAGGCGGCCGAGCGGGCCGCGCGGCAGGCGGAATCGCGAGGGGCGGCGGTGTATGATGTGTGTGGCAGAAGATGCTGTGGTGTTCGCCTTATGATAACGCCACGCGCATGACGATCCTCCCGCCTTTTTCGGACACTTTGGCAAATCCGGCTTTCTCAAAAAGCCGGACAGGGCCGGCGCAATCCCATTCATATCGCGCATCGCGGACAACAGGAAAACCTTCGACGGCGACATAGCCTTCGGTTTTCGCGTCAAGCATGACCCGACGCAAAAGGGCGGTGGCGACGCCTTGCTCACGGTACGCTGGAGAAATTTCAAAACACACCACAGCTTTTTCGCGCTTTTCCGGCGGCGCGAAGAAACTTTCGCCCGTACAGGGTTCCATGGGATAGTTTGCTTTGTCGTTGGCATTGCACCACCCGATCGCCAACCCGTCATGAAACGCTAAATACCCTTGCAGGATGCCTGATTCGATTTGCCGCTCGGCGATTTTTCTTGACACATACCCCATGTCAGCCCCGTCCGCATTGTCGAACGCCGCTTTCACCTGTTCTTTTGTCATCTGGTACATCTGGCAATAGCACCGATACGGGGAATCGTCCGTAAATGCCCGATTTTCAAAAAAATCGAAGTAATCGGCGGCAAGCTCCGGCGTGAGTGGTTTGATAACGAGATTCATGTTACCTCCGGTTGCATAAACCTTGCGTACAACTGTGCCCGAAATGCGGTTAGCATTTCGGGCACAGTTTGTCGGCTTTGCCGGCAAGCGTTCCAAACGGCAAGCCCTTGACGTTCCTTTGTTCCTGCCGCAACAGCCCCGCTTTTCGCGCCGTTACGGCGTCGCCATCGTAACGCGGCCTTCCACCGCGGGCGAAACCGGGCTGTGCTCCTTCAGGTATTCAATGATCACTTCGTCCATCCAGCCCAGGTTGAACAGCACCGGGCAGTCCGCGAACATGGCGTAGTTGTCGCCGCCCGCCGCGATGAAGTCGTTCGTCGCCAGCTTGTAGGTCGCGGCCGGGTCGTACGGCGCGCCGCCGACGAGGATCTCGGTGATCCGCTCGCCGACCGGCTTCGCCGGATCGAATGCATAGCGCATGCCGCCGACGTGCGCGAACCCGCCGTTCGTTTCCGGGTAGAGGCTGACGCCGACTTCCAGCGCGTCCTTGAGCTGCTGCCCGGTGATCTCGATGACGACGACCAGGTTGCCGAACGGGTAGACCGTGTTGATTTCTCGCGCGGTGATCGGGCCCGCGGGCGTCGTCTTTCGGATGTTGCCGCCGTTCATCAGCGCGATGTCCGCGCCGGTCGCCTCAATGAAGATGTCGGTCGCCAGGTTGCCCCAGTTCGACTCGCCCGTGCGGACGATCGGGCGCTCGCCGACGAGTTCCACCGTCGTCTCGCCGATGACCTTGTCCAGTTCCGCGTTCTGCGCGTCCTCCTGCGTCTCAATCGCGTTGATCAGCGCATGGTCCTCAAACCGGCCCGGGTTCGGGATCAGTTCGCCGACGACTTCCATGCCGCCCTCGGGTTTGAATGTCATCGTCACTTTGCCCAGGTCCTTGAGGTATTCATAGGAGGATGTCACCAGTGCGCCATAGCCGTCGCCGGGCTGCTTGATGTCGTACAGTGAGGTGTGGCTGTGGCCGTCGATGACCAGCGAAACGCCGGGGATCGTCGCCAGCGCAGCGACGCTGTTCGGGTCGTAGGCGTCGTCCGCGCCCCAGTGCGCAAGGATGATCACCGCGTCGACGCCCTGCTTCTTCACTTCATAGACCGATTGCTCGACGACCGACGCGTCGCCAAAGATAAGATTCGCAGTGTAGTCCGGATGAATGGCGCTGACCATCTGCGGGTTCTCCGCGCCGACGACCGCGATTTTCTTGCCGCCGCATTCGAGGATCACGTACGGCTTGAACGCCTTTTCGCCGCTGTCTTTGAGCGTGATGTTGCTGGAGACCATCGGGAACGCCAGCATGCCCTCGAGCTCTTTGAGCCGGTCGAAGCCGTAGTTGAAATCATGGTTGCCGGGGCACATCGCGTCGTATCCAATCGCGTTCATCACCTGCGCGATGCTCTCGCCCTTTGTCGCGTTGGCGAAGATCGTGCCGTGGAACGTGTCGCCCGCATCCAGGACGAGCACGTTGCCCGCCTTGCGCGCCTCGTTGACATAGGACGCCATCATCGCGTAGCCCATGCCCTCCGCGCTGTTGTAGCGGCCATGCACGTCGTTGGTGTGGAAGATGGTGATGACAACGGGTTCCGTCGTGGCCGGAGCCTGCTCCGCAAGCGCCGATATTCCTACTGTCAGCATCAGCAGTGTCAGAAATAGCGCGAGGAACTTTTTCATCCGCGGATACCACCTTTCGTATTTTTGTCGCGGTGTGCGTCACGCGCGATCGATCGCCCCCATTATAGACCCGATTGCATTCTTTTTCAATCGATCTTTTGTAATTTTTTCTCAAAACAGAAGAAATCCGTGTCGTAATACGCGCATTCGCCGCAGCGAGTATAGCCAACGTGTTCATAGAGCCGCCGCGCCGCGCCGTTTGTTTTCGCGCACAGCAGCCGGATTCCGTCGGCCCCGGACGCGCGTGCGATGGTTTCCGCGCGCGCCAGCACCGACTTTGCAAGGCCTCGCCCCTGCAGCGCCGGCCGGACGCAAAGGCGCGCGAAGTAGACCGCCTTCGCCGGCGTCCAGCAGGGCAGCGAGGCATATTCCTCGTCGAACGTCATCGAGACCGCCGCGATGATATCCGCGCCGTCGCGCGCGATGAACAGCAGCGACGCCGCGATGTCGGCCTCGATGAACGCCATCGTCGGGTAGGTCTCGTCCCAGTCGGATGTGCCAAAGCCGATCTGGCTTTGGTATAGCCCGAGTATCGCTTCCGCGTCCGCCGGAACGGCGGCGGTCAACCGGATGTCAAACATGTACGTCCAGTTCCTCGATGACGTGCGCGACCGCGCGGCGCACCGTTCCTTCCGCGAACGGGCTCGACAGGTTGGCAAGCTTCAGCAGATCGAAATACCCGAGGCTGCCGCCCGCGCCGCAAAGCCTGAGGTAGTCGGCCCACGCGGCGTCGCGGTCTTCCTTCATGCGGCCGTAGAACTCAAACGCGCATGTCTGCGCCAGCGCGTAGTCAATATAATAGAATGGATAGAGGAAAATGTGCTGTTTCTGCATCCAGAACCCGCCGCCCGCGAGGAACGCGTTGCCGTCGTAGTCGCGCCAGGGCATGTAGGTTTGTTCGACTTCCTTCCATAGTTTCCGGCGGTCCGCGGCGGTTTGGCCCGGGTTCGCGTAGACGCGGTGCTGAAAATCGTCGACCGCGACAAGGTAGGGGATGGCGCAGAGCGCGTCGCAAAGGTGCGCGTACTTCGCCTTTTGGACGTTTTCCTCGCCGTACAGCAGGTTCAGCCACGGGTAGGTGAAGTGTTCCATGGTCATCGAGTGGATTTCCGCGACCTCCGCGCCCGCGTGCAGGTACGCGCTGATCGGCTGCGTCCGCATCGCCGTATACGCCGCGAAGGCGTGACCAGCCTCATGCGTCAGCACGCCGACGTCCGCCGCCGTGCCGTTGAAGTTTGAGAAGATGAACGGCGCCTTGAGGTCGGGCAGCGCCGTGCAGTAGCCGCCGAGGTGCTTGCCCGGGCGCGTCGTCAGATCGAACAGGTTGTGCTCGAGCATGAACCGGTAAAACGCGTCCGTCTCGGGGCTCAGTTCTTTGTACATCCGGGCCGCCGCTGCTTTGAGTTCGGCCTCGCCGCCTTTCGGGTCGGCGTTTCCGTCCGGGTACATGTAATTCTCGTCATACCAGCGCAGTTTGTCGACGCCGATGCGCTCCGCCTGACGCGCGCGGTAGCGGGCGACTGCGGGAACGATCACGTCGCGCACCTGCGCGCGGAACGCGGCGACCTCGGCCGCGCCGTAGCTGGCGCGGCCCATGTTGGCGTACGCGAGCTCCGTGTAGTTCGCGAACCCGAGCTTTTCCGCCATGCGGACGCGGACGGCGGCCAGCCTGTCAAATATGCCGTCGAGGTCGGCGGAGATGCCCTCGTACAGACTTGCCCATTCGGCGAAAGCGGCCCGCCGCACGGCGCGGTCGGGGCTTTCCATGTGCTTGAGCAGCCCGTAGAAGTTCACGGTTTCGCCCATGAACGAAACCTGGCACCCGGCCGCCTTGTCCCTGTACAGCACACACAGTTCGCTTTCTTCGATCAGGTCGGGCACGATCGCCTCGCTCTTCGTTCGGATGTTCAGCGCCTCTTTGACGAACAGCTCGGGGCCGAATTCCGCCTCAAAATCCTTACGGAAAGGCGAAGCCAGTAGCGCCTCCATCGCCTTTTTAATAACCGGCGTCAGCTTTGCCATTTCTTCGTTGAAAAAGTCCATCTCCGCTTTGTAGAACGCGTCGCGCGTGTCCATCGTGTTTCGGATGCTGGCGATGGTTTCGGCCGAGCCGAGATCCGCGAACATTTTGTCGAGCGCCAGAAATGCGCCACGCGCTTCCGCGTAAGTTTGCGCGCCGCGCAGCCGTTCGACACCCGCCTCATACGCCGCGCGCAGCGACCCGGTGTCCGGGCGTTGGTAGGGCAACCCATGAAATTCCCACATAGTTGTACCTGCTTTCAGCTTTTCCGGTTTATTTCGGGCTTCTTGACGGAAGTCCTGCCTGCCGGAAGGCGAACACACTTGTTTCGACGGGAATACAGTGATATGGGTTTACATCCCCAGGATCGTTGAATCGAGGAGGAATCGATTGTGTTTTGCAGCAACTTCCGTTCCATGAACTGCATCCCGGTTTTTCAGCCGATTGACGGGCCGGTGTGCCCGAACACGGCGGCATGCCCGAGAGGCCCGACCGGCGCGACCGGCGCAACCGGCGCGACGGGCGCGCCGGGCGCGGCTGGCGTCGCAGGCGCGCCCGGGCCGCAGGGCGTCCCCGGCCCGCAAGGCCCTATTGGGCTGCGCGGCGCGACCGGCGCGACCGGCCCGAACGCCCTTTCAACCGCCGTGTTGTTTGACCCGACGCAAGCGCCTCTGTATCTGCGCGGCCAAGTCGTCATTTTCCAGGATCGTACGTTTCTTGCGCTGACCAACGCGCCGGTTGGCGCTCCGGACG